>JAZJZJ010000120.1:0-20527 GCA_040389925.1 Pseudomonadota bacterium
CGTTCGCCGGCGACGCGCGCGCGCTGCGCGCCGCGACCGCGATGGTCGGCGCGCGCCAGGACGAAGCCCTGCGCCCCGAGCAGCGTGCCTTCGTCTACCTGCCGTTCGAGCACGCCGAGGGCATCGCGATGCAGAACGAGGCGGTGCGCCTGTTCACGCGCCTCGCGGCCGAGGCGCCGCAGATGGCCGACATGCTGGTCTACGCGCACAAGCACCGCGACGTGGTGCAGCGCTTCGGCCGCTTCCCGCACCGCAACGAGATCCTCGGACGGCAATCGACCGCCGAGGAAGTGGCCTTTCTGCGCGAGCCCGGCTCGCGCTTCTGATCCGGAGCGAACCCTGGCATGCGCTACACCGAACCCAAGGAACGCAGCGTCGAACTGCTGCGCGTGGTGCTGGGCCACATGGGGCGGCACGCGGCCGCCTTTAACCCGGTCACGTTCACGCTCTGGTACGAGTACGCCGCCGGCATCAACCCCGGGCTGCAGGCGGCGGTCGACAAGCTGCTGGCGAACAAGTCCGCGATCGACGACATCGCGGTGGCGGCACTGCACGACCAGCACATCGTGCCGAACGACGTCGCGGCGGTGCAGCGTCTGGGTGGCGCACTGCAGAAGGTGATGAGCGGCATCGCCGCGTCGGCATCGCAAACCGGTGCGCGCGCCGGCCGGTTCGGCGCCCAGCTCGACGACCTCTCGATCGCGCTGCGTTCGGCCGACGTGGCCGCGCTGTCGCCGCAGCTCGACGAAGCGCGCGCCGGCACGGTCGAGATGAAGCAGTCGGCCGATGCGCTGCAGCGCCAGGTCGCGGCAAGCCAGACCGAGATCGCGCAGTTGCGCACCGACCTCGACCGCGCGCGCGGCGAGGCGCTGCTCGACCCGCTGACCGGCCTGCTCAACCGCAAGGGCTTCGACCAGCAGATCGCCGCGATGCTGCGAACCCAGCCGGCCGCGGGCTGCCAGCACTGCCTGGTCATGCTCGACATCGATCACTTCAAGAAGGTCAACGACGTGCACGGCCACGTCATGGGCGATCGCGTGCTGCAAGGCCTCGGCGACGTACTGCGGCAGAACCTGGCCGGCACCGGCCATGCGGCCGCCCGCTACGGCGGCGAGGAGTTCGCAATCGTGCTCGCGCACGCCACGCTCGCTCAGGCCCAACAGCTCGCCGAGCAGGTGCGCGTCAGCGCGAAGGCGATGAGAATCCGCAATCGCAACACCCAGGAGGTGCTGTTCACGATCACGATCTCGGGCGGCGTCGCGGCGCTGCAGGCCGGCGACGATGCGCCGGTGCTGGTCGCGCGGGCCGACGCCGCGCTGTACGAATCCAAGAACGGCGGCCGCGACCGGATCAGCGGCGGCTGACGACGGTGCAGCGGATCGCGCAGCCAGGAGCTTGCCGATGAAACGATGCCTGCCCGCTTTGGTGCTGCTGTGCTGCACCGGCATGACCCTGGCCCAGCCCACCGGCGCACAGCGCCTCGCGTGGCTGCAGGGCTGCTGGGCGATCGACACGCCCGAGCGCACGGTCGAAGAGCAATGGATGGCGCCGCGCGCCGGCAGCCTGCTCGGCATGAGCCGCACGGTGCGCGGCGGCAAGCTCGTGGCGCACGAGTCGGTGATCCTGCGCGAGCGCGGTGATCGCTTTGACTATGAAGTGAGCCCGTCGGGGCAGACGACGACGGTGTTCAGCTCGACCGAGGTTGGCAGCGCCAGCATCGTGTTCGAGAACCTGGCGCACGACTTTCCGCAGCGCATCGGCTACGCGCGCAGCGGCACGGCGCTCGACGCGTGGATTGAAGGGCCGATCAAGGGCCGGACCAAGCGCATCGAGTACGCCTACCAGCGCGTGCCCTGCGGCGGCACCGATTGATTTTTTTCAGCCGGCGAGCCGACCCGATTTCAGCCGCAGCACGCGGCTGCAGCGCGCCGCCAGCGACTCGTCGTGCGTGACCAGCACGAAGGCCATGCCCTGGCCGCGCGCGAGGGTGAGCATCAGCTCGAACACGCCGTCGGCGGTTTCGCGGTCGAGATTGCCGGTCGGCTCGTCGGCGAGCACGCAGGCGGGCGAACCCGCAATCGCGCGTGCGATCGCGACGCGCTGGCGCTCGCCACCCGAGAGCTGCGAGGGCCGGTGCTGCACGCGGTCGGCGAGGCCCACCCGCGCGAGCACCGCGCGCGCTCGTTCGCGGGCCTCGGGCTTGGCGACACGGCGGATGCGCAGCGGCATCGCGACGTTGTCGAGCGCCGTGAACTCGGGCAGCAGGTGGTGGAACTGGTAGATGAAGCCGAGCTGCGCGTTGCGCCAGTCGCCCTGGTCGCTCGCGCTCATGTGGACGAAATCCCGGCCCATCAGCTCGACCTTGCCCTGGCTCGGCGCTTCGAGCCCTCCCATCAGGTGCAGCAAGGTGCTCTTGCCCGAACCCGACGCACCGACGATCGCGACCGTCTCGCCGCGCTTCACGGTCAAATCGACGCCTTGGAGCACGTGCACATCGAGCGCGGTATCGCCGGCACCTTCGGTGAAGCGCTTGTGCAGGCCGGTGGCGCGGATGACGACATCCGAGGTGTTTGTTCTTGGGTCATTCATAACGCAGCGCCTCGGCGGGATCGACACGGCTGGCGCGCCAGCTGGGATAAAGCGTGGCCACGAAACTCAGCGCCAGCGAGATCAGCACGATCGGCACGATGTCGCTGCTGCGCGGGTCGCTCGGCATGCGGCTGACGAGGTAAACGCTGGGCGGCAGCAAGGTCACGCGCAGCGCCGATTCGATCGCCGCGACGATCGCGCCCACGTTGACCGCGACCAGCAGCCCGACCGCCGCGCCGATCAACGTGCCGATCGCGCCCGAGACCGCGCCCTGCAGCATGAAGATGCCCATGATCGAGCGCGGGCTGGCGCCGAGCGTGCGCAGGATCGCGATGTCGGCGCGCTTGTCGGTGACGGTCATCACCAGCGTCGAGACGAGGTTGAACGCGGCCACCGCGACGATCAGCGCGAGGATCAGAAACAGCATCTGCTTCTGGATCTGGACCGACTCGAACCACTGGCGGTTCGTCCGGGTCCAGTCGCGCACCGAGACATCGGCGCCGAGCGCCACGGCGAGCCGGCGCGCGACCTCGGGCGCGCGGTCGCGGTCCGCCAAACGCAGCTGCAGGCCTGCGACACCAGCCGCACCGAACAGCGCTTGCGCGTCGCCGCGCAGCATCAGCGCGAGGCTGCTGTCGTACTCGAAGTGCCCGGCCTCGAACGTGCCCGCCACGGTCAGCGGCAGCATGCGCGGCGCGCCGGTCGGGCGATCGGGCTGCGGCAGCACGAGCGTGACACTCTGGCCGGGCGCGACGCCGAGCTGCTTTGCGAGCGCAGCGCCGAGCAGGATCTGCCCTTCGCCCGGCCGCAGCGTCGCGAGTGCGCCGTCGCGCAGCGTGCGCACGAGATCGGAAACCTCGGCCTCGCGCGCCGGATCGATGCCGCGCACCTGCACCGGCCGCAGTTCCTCGCCGCGGCCGATCAACGCCTGCGCAACGACGAACGGCGCCGCGCTCACGACCTCGCGGTCGCGCCGGGCGAGGGTCTCGACCGCGGCCCAGTCCGGTGGTGCGGCCGGGTTCGCGGCATACAGCTCGACATGCGCGATCACCGCCAGCATGCGGTCGCGCACCTCCTTGCTGAAGCCGTTGACGACCGAGAGCACAACGATCAGCGCCGCCACGCCGAGTGCGATGCCGAGCATCGAAACGCCCGAGATGAACGAGATGAAGCCGTTGCCGACGCCGCTGCGTGCGGCGCGCAGGTAGCGCAGGCCGATCTGGATCTCAAACGGCCAGTTCACGCGCGCATGTCCTCGACAAGGTCACTCATATCTGAGCGCTTGAGCGGGTTGAACGCGGCTCGCGCGCCAGCTCGGATAAAGCGTCGCGATGAACGACAGCAGCAGCGAGATCGCGATCACCGGCACGATGTCGCCGCGCTGCGGGTCGCTCGGCATGCGGCTGATCAGGAACACATTGCCGGGGAAGAAGCTGAAGCTCAGCAGCCCCTCGATCGCCGGCACGATCACGTCGATGTTGAAGGCCACGAGCAAGCCGAAGAACACGCCGGCCGCGGTGCCGATCACGCCCGAGGCGGCGCCCTGGACCATGAACACGCCCATCACCGAACGCGGGCTCGCGCCCAAGGTGCGCAGGATCGCGATGTCGGCGCGCTTGTCGGTCACCGTCATCACCAGCATTGCGACCAGGTTGAAGGCGGCGACCGCGACGATCAGCGTGAGGATGATGAACATCAACAGCTTCTCGACCTGCACTGCATCGAACCAGCTGGCGTTGCTGCGGGTCCAGTCGCGCACCGACCAGGCCGGGCCGAGGGCGCCCTGCACGCGCGCCGCCACGTCGCGCGCATCGTTCACGTCGCGCAGGCGCAGTTGCAGGCCGGTCGGGCCGGCCACGCGCATCAGCCGCGCCGCATCGTCGATGTGGACCAGCGCGAGGCCGTTGTCGTTCGGGTAGTGGCCGGAGTTGAAGACGCCGGCAACCGTGAGCGCGCGCATGCGCGGCACCACGCCGGCCGGCGTGACCTGCCCGCCCGGCAGCACGGCCGTGACCTTGTCGCCCTCGCCGACGCCGAGCGAACGCGCGAGCTCGCTGCCGAGCACGACGTTCCATTCGCCGGGCACGAGGCGCGCCAGCACCGTGCCTTTCAAGCGCGCGGCGACGTCGGTCACGCTGGCTTCTTCGTTCGGCGCGATGCCGCGCAGGATCACGCCGCGCATCTCGTCGCCGCGCGCGAGCAGCGCCTGGGTCGAGATGAACGGCGCGGCGCCGATCACCTGCGCGCCGGCCTGCGGCACGGCCTCGATCTGCGCGCGCGTCGCCTTCCAGTCGGGCAGCGCGTCGCCGTCGGCGCTCGCGACTTCGATGTGCGGCACGGCCGCGAGCATCTGGCCCTGCACTTCCTTGCGAAAGCCGTTCATCACCGACAGCACGATGATCAGCGCCGCCACGCCGAGCGCGATGCCGAGCATCGAGACGCCCGAAATGAACGAGATGAAGCCGTTGCGGCGCCCCGCTCGGCCTGCGCGCGTATAGCGCCAGCCGATCTGCAGTTCATAGGGCCAGTTCATGGGGACGGGATGCTACAGGAGCGCTTGCGAGCGCCGCCGTCAGCAGGCTCGGACCACCGAACCGGTCACGGAATGTCGCACCCCCGCGAACAAGGGGGTGGTGTCCGCAAACCCTGGGGTCGGGTGCCGCCCTCGCGGGCTATGGTGGCCGCGCCCAACGGAGCTCGGCCTCCGCTCGCGGAGGTTCGAACCTCGGCGCCGGGCCACCGAACAAAAACCAACCAGCCGAGGAGGAGCAACCCATGAGAATGTGCAGGATTGTGGCCGCGTGTGCGGTCAGCGTGTCGCTGATCGCCGGTTGCGGTGGCGGCGGCGGTGGCGGCGGTTCCCCCACCGCAACCGCGCTGAGCGCCTCGTCGAACCCGTCGGCCGACAACGCGATGCGGGTCGCGATCGAGGTCTTGTCCAGCTCGCCACAGTACGTGTCGGGCGGCGATGCGCGCATCGCGGTGCGTGCTGCGCCGGGCCTGCGCGACAAGCTCGAGCTCTGGCTCAACGGCGCCAGGACCGACGCCGTGCTGAAGCCGCGTGCCGACGGCCTCGAAGGCCTGATCACCGGGCTCGTGAACGGTGCGAACACGCTCGAGGTGCGGCAGAAGGGCCACGCCGTGATGGCCAGCATTCAACTCACCAATTACCCGATCACCGGCCCGATGCTGTCAGGCCCGCAGCAGCAGCCTTTCGTCTGCACGACCACGCAGGGCGCAGTCGGCAAACAGCCGCTGGTCGAGTCGATGACGGCACCGGGCTTCCCGGTGTTCGATGCCAGCGGCAACAAGCTCGGCTTCACGCAGAGCTGCTCGATCGCGACCTTCGTCACCTGGTGGTACCGCAGCACCGGCAACCAGTGGAAAGCGCTGCCCGGCGACGGCTCGTCGCCGGCCGACATGGCCAGGACGACACTGGCCGACGGCCGCCAGGTCGACTTCATCGTCCGCCAGGAGCGCGGCACGATCAACCGCTTCCTCTACAGCTTCGCGATGCTGGCGCCGCGCGGCGAAAGCGCGGCCGAACCCGACCTGAGCCTGTGGAACGGCCGGCTGGAGTACTGGTTCCAGGGCGGCGTGGCGATCGGCCATTCGCAAGGCACGCTGCACAGCGGCTCGATGAACGCCGACATTCTGGGCAAGGGCTACGCCATCGCGCACTCGAGCGGCAACAACACCGGCACCCACTACAACCTGCAGCTGGCCGGCGAAACCGCGATGATGACCAAGGAGCGCTTCATCGAGCGCTACGGCGTGCCGTTGTACACGGTCGGCCTCGGCGGCTCGGGCGGGGCGATCCAGCAGTACATCCTGGCGCAGAACCAGCCCGGCATCCTCGACGCAGCGCTGCCGGTGCAGTCCTATCCCGACATGGTGACGCAAACCATCCACGTCGGCGACTGTGAACTGCTCGAGCATTACATGGACGCCACCGACCGCGCCAACAGCAAGTGGCGGGTCACCAAGAACCGCACATGGCTGGTGGGCATGAACGCCGAGGAAGGCTTTGCCAAGGTCAACGATGCACTGGCCCCGTTGAAGACGGCGCTGGGCTACAGCACCGCCGTGGGCAGCTCCGAGTGCGTGCCGGCCTGGCGCGGCCTGACACCGCTGGCGATGAACCCGCTGTACGGCCAAGCATCCAACCAGCAACTCTACGAGCCGCAGAGTGACATCGCCGCGATCCGTTGGACCCACTACGACGACCTGCGCACCATCTATGGCGTCGACGCCACCGGAGCGGCGCGTCCCACCTGGGACAACGTCGGCGTGCAGTACGGGCTGAACTCCATGAAGGAAGGCAAGATCACGCCCGAGGAGTTTCTCGACCTCAACTTCAAGGTCGGCGGCTGGAAGCACCCGAGCGAGATGGTGCAAGAGGGTTTCCCGTTTTTCGGCACCTCACAGGCCGAGATCGGCAAGGTGCTTGCCAATCCCGCCTACTTCGACCCCTGGAGCCGGCGCAACATGAACCTGAGCCCGGGCCCGGACCTGCCGGCACCGCGCACCAAGGGCGACCCGCTGGCCACCCGCGCGGCCTACACCTCGGGCATGGTGTTCAGCGGCCTGATGCCGCTGCCGACCATCGACCACCGCCAGTACATGGAGCGCGAGCTCGACATGCACAACGTGCACCAGTCGTTCGCGGTGCGCAAGCGCGTGATCCAGAAGATGGGCAACTCCGACCACCTCGTGATCTGGTTCACCGACACCCGGCCCGGCGTGGCCAAGGCGAGCCAGTCGATGGACGCGATCGCGGTGATGGACGAGTGGATGGCCAACATCCGCGCCAACCCGACGAAGAGCGTGGCCGCGAACCGGCCGGCGCGCGCGGTCGACAGCTGCTTCGACGTCACCGGCACGCTGATGCACGCCGGCCCCGATGTCTGGGACGGTGTTCTCAACGACAAGCCGAAGGGCGCGTGCACGCTGGCCTTCCCGATGTACGGCACCTCGCGCATCGTCGCCGGCGCACCGATCGAAGGCGGCATCTACCAGTGCGCGCTCAAGCCGGTCGAGACGGCGCTGGCCGATGGCACCTACGCGCCGTGGCAGCCCAACGGCGCGGCGGTCGCCAAGCTCAAGCAGACCTTCCCGGAGGGTGTCTGCGACTACAGCAAGCCCGACCAGGCGCGGCCATCCTGACCATCGGAACCGAGTGAAGAAGGGCCCGCCGATGCGGGCCCTTTGTTCTTGAACGAGTCGGGTGCGTCTTCGCACCCTGCCCGGATAATCGGCGCCATGCATTTGCTGATCCCCTTTGCGTCGGCGCTGTCCGACGCCGCGTCGCATGTGCTGCGCGACCTTGCGTTGCCGAACCTGTCTGCGCTGCTCGCACGGCTGACGCTCACACAGCGCGACGACGCCGATGTCTACACGCTCTCGCCGCCGCACGAACGTGCGCTCGCCGCCGCCGCCGGCTGGCACGGCGCGGACGGCTGCCTGCCGTTCGCGGCGCAGGCCGCCGCGCGCGATGGCATCGAGGTCGGCGATCTGGCCTGGGGCCTGGTCACGCCGAGCCACTGGCACGTCGGCCGCGACCACGTGACGCTGGCCGACCCGGGGGCGCTGAACCTGACCGAGGCCGAGTCGCGCGCCGCGTTCGAGGCGGTGCGCGAGTTGTTCGAGAGTGAAGGATTTCGCTTTGAATGGGGCGCAGCCTCGCGCTGGTACGCGGCGCACGAGAGCCTCGTCGACCTGCCCTGCGCCTCACTCGACCGCGTGATCGGCCGCAACGTCGAGCTGTGGATGCGCGGCAGCGAAGCGCGCAGCACGCCGGCGAAGCTGGTGCGGCGGCTGCAGAGCGAATTGCAGCTGCTGCTCTACCCGCACGCACTGAACGACGAACGCGAGCAGCGCGGCGCGCTGACGTTGAATTCGTTCTGGCTCAGCGGCTGCGGCCGTGCGCAGCCCGAGGAGGGCGTGCCACCACGCATCGACAGTTCGCTGCGCGCCCCGCTGCTCGCCGAGGATTGGGCCGGCTGGGCCGACGCTTGGCGTGCGCTCGATGTCGGGCCAATCGCCGAACTGCTGGCCGCATCGCGCACGAGCGAATCGGTTGCATTGACGCTGTGCGGCGACCGCAGCGCGCACCGCTTCGAGACCGCACCGCAATCGCTGTGGCAAAGGCTCGGCAGCCGATTCAACGCACCCGAAGCGCACACCGTGCTGGAGGCACTCTGATGAGCGCGCACACACCGACCATCAAGCTGCGCGACCCGCCGCCGCGCGCCGTCTGGGCGCTCGAGCAAGCGGGCGTGCCGCCGCTGCTCGCGCGCCTGTTCGCGGGCCGCGGCGTGCGCACGCCCGACGAGCTCGACGACGGCCTCGCGCGCCTGCTGCCACCAACCGAGCTGCTCGGCGTGCAGGCCGCCGCGCGCTTTCTGGCCGACGCGATTGCACAGCAGCGCCGCGTCTGCATCGTCGCCGACTACGACTGCGACGGCGCGACCGCCTGCGCCGTCGCGCTGCGCGGGCTCGCGCTGCTCGGCGCCGCGCCCGGCACGCTGCACTACGTCGTGCCCGACCGCGCGATCCACGGCTACGGGCTCACGCCGGCCATCGTCGAGCTCGCACGCGACAAGCGGGCTGAGGTGCTGCTCACGGTCGACAACGGCATCGCGAGCTTGGCCGGCGTGGCGCACGCGCGCGCGCTCGGCATCGACGTGATCGTCACCGATCACCACCTGCCGGCGCTGATCGATGACTTGATCGTGCTGCCCGACGCGAACGTGATCGTGAACCCGAACCAGCCGGGTTGCGGCTTCGGCAGCAAGCACCTCGCCGGCGTCGGCGTGATCTTCTACGTGTTGCTCGCGCTGCGCGCCGAATTGCGCGAGCGCGGCGTGTTCACCGTGGCGAGCCAGCCCAAGCTCGATGCGCTGCTCGATCTGGTCGCGCTCGGCACCGTCGCCGACGTCGTCAGGCTCGACGCGAACAACCGCCGTCTCGTCGCACAGGGCCTGCGCCGCATCCGCGCCGGTCACATGCAGCCGGGCGTCGCCGCGCTGTTCAGGGCCGCCGCACGCGACGCACGCCGCGCGAGCGGCTTCGACTTCGGCTTCGCGCTCGGGCCGCGCATCAACGCGGCCGGGCGCCTGTCGGACATGACGCTCGGCATCGAGTGCCTGCTGACCGACGACCCGGCGCGCGCCGCCGAACTCGCGGGTCTGCTCGACACGATCAACCGCGAGCGGCGCGATGTCGAATCGGGCATGCGCGAGCAGGCCGAGGTGATGCTTGAACGCCTGATGCAGGCCGAAGACGACGCCGTCGCGCCAACACCGTCAGCCCTCGCGATCTTCGACGAAGGCTTTCACGAAGGCGTGGTCGGCATCGTCGCGTCGCGCTTGAAAGACCGGGTGCACCGCCCGACCTTCGTGTTCGCGCGCGGCCAGGACGGGCTGCTGAAAGGCTCGGGCCGCTCGATCGCCGGCTTTCACCTGCGCGACGCGCTCGACCTGCTCAGCAAGCGCCACCCCGAGGTGCTGGTGCGCTTCGGCGGCCATGCGATGGCAGCGGGCTGCACGCTCGCCGAAGCGCATTTCGCGACCTTCGACGCGGCGTTCCAGCGCATCGCGAGCGAGTGGCTCGATGCGGCGACGCTGTCGCGCACCTTGCTCAGCGACGGCCCGCTCGGCGTCGAGCATTTCAACGCGGCCACCGTGCGTGCGCTCGATGCGCAGGTCTGGGGCCAGGCCTTCGAGGCGCCGGTGTTCGTCGACGAGGTCGAGGTCGTGTCGCAGCGCCTGGTCGGCGAGAAGCATCTGAAGCTGGCGCTGCGTTTTGCCGGCGAAGCGCGCGGCGGCGCGCTGCGCGACGCGATCTGGTTCGGCCACAGCGAGCCGGTCGGCGCGAAGGTGCGGCTCGCGTATCGCCTGAGCGTCGACGAGTACAACGGCCGCGAGCGCGTGCAGATGATCGTCGAAGCCGTCGGCTGACGCGTTGGCCGAACAACGCAACGCCCGCGGGCATGCCCGCGTTGCCAGCCACCGGCGATCGCGGCAGCATGGGCCGGTCGGCAGCAACGCATCGAGACCCACCATGACTTCGCGCCCGCCCCACCCGCCCACCGACCGCCGCCGCGCGCTGCGGTTGCTGTCGATCGCCTCGCTGACGCCGCTGATGGCGGCCGTCGCGGCCTGCGGCGGGGGCGGCGACGCCGGCGGGCCGGCGCCGGTGCCGCCCGCACCGACCCCGCCGGCGCCCGGCGTGCCCGGCCCGGCGTGGTGGGGCTTCGGCCGCGACGCGCAGCACTCGGCGCTCGGCGCGATCGCGACGCAAGACCTGAACCGTATCGCGTGGAGCACGCCGGTCGACCTCGCGCCACAGTACACGGGCAGCGGCGCGCTGCTGATCCACTACGGTTCACCGGTCGTGACCGCGATGAACACCGTGATCGTGCCGGTCAAGACGGGGGCGACCGGCGGCTTCCGGTTCGAGGCACGCTCGGGTGCGAACGGCGGGCTGATCTGGTCGGCCGCCAGCGATTACGTGCTGCCGGCGCACAACTGGGTACCGAGCTACAACCTCGCGCTGACTCCGACGAACCGCGTGCTGGCGCCCGGTGCCGGCGGCAAGCTGCTGCTGCGCGACAACGCTGATGCGGCCGCCGGCACGCTCACGACCGCGGTGTTCTACGGCGCCGCGGCGTACAACGCGAACCCGGCCGCGTTCGACACCACGGTGTTCATCAACACCCCGCTCACGGCCGACTCGGCCGGCAACGTGTTCTTCGGCTTCATCGTCACCGGCCCGAACCCGGCCGGGCTGACGAGCGGTATCGCGCGCATCAGCGCGGCCGGCGTCGGCAGCTGGGCTTCAGCCACGACGCTGGCAGCCGATCCGGCGATCGTGAAGGTCGCGATGAACTGCGCGCCAGCCGTGTCGCCCGATCTGGCCACCTTGTACTTCGCGGTCAACCAGGCGGTGGTCGCGGGCACCGTGCAGGCCGGCTACCTGATCGCGGTCGATGCGACGACGCTGGCGCTGAAGGGCAAGGTGGCGCTGCGTGACCCGATCGACGGCGGCCCGGCGCGCCTCAGCGACAACGGCACCGCGTCGCCGACCATCGGGCCCGACGGCGAGGTGTTCTTCGGCGTGCTCGAAGGCATGTTCGGCACCCACAACGGGCGCGGCTGGTTGCTGCACTTCGACGCCACGCTCGCGCTCGCACGACCGCCCGGCGGCTTCGGCTGGGACGACACCGCCTCGGTCGTGCCGAGGGCGATGCTGCCGTCGTACACCGGCGCGGCGGGCTACCTGCTGATGGTCAAGTACAACAACTACTACGGCATCGGCACCGGGGACGGTCTGAACCGGGTCGCGCTGATCGACCCGACCGCGATCCAGCTCGAGCTCGACACCAACGTGCTGGTCATGAAAGAAATCCTCGCCATTGCCGGGCCGACATTTGTCAGCGGCAACTCCGGGCCGGTCGAGGAGTGGTGCATCAACACCGCGGCGGTCGACCCGGTGACGCGCTCGATCCTCGTCAACAGCGAAGACGGGTTTCTGTACCGCTGGAGCCTGGTGACCAACACCTTCACGCAGCGCATCCGTCTGACCAGCGGCATCGCCGAGTCGTACACACCGACCGCGATCGGCGCCGACGGCGCGGTCTACGCGATCAACAACGCGGTGCTGTTCTCGATCGCGGGGTAGCCGCGCGGCCGGCCGAAAGCCCGCGGCCCCCTGCGGCCATGCAAGCGCAGGCATGCTGCGGCGGATGATGACCTCCCGACACGCTCTCTTCGCCAGCGCCTTGGCGCTCCTCACCTCGCTCGCATCGGCGCAGGCTTTGAAGCCGGTCACGGTCGCGAGCGGGTTGCGCAACCCGTGGGCGCTCGCCTTCCTGCCTGACGGCCGCATGCTCGTCACCGAGAAGGCGGGCACGATGCGCATCGTCGGCGCCGACGGCAAGCTCGGCGAGCCGCTGCAAGGCGTGCCCAAGGTCGAGGCCGCCGGCCAGGGCGGGCTGCTCGATGTCGTGCTCGACCCGAAATTCACCGAGAACGCGCTCGTCTACTGGAGCTTCAGCGAGGCCGATCCGGCCGGCGGCAGCGGCAACAGCACGGCCGTCGCGCGTGGCAGGCTCGACGGCAACAGCGTGCGCGACGTGCGCGTGATCTTCCGCCAAGCGCCGAAGTTCGCGAGCAGCGCGCACTTCGGCTCGCGCCTCGTGTTCGCGCGCGACGGGCGGCTGTTCGTCACGCTCGGCGACCGCTTCAGCCGGCGCGACGACGCGCAGTTGCTCGACAACGACCACGGCAAGATCGTGCACATCGAATCCGACGGCCGGATCCCGGCCGACAACCCGTTCGTCGGCCGCAGTGGCGCACGGCCCGAAATCTGGAGCTATGGCCACCGCAACGTGCAAGGTGCGGCGCTGCACCCGGCGACCGGCGAGCTCTGGGCCGACGAGCACGGCCCGCAGGGCGGCGACGAGCTCAACGTCGTCGAGCGCGGCAAGAACTACGGCTGGCCGGTGATCACTTACGGCGCCAACTACGGCACCGGGACGAAGATCGGCGAGGGCACGGCCAAGGCCGGCATGGAGCAACCGTTGACGCATTGGGTGCCGTCGATCGCGACCAGCGGGCTGGCTTTCCTGACCAGCGACCGCTACCCCGGCTGGAAGGGCAGCGCCTTCATCGGCGGCTTGCGCTCGCAGCTGCTGGTGCGGCTCGAACTCTACGGCCGCAAGGTCGTGCGCGAAGAGCGCCTGCTGCAAGACCTCGGCGAGCGCATCCGCGATGTGCGCCAGGGCCCCGACGGTTGGCTCTATGTGGTGACCGACAGCACGAACGGCCGGATCCTCCGGCTCGAACGCTGAGGGTCATGGCCGACGCGAGCGACGCGAACCGCGGGTCGTCCCTACAATCGTCCCGTGGACCACCCGCCGAGCTGGATGAACGCTGACCTGCACTGCCATTCCGCCGTTTCCGACGGCACCCTCGAACCCGAGGCGCTTGCCGCGCGGGCGAAGGCGAACGGCGTCGAACTGTGGGCGCTGACCGACCACGACGAGATCGGTGGCCAGCAGCGCGCGATGGCGGCGGCCTCGGCGCTCGGCCTGCCGTATCTGACCGGCACCGAGATCTCGGTGACCTTCGCCGATGTCACCGTGCACATCGTCGGCCTCGGCTTCGATGCCGACAACGCCGCGCTCGTCGCCGGCTTGCACGCGACGCGCGGCGGGCGGCGTGAGCGCGCGATCGAAATGTCGGACGGCCTCGCCAAGGTCGGCATTCACGGCGCGTACGAAGGCGCACTGCAATACGTCGGCAACCCCGAGCTGATCTCGCGCACGCACTTCGCGCGTTTTCTGGTCGAGAGCGGCGTCTGCGCCGACACGCACGAGGTGTTTCGCAAGTACCTGGTCGAGAACAAACCCGGCTTCGTGCCGCACCGCTGGGCCACGCTGAAGAACGCGGTGACCTGGATCACCGAAGCCGGCGGGATCGCGGTGATCGCGCACCCGGCGCGCTACAAGTTCAGCGCGAACGCGGAGTACGCCCTCTTCAGCGAGTTCAAGGCGCACGGCGGGCGCGGGGTCGAAGTCGTGACCGGCAGCCACAGCTCGGCCGACGCGCTGCGCTACACCGAGACCGCGATCGAATACGACTTGCTCGCGTCGCGCGGCAGCGACTTCCACAGCCCCGACGAGAGCCACATCGACCTCGGCGCCCTGCCCGCGCTGCCGGCCAAACTGACGCCGGTCTGGACGGCGCTGGAGACGCGCATCCACCAACCCGCATGACGTGGCGGGCGGTCGGCGCATGACCGCGCAACGCCCCGGCCTCGGGATCGCGCTCGTGCTCGCGATGGGCGCGTGCTTCGCGGTCAGCGACACGCTGATCAAGTACCTCGGCGCCTGGCTGCCGGTGCTGTTCCTGCTCTGGGCGCGGTACGCGATCCAGGCCGGCGCGATGGCGATCTGGCTCGCGCGCCAAGGCTGGCGCGGCTTCGCGACCGCGCACCCGAAGTTTCAGTGGGCCCGCGGCGCGCTGCTGCTGATCACCAGCGGCATGTCGTTCTTCGGCCTGCAGCTGATGCCGGTCGCCGAGTTCACCGCGCTCGGCATGCTCACGCCGGTGGTCGTGACGATGCTCGCCGCGTGGGTGCTGCACGAGCCGGTATCGAAGATGCGCTGGGCGCTGGTCTGCGGCGGTTTCGTCGGTGCCGTGATCGTGATCCGGCCCGGCAGCGGCGTGTTCGGCTGGGCCGCGATCTTCCCGCTGCTGATGGCGCTGTGCTACGGCTGCTTCCAAGTGCTGACAAGCCGGCTCGCGTCGCTCGAGAGCCCGTACATCACCCACTTTTACACCGGCTTCAGCGGCGCGGTATTGGTGACACCGCTGCTGCTGTTCCATGCCGGCGACTACGTCACTGCGGTGCAAGCCGTCCCCGCATCGAAGCTGCTGCTGGTGCTCGGCATCGGCGCGTTCGCGACCGCCGGCCACTTGTGCCTGATCTTCGCGTTCGGCCATGCGCCGATGGCCACGCTGATGCCCTTCGTCTACACGCAGATCGCGTTCGCACTGGCGGTCAGCTTCGTCGTGTTTCGCCATCTGCCCGACGGCTGGGCGTGGGTCGGCATGGCCGTGATCGCAGCCTGCGGGGCGGTGAGTGCATGGTTGAACGCGACCGGGTCTCGGCAGAAACCCGGGTCGATCGTGGCGGCCGACACGACCTACGATTGAGTGATGAAACAACCCCCACGCTCACTTCGTTCGCTGCCCCCGAGGGCCACGAGGGGCCCCTTCGTGACCCTTGGGGTGCGTCAGTGCCTTCGGGCGGCCGGGCGCCACTGACATGTCCCAATACTTCGAAGTCCACCCCGAGAACCCGCAACTGCGCCTGCTGAAGCAGGCCGCGCAGATCCTGCACGGCGGGGGCATCGCGGCAATCCCGACCGATTCGAGCTACGCGCTCGTCTGCCACCTCGACGACAAGGCGGCGGCCGAGAACCTGCGCCGCATCCGCGGGGTCGACGACAAGCACCACCTGACGCTGCTGTGCCGCGACCTGAGCGAGCTCGCGAGCTACGCGCGCGTCGACAACAAGCAGTACCGCTTGCTGAAGCTCGGCACGCCGGGGCCGTTCACCTTCATTCTCGAAGCGACGAAAGAAGTACCGCGGCGCGTCTCGCACCCGTCGCGGCGCACGATCGGGCTGCGGGTGCCCGCGCACGCGGTGACGCAATGCCTGCTCGACATCCTCGGCCAACCGCTGCTCGCGACGACGCTGATCGCGCCCTTTGATACCGAGCCGATGAACGAGCCGCACGCGATCCGCGACCGCTTCCAGAAGCTGCTGCAGGCGGTCGTCGATGCCGGCGCCTGCCCGATGCAGCCGACCACGGTCGTCGACCTGACGGGCGACGCACCGACGCTGATCCGGCTCGGTCGCGGCGATCCGTCGCTGCTTGGGCTGAGCCTCGAAGAGAACACTTGACATCGAGGGCTTGACACAGAACGCGAGTCAATACTAAAGTGATATCACTTTGAGATCGCAGCCGGAAACACCGGCGCGCTCACAGGCGGTCGAACTTCGGGAGACTCCGTCATGGACAGACAAGCGTCACAGGAGCGCGTCGGCGCATCGGCCAACGGCTTCGTCTACGTTGCAGTGGGCGTGCTGCTGATTCTCGGGACGGCCGCCCTGCTGCTCGGCCGGCCATCGCTGCCGACCGTCGGGCTGTTCGCGGTCGGCATGGTCGCCGCCGTTTGGTGCCTGGCCGGTCTGTACATGCTGCAACCGAACCAAGCCGCGCTGCTGATGCTGTTCGGCAGCTACCGCGGCACCGATCGCAGCGAAGGGCTGCGCTGGGCGAATCCGTTCTATGTCAAGAAAAAGGTCTCGGTGCGCGCGCGCAATTTCAACAGCGAGAAGCTGAAGGTCAATGACATGCGCGGCAACCCGATCGAGATCGCCGCGGCGATCGTCTGGAAGGTCGAAGACACCGCGCAAGCCACCTTCGATGTCGACAACTTCGAGGCCTATGTGCTGACCCAGGCCGAGTCGGCCGTGCGCCACCTCGCGCTGAGCTATGCCTACGACAACCTCGACGAACCGGTCGCCGGTGGCGCGCGCGAAGTCACGCTGCGCTCGGGCACCGACGAGGTCGCGGCGGCGCTGCGCGTAGAACTGCAGGCGCGCTTCGCGCTTGCCGGCATCGTCGTCGTCGACGCGAAGCTGACCCACCTCGCCTACGCGCCGGAAATCGCCGGCACGATGCTGCGGCGCCAGCAGGCCGAGGCGATCATTGCGGCGCGGACCAAGATCGTGCAGGGCGCCGTCGGCATGGTCGAACTGGCGCTCAACGGCTTGGCCGAACGCGGCCTGCTGCAGCTCGACGACGAGCGCAAGGCGGCGATGGTCAGCAACCTCTTGGTCGTGCTGTGCTCCGACCACGACGCGACACCCGTCGTCAACACCGGCACGCTGTACAACTAGCGCCCCGGTTCGACGCGGCGATCGGCACCATGGCCAGCCCCGACAAGAAGTCGTTCCTGCTGCGCATCGATCCGCAGCTGTGGGCCGAGATCGAGCGGCTCGCGGCGGCCGAGTTGCGCAGCGCGAATGCGCAAGTCGAGTACCTGCTCAGGGATGCGCTGCGCGCCAGATCGGGCCACAAGGCGAAGGGCGCGCCGCCGATCGGATCACGCAAGCCGGATCGATGATCGGCACGCAGCGCGAAGCAGCGTATGCTGGCTCGCCCACCTACCGAGGAGCGGCCATGACCCTTTGCCCGATCGCCATCGTCGCCGGTTGCAAGAAATGCCCGGCGTTCCAAGTCTGCCCGCTCAAGACAGTGATCGGCGACATGCCGAAACCGGATGCGCCAAAGGCGCCCGAAAAGAAGTAGCTACGCCCGTTCGATGCGCGCGAACGCGCTGTGCGCGTGAATCGACTCGAAGTTCTCGACATCGACGCTGTAACGGCCGACCCGCGCATCGGCATTGAGCCGCAGCGCCACGTCGCGCACCATGTCTTCGACGAACTTCGGGTTCTCGTAGGCACGCTCGGTGACCCACTTCTCGTCGGCGCGCTTGAGCATCGGCCAAATCTCGCTCGATGCCGAATCCTCGGCGAAACGCACGAGTTCGCCCCATTCGATGTCGCCGAGCAGTTCGACGCGGATCGTCACGTGCGAACGCTGGTTGTGCGCGCCGTAGTCGGAGATTTCCTTCGAACACGGGCACAGTGATTTGACGGGCACGACGACTTCGGCCCAGGTTGTTTGCACGCCGTCCGTTTGCTCCGCGAGCCAGCGGCCCTGGTACTCGAGCAGGCTTTGCACGCCGGTCACCGGCGCGCGCTTGCGCAGGAAGAACGGGAACTGCGCGTCGATGCGGCCCTCGGTCGCGTGCAGCTTGTCAAGCATGGTCGCGAGTTCGGCGCGCAGTGTGGGCGCATCAAGCGGCTTGTCGAGCGCGTCGAGCCAGGCAACGAAGCGCGACATGTGCGTGCCCTTCGCTTCAGCCGGCAACGCGACGTCGAGGCTCCACATCGCGACCGTCGGTGCAACTGCGTTGCCGATGCGCAGTTGCAGCGGATAGCGCACGCTCTTCACGCCGACGCGCTGGATCGCCAAGTGCCGTTCGTCACGCGCGCTTTGCGTGTCGGGAATGTGGAGCGCGTCTTTCAGGTTGCTCATGGGTTTCATCTTGTCACCAGACCGGGAGCATGCCAGCAAATGCGGGCTCGCGCCCCGGCGCGGATTTGAAGCCGCCGTTCGGCTGGGTTCAATGGCCGACGCGACGGCAACTCCAGCGACTCAGGCGGAGCGCACCAGTGCAGGTCGAGCGCCGAAGCGCTTCAGGATCGACTGCTCGATGCCGGCGGCGTCGAGCCCGCACATCACCATCAGCTTGGCGGGGTCGCCGTGCTCGATGAACTCGTCGGGCAGGCCGAGCGTGAGCACCGGGATCAGGATGCCGGCGGCGGCCAGCGCCTCTTGCACCGCGCTGCCGGCGCCGCCCATCACGCAGCCATCTTCGACCGTGACGATCGCGTCGTGACTGTTGGCCAGCTCGGTGACCAGATCGACATCGAGCGGTTTGACGAAACGCATGTTCGCAACCGTGGCATCGACCTTCTCGGCCGCAGCCAGCGCCGGGTACAGCAAGGTGCCGAACGCGAGGATCGCGACCCGCGGGCCGCCCTGCGCGACTGCGCGCGTGATGCGGCGGCGCAACTCGCCCTTGCCGAATGGCAACTCGGGCAGGTCGGTGCCAGCCGCCACGCCTGTGCCCGCGCCGCGCGGGTAGCGCACCGCGACCGGCCCGTCTTGCCGGAACGCGGTCGTCAGCGCGGCGCGGCATTCGCGCTCGTCGGCCGGCGTCAGCACGCTCATGTTCGGGATGCAGCGCAGGTAGGCGATGTCGTAGTTGCCGGCGTGCGTGGCGCCATCGGCACCGACCAGGCCGGCGCGGTCGAGCGCGAACACAACGGGCAGATTCTGAATCGCGACGTCGTGAATCAGCTGGTCGTAGGCGCGCTGCAGAAAGGTCGAGTAGATCGCAACGACCGGCTTCAGCCCTTCGCAGGCCAGACCGGCCGCGAACGTGACCGCGTGCTGCTCGGCAATGCCGACATCGTGATAGCGCGTCGGAAAGCGCTTCTCGAACTCGACGAGACCCGAACCTTCGCGCATCGCCGGCGTGATGCCGACGAGGCGCTCGTCGGCCGCAGCCATGTCGCACAGCCAGTTGCCGAAGACCTGCGTGAAGGTCGGCTTGCCCGGTGTGGCCGGCTTGACGAGGCCGACGGCCGGGTCGAACTTGCCAGGCCCGTGGTAGTTGACCGGGTCGGCCTCGGCCAGCTTGTAGCCGTAGCCCTTCTTCGTGACGACATGCAAAAACTGCGGGCCCTTCAGCTGGCGCAGGTTCTCGAGCGTCGGGATCAGCGAATCGAGGTCGTGGCCATCGATCGGGCCGACGTAGTTGAAGCCGAATTCCTCGAAGATCGTGCCGGGCACGACCATGCCTTTCGCGTGCTCCTCGAAGCGGCGCGCCAGCTCGAACAGCGGCGGCGCGTTTTTCAGCACCGACTTCGCGGTGTCGCGCGCAGCGGCGTAGAACTTGCCGGTCATCAGCCGCGCGAGGTGGCGATTCAGCGCACCGACCGGTGGCGAGATCGACATGTCGTTGTCGTTCAGCACGACCAGCATGTCGGCCTGCGAGACACCGCCATTGTTCAGCGCCTCGAACGCCATGCCGGCGCTCATCGCGCCGTCGCCGATGATCGCGACGGCCTTGCGGTCTTCACCCTTCAGCTTGGCGGCCACGGCCATGCCGAGCGCGGCCGAGATCGAGGTCGACGAGTGCGCGGTGCCGAAGGCGTCGTACTCGCTCTCGTCGCGGCGCGGAAAGCCCGAGATGCCACCGAGCTGGCGCAGCGAGCCCATGCGCTCGCGCCGGCCGGTCAGGATCTTGTGCGGGTAGGTCTGGTGGCCCACGTCCCACACCAAGCGGTCGTGGGGTGTGTTGAAGACGTGGTGCAGCGCGATCGTCAGCTCGACCGTGCCGAGGTTCGACGACAGGTGGCCGCCGGTCTGCGAGACGCTCTGCACGACGAAATCGCGCAGTTCGGTGGCGAGCTGCTTCAGCTCGACGCGCGACAGCTTGCGCAGATCGGCCGGGCTGGCGATGGATTCGAGGATCGGGTGCTTCATGTCAGCTTTCGCGTTCGACGACCTTGTCGGCCAGCAGGCTCAGCCACGCGGCGTCCGGCAAGCCGCTGCGCGCCAGCGCGGCCTGCGCCTTGTCGCGCAGCTCGGTCGCGTGGCGGCGTGCGGCGTCGAGACCGAGCACGGTCACGTAGGTGGGCTTGTTGTTGTCGAGGTCCTTGCCGGCGGTCTTGCCGAGCGTGGCCGAGGCCTGGGTCACGTCGAGGATGTCGTCGACGA
>JAZJZJ010000121.1:0-3336 GCA_040389925.1 Pseudomonadota bacterium
CGATGAAGCGCGCCAACATCGTCTGGAACGACAAGACGCTCGATCGGTTTCTGGCCGCCCCGCTGAAGATGGTGCCCGGCAGTTCGATGACCTACGACGGCGTGGCCGACCCGAAAGACCGAGCCGACCTCATTGCCTGGTTGAAGCGAGCGAACGACCTGCCCGCCTGTGCGCCGCGCACACCGGACGCAGGCGGTGCCAAGGCCGATCGGCCTCGGCGCTAGCTGTGACGTTCCAGGAGGTTGTTCACCCGTCCGTGATTTGAGAAGCTGGAGGTGTCTAGGCACCAACGACTCAGATCAGGAGGACGGATGAACAGCCACAAGCATGCGAGATTGACGCCCAAAGGTCGAGCCCTTCTGGTCAGCCGTGTTGTTGACCAAGGCTGGACGGCTGCGTTGGCCAGTGACGCCGCAGGGGTGAGCCGGCGCACGGGCTTCAAGTGGCTTGTCCGGTTCAAGACCGAGGGGGAGGTCGGGCTCATCGACCGCAGTTCGCGCCCGCTGCGCAGTCCGCGCGCGCCGACGCCGCAAGAGCAAGGCGGGCTCGAAGGAATGCGCCGCATACCGAACGCGCCCGAGTATCTCTATCCGGCCTACGCGGTCTATGCGGCGGGCGCCGACCCCGAGACCTTCGAGCCCGCGCTCCAGGGGCTTCGACAGGTCGTGTTGGGTGATCGCGATGGATGACGGGCACGACGTGCGCCTGCGCCGCTCGTCCTCGCCGAGCGAGGCGCACAAGCGACGGAACTGCAGCGGCAGGACGGCAGGAGTACATTTTGAGCGGCCTTGGCTTGCAGCGCGGCCAGCCACACTCGCCGAGGCGGTCCTCAGCACCGACCTCCTTGGCGTTTGCGTCCCCGCGCCTTCACGTCCGGCGGCATTGACGCGATGACTTCACGACAACACAGGAGACCCGATGATGCAGAGAACCCGTGGCGGGCGCAGTAACTCCGGCCGGCGATCCGCCGCCGGCATCGGCAGCGCGATGGCGCTTGGCTTGGCCGGTGCGTGCGGCTCCGTTCAGGCGGCCAACGATTGCGCCGGCCTCGCCGCCGTCGGCACCGGGGACTCGACCGTGACCTCGTCGACCGTCGTCGCGGCCGGAACCTCGATCGGCGGCAACGTGGTGCCGGTGGCGCTGTGCCGCGTGCAGGGCGTGGCCCGACCGTCGAGGGACTCGGAGATCAAATGGGAGGTCTGGCTGCCGCAGACAGCGGCCGACTGGACCGGGCGGCTGAAGGTCGACGGCACCGGCGGCTATGCCGGCGCCACGCCGTACGCGCGCCTCGTCCAGGACATCGGCGACGGCTTCGTCACCGCGGGCAGCAACATGGGCCACGACGGCGGCGAATCGCCGACCTGGACGCTCGGCCACCCCGAGAAGGTCAGGGATTGGGGCCTGCGCGCGCACTACTCTGTGGCCACGGCGGCGAAGGCGCTGGCCGCCACCTACTTCGGCTCGCCGGTGAAGTACGCGTACTTCGAAGGCTGCTCGAACGGCGGGCGCCAAGCGATGATGATGGCGCAAAACTATCCGGAGCTGTTCGACGGCATCGTCGCCGGCGCGCCGTCGCAGTGGTACCCGGACCTGTTGATGTGGCTGCTGTGGACCGGCAAGACGCTGACACCCACGGCGGCGTTCGGCCCGTCGGCCATCTCCACCGTGAAACGCGCGACGATCACGCAACGCGCGCTGCAGGCCTGCGACGCCAACGACGGCCTCGTCGACGGCCAGATCACGAACCCGCGCGCCTGCAGCTTCGACATCGACACGATGGGGCCCGGCGGCGACGGCACCCTCACCGCGGACGAGGTGACGGTCGCCAAACGGATGTATGGCGGCACGCGTCGGAACTGGGACGATCTGGCGTCGGAACAGCGCTACACCGGCGCGAAGTACGGGTCCGAGGCGGACTGGTCGCCGCTGTTCGCGGACAACGGCGGCTACGGCCCTTTCATCGGCCATTACGTCTACTCGGTGCTGACGCCGCCCTACGACTGGCGCCGCGATCTCAATTGGGACGACGTGTACGACCACGCGAAGGCGGTGATGACCGCAGCCACCGCGGCGCCGAGCCCCGACATCCGGCGTTTCACGAGCCGCGGCGGCAAGCTGATCCAGATGGCAGGCTGGAACGATTCGGTCGTTCCTCCGGACGGCTCGATCGACTATTTCTTCGCGCTGACGCAGTGGGAGAAACTGCAGAAGCTGCCGAGCGCGGAGGTCGACAAGCAGGTCGCGAAGCTCACGCCGCAGGTCGTCGCGGCCACCGCGAACGCGTTCGGCGCGCAGGTGCAGCAGTACCACCGCCTGTTCATGCTGCCGGCCACCGGCCACTGCGGCGGCAGCACCGGTCCGAGCTCGGTCGGTGGCGGCATGCCCGAACCGCCGAAGGCCTATCGTGACGCCGACCACCATGTGGTCAGTGCCGTGATCAAGTGGGTCGAGCAGGGCGTGGCACCTTCGAGGATCGTCGCGACGAAGTTCGATGCCGCGGGCAATCCGACGCGCTCGCGCCCGGTGTGCGCTTACCCGGCCGAGGCCGTCTACAACGGTTCCGGCGACATCAACGAGGCTGCAAACTTCTCGTGTCAGACGCCGAAGCTGCAGGAGCGCAGTGTGACGAGCGGCGACCTCGTGAACATTCGCAATTCGCTGACGCAGCGCACGCTGGCGTTGCCGAACCGGTGATCAGACGACCCGCTCACCGCCGCCTCTCGAACAGCAGACTCGGCTGCAGCGAGATCGGTGTCGTGTTGCGGGTCGCGTCGCCTCGGGCTGGGCCCGCCTATCTCGGCCCGACCCCCTGCAGCACCAGCGCCTGCACGCTCGCCACCGTCTGCTCGAAGAACGCCGGATCGGCCAGCGTCTTGCCCGTCAGCGCCTGCACCTGCACCGCGAAGTCGGCGTAGTGCTGGGTCGTGGCCCAGATCATGAAGATCAGGTGTTCGGGGTCGACCTTCGCGAGCCGCCCGGCGGCTATCCAGCCCTGGATCACCGCCGATTTGTGCGCGACGATGTCGCGCAGCTCGCGGTCGAGTTCGCCGCGCAACAGCGGCGCGCCCTGGATCATCTCCAAGCAAAACAGCCGCGACGCGTCCGGGCTGTCGCGTGAGACGACGAGCTTGCGGCGGATGTAGTCGGCGATCGCCTGCTGCGGGTCCTGCTCGGCGCTGAACTCGCGCAACGGCGCGAGCCAGACTTCGAGCAGCTCGCGCAGCACGCAGACGTACAGCTCTTCCTTGTTCGCGAAGTAATACAGCAGATTGCTTTTGGATACGCCGGCGCGCGCCGCGACCTGGTCGACGCTGGTGCCGTGCAGCCCGAAGCGCG
>JAZJZJ010000122.1:0-16220 GCA_040389925.1 Pseudomonadota bacterium
TCACTCCGAGGGAGAAATGAAGAAGCGGGTGCGCGCGCCCAGCTGGCAGACGCGCGGCGACCCGCTTCGGCCGAATTCTAAATCCGCCTGCCGATCTGCCGACGAATGCCGCATCGAGGGGTGCGGCAGCAGGCCGGGCGTGCTGCACTGCAACACATTCACGGCACAATGTCGCGCTCGGGACAGCACGCATGACCACCACTTCACCGCGCGAATTCTTCATTCAGGGCATCACGCTGGATGGACACACCTTTCGACCCAGCGACTGGGCGGAGCGGCTGGCGGGCGCGATGTCCTGCTTCCGGCCGGACGGCGTCCGGGGCGGCATCGGCGCGTTCATCGGCTACTCGCCGCTGTGCGTGCCGCGTGTGATCAATGGGGTGAAGTGCGTGATCGTCAGCGAGGCGCTGCGCGGCGTCGAACCGATGGCCTGGGACTTCGTGATGAACTTCGCCCGCGACAACCGGCTGCAGCTGACCGAGGCCTGCCTGGTGCCCGAGCCGCCGCCGACCGCGGGCTGAAGAATCCGGGTGCGCAATGCAAAAGGGCTCGCGATGCGAGCCCTTCCTCTTCCACCCTCAGCGCAATCAGGCAGCGGGAGCGGTCAGCGCCTTGACCTTGGCCGACAGGCGGCTCTTGTGGCGAGCGGCCTTGTTCTTGTGGAACAGGCCCTTGTCGGCGACCGAGTCGATCACGGCTTGAGCGGTCTTGAACAGATCGGCAGCCTTGGCCTTGTCGCCGGCGACGACAGCCTTCTGCACGTTCTTGATCACGGTACGGAACTTCGAACGCAGCGCGGTGTTGGCGGCGTTGAGCTTCACGTCTTGACGCACGCGCTTCAGGCCCGAAGCGATGCGAACGGTTTTCTTCTTGGCTTTTGCGGACGTTGCCATGTTGGTGTAGCTTCTTGATGAGGGTAGAGCCCGCGAGTATAGCATTCGTGCGGACGCCGCTGCAAACCACCGCCCGGCAGGTGAGCAGGCGCTACCTATAATCGGCCGGCTTTCCCTTCATCGCGCCCGATTCGGCGGCGCCAAGCCAACCTCCATGAACCTGCTGCGGGCCGCATCCACCATCTCGCTGCTCACGCTGGTCTCGCGCATTTCGGGCTTGGCCCGCGACGTGGTCGTCGCCGGTGCGTTCGGCAACAGCGCTTGGATGGACGCCTACAACGTCGCGTTCCGGATCCCGAACTTCCTGCGCCGGCTGTTCGGCGAGGGCGCGTTCCAGCAGGCCTTCGTGCCCGTGCTCGGTGACACCCGGGCGCGCGAGGGCGATGACGTGACCCGGCTGCTGATCGACGCGGTCGCGACGATCCTGTTCTGGGCGCTGGTCGTGACCTGCATCGTCGGCGTCGTCGGCGCGCCGCTGATGGTCTGGCTGATGGCGTCGGGCCTGAAGCGGTTCGACGGTGCGGTCGTGATGACGCAAATCATGTTTCCGTACATCGGCCTGATTTCGATGGTCTCGCTCGCCGCCGGTGTGCTCAACACCTGGAAGCGCTTCGTGGTGCCGGCTGCGACGCCGGTGCTGCTGAACCTCGCGTCGATCGCCGCGGCGATCTGGCTCGGCCCGCAGTTCGCGACCTGGGGCATTGAGCCGATCTACGCGCAGGCGGTCGGCGTGATGGTCGGCGGCGTGTTGCAGCTGGCGATCCAGATTCCGGCATTGAAGCGCATCGGCGCGCTGCCGCACGTCGGCTTGCTGCCGGGCAAGATCCGCGCCGCCTGGGCACACCCCGGCGTCGGCCGCGTGCTGCGGCAAATGGCGCCGGCACTGCTCGGCGTCTCGGTGGCGCAGATCTCGGTCGTGATCAACACCCAGATCGCGTCGCACCAAGGCGTCGGCGCGGTCTCGTCGCTCGACTGGGCCTCGCGGCTGATGGAGTTTCCGACCGCGCTGCTCGGCGTCGCGCTCGGCGTGGTGCTGATTCCGCAGCTCTCGGCCGCGAATGGCCGCAAGGATGCCGTCGTCTACTCCGGCCTGCTCGACTGGGGCTTGCGCCTCGTGCTGATGCTTGCGTTGCCGTGCGCGGTGGCGTTGCTCGTGTTCCCGAAGGCGCTGCTGGCGGTGCTGTTTCAGCGCGGTGCGTTCGACGCGGCGGCGGTGCAGCAGACGGCGGTGGCGCTGATGGGCTACGGCGTCGGCCTGATGGGGCTGGTCGGTGTGAAGATCCTGGCGCCCGGCTATTACGCGCGGCAGGACACGCGCACGCCGGTCAAGATCGCGATCGTGGTGCTGGTGTTGACGCAGGTGATGAACGCGATCTTCGTGCCCTTCATCGGCCACGCCGGGCTGGCGCTGTCGGTCAGCCTCGGCGCGATGATCAACGCGTTCTGGCTGTTTGTCGGTTTGAGGCGCGCTGGCGCCTATGTGCCCGAGCCGGGCTGGGGTGGATTCACGCTGCGCGTGTTCGGTGCCACCGCGCTGCTCGGTGCGCTGCTGTTCTGGGCCGAGCGCCACATCGACTGGGTCGGCCTCGTGAACCACCAGGCGCAGCGCATCGGCTGGCTCGCGCTGTGCCTGGGTGGCGCCGCGCTGCTGTATTTCGGCGCGCTGCTCGCGAGCGGATTGAAGCTGCAACAGTTCATGCGCCGCGGCTGAAGCGGCGTCTAAAATTCGCCCATGCCGGGCCCCATGACATTCGAGACGCCGACCGCGCTCGAATACTTCGCCTCCCTCGTCGCCGACGACGCGAGTCTGTCGCTGGTCGAGGCCGCCGTGTCGATCGCGCAAGACGACTATCCGCAGCTCGACACGCAGGCCGTGCTGGCCGAGATCGACACACTCGCGGTGCGCCTGAAGCAGCGCTTCCCGGCCGACGCCGTGCCGGTGCAGCGCTTGCGCTGGTTGAACCGGTTTTTCTTTCAGGAGCTGGGCTTCGCCGGCAACGTCAACCACTACTACGACCCCGACAACAGCTATCTGCACCGCGTGCTCGACACGCGCCGCGGGATCCCGATCACGCTGGCCATTCTCTACATCGAACTCGCCTCGCAGATCGGCTTGACGGCGCGCGGCGTCTCGTTTCCCGGTCACTTCCTGATCAAGCTGCGAATGGCCACCGGCAGCCAGCAGGGCGAGGTCGTGATCGACCCGTTCACCGGCCACTCGCTGTCACGCGACGAGCTCGACGAATTGCTCGCGCCCTACAAGCGCAACCGCGGGCTGCAGGGCGATTTCGACGTGCCGCTGGGTCTGTTCCTGCAGACGGCGACGGCGCGCGAGGTGGTTGCGCGCATGTTGCGCAACCTGAAGGAGATTCATCGCAGCGCGCCCGACCTGCGCCGCCTGTTGCAGGTGCAGGAGCGCTTGGTCGTGTTGCTGCCGCAGGGCTGGGAAGAGCGGCGCGACCGCGGCCTGCTCTATGCCGATCTCGGCCTCGACGCGGCCGCGGCGCGCGATCTGTTCAGCTACCTCGAACACGTGCCCGACGCGAGCGACCGCGCGTTGATCGCCGAGCGGATCCAGGCACTCGGCGGCGACGCCGGGCCGTCGCGCCTGCACTGAGGCGGCAGGCGCGCCGGGTGAGGCGGCCGTGACCCGTAGAATTACCCCACCCTCCACATGGTGGGCGCCACCGCGCCACCGATCACCATGACCTTCACCGCAGCCCAACGCCAAACCCTCACTTGGATCGCCATCAGCGTCGCCATCGCCGTCGTGGTGTGGCTGCTTGGCCCGGTGCTCACGCCGTTCATCATCGCCGCGGTCCTGGCCTACGTGCTGCATCCGCTGGTCGAGCGGCTCGCGCGCCGGCGCGTGCCGCGGCCGGTCGCGGTGACGCTTGTCGAGGTCGCCGCGGTCGTGGTGGTGTTGGCGGTGGTGCTGTTGATCGTGCCGATTCTGTCGAAGCAACTGCCGCTGCTGCGCGAGCAGATTCCGCTGCTCGCCGACCGTGCGAACACGCAGCTCTCGCCTTGGCTTTCGCGCTTCGGCATCGACGTGGCGCTCGACACCGCCAGCATCAAGGCCTTCGTACTGAAGTACCTCGACGCGAACCTCGAAGACTGGCTGGCCACGGCTTTGAGCTCGGCCCGCATCGGTGGCAGCATCCTGCTGGCGATCGTCGGCAACCTGATCCTGGTGCCGATGGTGCTGTTCTACCTGCTGCTGGACTGGAACAGCCTGGTCCAGCGCGTCGGCGCGCTGATCCCGCCGCGGCTGCGTGAGCGTGCCCACGGCTTCGTCGACGAGTGCGATGCCATGCTCGGCCAGTACCTGCGCGGCCAGTTGCTGGTGATGCTGTCGCTGGCGGTCTTCTACAGTGTCGGGCTCGCATTGTTTGGCTTCGACTTGGCGGTGCCGGTGGGCGTGTTCACCGGGCTGGCGGTGTTCATCCCGTACGTCGGATTCGGCCTCGGGTTGACCTTGGCGCTGATCTCCGGCGTGCTGCAGTTCAGCGGCTGGCACGGCGTGATCGGCGTGGCCGTGGTGTACGGCATCGGCCAGTTGCTCGAGGGCTTCGTGCTGGTGCCACGGCTGGTCGGCGAGCGCATCGGCATGAGCGCGCTGACGGTGATCTTCGCGCTGCTCGCATTCGGTCACCTGCTTGGCTTCGTCGGCGTGCTGATCGCGTTACCGGTCAGCGCGGTGCTGGTCGTTGCGGTGCGGCGGCTGCGCGCGGCCTACGTCGAAAGCGAGTTGTTCCGGGGATGAGGCAGATCCCGCTGGCGATCGGCATCGAGGCACCGCGAACGTTCGAGAGCTTCGTGCCGGGTGCGAATGCGCTGGCCATCGCGCACCTTCAGGCGCTCGGCGCGCAGGCGGCGCCTGTTTACCTGTGGGGCGGCAGCGGCGCCGGCAAGACGCACCTGCTCGAAGCGCTGGTGCATCGGCTCGACGCACAAGGCATGCGCGCTGGCTGGTTCAGCGCGGCCGACCCCGCGCCGTGGACTTTCGAAGAGGCGTGGTCGCTGGTCGTGATCGACAACGCCGATGTGCTCGACGCCGCGCAGCAGCACGCCGCGTTCTCGGTCTTCGTCGAGGCGACGACGCACGGCGTGCCGCTGGTGGCGGCCGGTCGCGTGCCGCCGGTCGACCTGGCCGTGCGCGAGGATCTGCGCACGCGCCTCGGCTGGGGCCATGTGTTCGCGGTGCAGCCGCTCGGCGAGGCGGACGCGCGTGCCACCTTGCGCCGCGTCGCCGATCAGCGCGGCATCTTTCTCTCCGACGACGTGATGGACTACCTGCTGACCCGGTTCGCGCGCGATCTGAAGCACCTGATCGCGCAGCTCGATCGGCTCGACGCGTTCTCGCTCTCGACCAAGCGGCAGATCACTGTTCCCTTGCTGAAGCAGATGCTCGCCGAAGAGGGCGCAGCGTGAGCGATCTCTGCCTGTTCGATCTCGACGACACGCTGCTGCCGATGGACTCGGATCACGCCTGGGGCGAGTTCATCGTCCGCTCGGGCTGGGTCGATGCCGTCGAGTTCGCGCGCCGCAACGATGCGTTCTACGCGCAGTACCGGGCCGGCGCGCTCGACATCCACGAATACATCGCCTTCGCGACCGAGCCGCTGCGGGCGCGTTCGGCCGCTGAGGCCGATGCGGCGCATCGCCGCTTCATGGCCGAGGTGATCGCCCCGAACCTGCGCCCGACAGCGCTTGAACTCGTGCGCGAACACCAATCACGCGGCGACCTCGTTGCACTCGTCACCGCGACCAACGACTTCATCACCGCACCGATCGCACAGGCCTTCGGCATCGCCGATCTGATCGCGGTGCGGCTGGCGCGCAGCGCTGGGGGTACGATCACGGGTTGCATCGCCGGCACGCCGAGCTACCGCGAAGGCAAGGTGACGCGGGTGCAGGAGTGGTTGGCAGCCCGTGGCAAGACGTGGGTCGATTTCGGGCGCATCAGCGTCTACAGCGACTCGGTGAACGACCTGCCGCTGTTGGAGCACGCCACCGACCCGGTCGCCACGAACCCGACGCCGGCACTGCGGCAAATCGCCGAGGCGCGCGGCTGGCGCGTCCTGAAACTGTTCGACTGAAACACCGCACATGATCAAGAAGTTCATCGACAAGCTGCTCGGCAAGACGCCCAGGACCGCGGCCGCCGGGAAAGACAGCGGCAGCGCGCCCGCGGGCAAGCGTGTCGAGGTGCCGAAGAGTGAACACCAGATCGACCCATCGCTGGTCGACGAGCGCGCGGTCAAGGTCGTCAGCACGCTGGCCGATGCGGGCTACGAGGCTTACATCGTCGGCGGCGCGGTGCGCGACCTGCTGGTGGGCATGCGGCCGAAGGATTTCGACGTCGCGACGAACGCCACGCCGGAGCAGGTCAAGGCCTGCTTTCGCCGCGCCTTCATCATCGGGCGGCGCTTTCGCATCGTGCACGTCGTGTTCGGCCGCGGCCGGCAGGATCGCGGCCTGAGCGAGGTGATCGAAGTCTCGACCTTCCGCGCGATGGTCGACAACGCCGCTGCCGAGCAGGTCAGCGGCAACGAGAAGACCTCGAAGAGCGATCTGGCCGGCAAGAGCCACGTCGTCGATGCCGAAGGCCGGGTGCTGCGCGACAACGTTTGGGGCCCGCAAATCGACGATGCCGCGCGCCGCGATTTCACGATCAACGCGATGTACTACGATCCGGTGCGCGAGATCGTGGTCGACTACCACGGCGGCATCAAGGACGTGAAGAAGAAGCTGCTGCGCATGATCGGCGACCCGGCCACGCGCTACCGCGAAGACCCGGTGCGCATCATCCGCGTCGTGCGTTTCGCCGCCAAGCTCGGCTTCGAGATCGAGGCGAAGACCCGCGCACCGATCAAGGAGATGGCCGCGCTGCTCGACAACGTGCCGGCTTCGCGCACCTTCGACGAAATGATCAAGCTGCTGCAGACCGGCCACGCGCTGGCGAGCATTCAGGAGCTGCGCAAACAGGGCCTGCACCGCGGCGTGTTCCCGGTGCTCGATGTGGCGCTCGACGAATCGCAGCGCCATGACGGCCGCGAGAAGTTCGTGCAGCTGGCGCTGGCCGACACCGACCGCCGCGTCGGCGAAGGCAAACCGGTCGCGCCGAGCTTCATGCTCGCCTGCATGCTCTGGCACGACGTGCTCGACGGCTGGCAAAAGCTCAAGGCCAAGGGCGAGCCGGCATTCCCGGCGTTGCAGCAGGCGGTCGACACGGTGTTCGACGCGCGCATCGGCGACATCTCGGGGCGCGGCAAACTGGCCGCCGACATGCGCGAGATCTGGCTGATGCAGACGCGCTTCGAGCGCCGCCAAGGCAACAGCGTGGCGACGCTGATCGAGCAGCCGCGCTTTCGTGCCGGCTTCGACTTTTTGCGCTTGCGCGGCGATGCCGGCGAGATCGACGCCGAGCTCGCGAACTGGTGGGAAGACTTTTCGCTCGCCGACGAGGCCGGGCGCCGCACGCTGCTCGACGCGGCACGCACGCACGGCGCGCCGCGCCGCGCGCGCAGCAGCACGCCGCGGGTGCAGAGTGCCGCCGATGTCGCGGATGCGCCGGAGCGGGAGGCCGACGATACTGCGGTCGCGACCGAAGGCGACGCGCCGAAAAAGCGCCGGCGCCGCCGCCGCAAGCCAGCTGCCGCCGAGGGCGGTGAATCGGCCGCGCCGGTCGATCTGAATCCGACGAATCCATCGCGCGACTTCTGACCGGAGCTGGCCGTGAGCGAGCCCGAATCCGCTGGCTTGAACGGGCCGGCTGTCGAGAGCCTCAAGGCCGCGCTGAACGCATGGATCGCTGCGCGGCGCATCCCGGGCGCGGTCGTGCTGGTCGAGCGGCACGGCGTGCTCGGGCTGTTCGAGGCGCTCGGTCAGCAAGACCCTGCGCGCGGCATCGCGATGCGCAAGGACTCGATCTTCCGCATCTACTCGATGACGAAGCCGATCGTCTCGGTTGCGCTGATGCAATTGGCCGAGCACGGCAAGGTGCTGCTGCGCGACCCGGTCGCGAAGTACCTGCCCGAGTTCGCGCGCATGCGTGTCGGGGTCGACGGTCCGGCGCCGCGACGCGCGATGACCGTGCAAGATCTGCTGCGCCATACCGCCGGATTGACCTACGAGTTCCACGAACCCTCGCCGGTGCGTCAGCTCTACGCCGACGCCAAGCTCTATTCGCGCGAGCGGGCCAACGCCGAGCAGGTCGCGGTGCTCGCCAGCTTGCCGCTCGCGCACGAGCCCGGCGCGGTCTGGGACTACAGCCGCGCCACCGATGTGCTCGGCCGCCTTGTCGAAGTGCTCGCCGGCGCGCCGCTCGGCGACCATCTGAAGGCCGCGATCTTCGACCCGCTCGGTATGGTCGACACCGGCTTCTCGGTGCCCGCGGACCGGCATCACCGTCTGGCCGAGCCGCTTGCCACGCCGCCTGACGGCGTCGCGCTGGTGCCGGTGTTCGACCCGCGCGTGCCGGTGCCGGCGCAGAGCGGCGGGGGCGGGCTGATGTCGACCGCGGCCGACTACGCGCGCTTCGTGCGCATGCTCGCGAACGGCGGGCAGTGCGATGGCCTGCGCCTGCTCGGTCGCAAGACGGTCGAGTTCATGACCGCCGATCACCTCGGGCCGATCCCGCGCGCGAACGACCTTCTCCCGCCGGGTCACGGCTTCGGCCTCGGCTTCGCGGTCAAGACCGCGCTCGGCGAGCACACCGAGCCCGGCTCGATCGGCAGCTACGGCTGGAGCGGGGCGGCCGGCACGGCCTTCTTCGTCGACCCGGCGGAGCGGTTGTTCGCGATCATCCTGACGCAGGCGCCTGGCCTGCTCGACGACGTGCGCGAGTTGTTCCGCCAAGCGGTGTATGCCGCGATCGACTGAGCGGCGCGCGCCGCGTGCTTCGGAGCGCGCGTTCGTCGCGCTCGGTGCCAACCTCGGCCATGCGCGCGCGACGCTCGACGCCGCGTTCGTCGCGCTCGCAGCGTTGCCCGGCACGCGCTTGCGCGCCGCGTCATCGCTCTATCGCACCGCGCCGATCGACTCGAACGGGCCGGACTACCTGAACGCCGTCGTGATGCTCGACACGCGCCTGGCGCCGCACGCGCTGCTGCGCGAGTTGCAGCGTATCGAACGCGCGCATGGCCGCGAGCGCCCGTACCGCAATGCGCCGCGCACGCTCGATCTCGACCTGCTGTTGTATGGTGCCGAGCGGCTCGCCATGAAGGCGTTGACGGTGCCGCACCCGCGCCTGCATGAGCGCGCGTTCGTGCTGCGCCCGCTGGCGGAGCTTGCGCCGCGACTCGTCGTGCCCGGCCTCGGCCCCATCGCCGATTGGCTGCCGAACGTGGGCGGCCAGCGCATCGATAAACTGCCGCCATGCTGAACGCGATCCCTGTCTCGCTGCAAACCGTGTTGCTGCTGGCCGCATCGAACGTCTTCATGACCTTCGCGTGGTACGGGCACCTGAAGAATCTCGCCGACAAGCCGTGGTATTGGGCCGCGATCATCAGCTGGGGCATCGCGCTGTTCGAGTATCTGCTGCAGGTGCCGGGCAACCGCATCGGCTTCGCCGGCGGCATGAGCCTGGCGCAGCTGAAGATCACGCAGGAGGTGATCACGCTGGCGGTGTTCGTGCCGTTCGCGATGGTCTATATGAACCAGCCGTTCAAGCTCGACTTTCTGTGGGCCGGCCTGTGCATGGTCGGCGCGGTTTACTTCATCTTCCGCGGCTGATGGCTGAGGCGACCACGCTGCAGCGCTTTCGCTACATCGCGATCGAGGGTCCGATCGGCGTCGGCAAGAGCACGCTTGCGCGCAAGCTCGCGGCGCACCTCGGCGCCGACCTGCTGCTCGAGCAAGCGCAGGAGAACCCGTTTCTCGATCGCTTCTACGAAGACATGGCGGGCTACGCCTTCCAGACCCAGCTCGCGTTCCTGTTCCAGCGCGTCAAGCAGATGCAGGCGGTGGCGCAGCCGGGCATGTTCGCGAACGCGGTGGTCAGCGACTTTCTGTTCGAGAAGGACACGATCTTCGCGCGGCTGAACCTCGGCGACGACGAGTTCCGCCTGTATTCGCAGATGTACGCGCAGGTCGCACCGCAGGTGCGCGAGCCCGACCTGGTGATCTGGCTGCAGGCCGCGCCGCCGACGCTGCTGCGGCGCATCCACCGCCGCGCGATCCCGATGGAGCAGGGCATCGCGCCCGATTACCTGCAACGGCTGTGCGACGCGTACGTCGAGTACTTCCACGGCTACGACGGCGCGCCGGTGTTCGCGCTCGGCACCGAGCACTTCAACCCGGTCGACAGCGATGCCGACTTTGCGGTGTTGCTGGAGCGGCTCGCGAACTTTCGCGGCCGGCGCGAGTTCTTCAACTCGCATGTCGAGATCCCGTTCAGCTGAGTTCCGCCAAGTACACTTCCGCCGAGTCAATTTGATGACGGTTCCGTGACGGTCGCGGAATCTCCGGGACAGGACGATCACCATGCTGTTCGGCAAGCTGCTGCCGCGTGAAGGCAATTTCTTCGAGTTGTTCAACCAGCATGGCGATTTCATCGTCTCGGGCGCGCGCTCGTTCATCCTGCTGATCCAGAACTACGCTGACCCCTCGCTGCGTGAGAAGTACGCGAACGATGTCGGCACCGCCGAGCGCGGCGCCGACCGCATCACCGCGGAGGTGAACCGGCTGCTGCACAAGACCTTCATCACACCGATCGACCGCGAGCAGATCCACGGGCTGATCAATGCGATGGACGACATCCTCGACCTGCTGCAGGATGCGTCGGAAACCATGTCGCTGTACGACGTGCGCGCGATGACCGAAGACATCCTGCGCCTCGGCGACATCAGCGCGAAGTGTTGCGAGCGCGTGCAGCACGCGGTCTCGCTGTTGCCGAAGATCAGCCACGCCGAAACCGCCGAAGCGGCGATCAAGACCTGCGAAGAGATCGACAGGCTCGAATCCGATGCCGACCGCGTGATGCGCTCGGCGATGTCGAAGCTGTTCCGCGAAGAAACCGATGTGCGCGAGCTGATCAAGCTGAAGGCGATCTACGAGTTGCTCGAGTCGATCTCGGATCGCTGTGAAGACGTCGCGAACCTGATCGAAGGCGTGGTTCTCGAGAATTCCTGACCCATGACTTCTGTTCAAACGGCCTTCTGGGTCGTCGCGCTGCTGGTCGTGCTCGCGATCGCGTTCGACTTCATGAACGGCTTTCACGACGCGGCCAACGCGATCGCGACCGTCGTCTCGACCGGCGTGCTCAAGCCTCAGCAGGCGATCGTGTTTGCGGCATTCTTCAACGTGCTGGCGATCGCGGTCTTTCACCTGAGCGTGGCGGCGACCGTCGGCAAGGGCATCGTGCTGCCGGGCGTCGTCGACCATCACGTTGTGTTCGGCGCGCTGATCGGCGCGATCTTCTGGAACGTGATCACTTGGTGGTGGGGCATTCCGTCGAGTTCGTCGCACGCACTGATCGGCGGCATCGTCGGCGCGGTCATCGCGAAGGCCGGCGCGAGCCAGCTGATCGCGGCGGGCATCTGGAAGACAGTGCTGTTCATCTTCCTGTCGCCGCTGCTCGGGTTTCTGTTCGGCTCGCTGCTGATGGTGCTGGTCGCGAACTTGTGTCGGCACACCTCGCCACTGCGGGTCGACAACCTGTTCCGACGCCTGCAGCTCGTCTCGGCGGGGCTTTACAGCCTCGGCCACGGCGGCAACGATGCGCAGAAGACGATCGGCATCATCTGGATGCTGCTGATCGCCAGCGGCTATGCGAGCGGCGCCGACAAGATGCCGCCGGGCTGGGTGATCTGGGCCTGCTATCTCGCGATCGGTGCCGGCACGATGTTTGGCGGCTGGCGCATCGTCAAGACGATGGGGCAGAAGATCACGAAGCTCAAGCCGGTGGGCGGTTTCTGCGCCGAAGCGGGCGGGGCGATCACGCTGTTTCTCGCGACCGCCTTGGGCGTGCCGGTCTCGACCACACACACGATCACCGGCGCGATCGTCGGCGTCGGCTCGGTGCAGCGCGCGTCGGCGGTGCGCTGGGGCGTGGCGGGCAACATCGTCTGGGCGTGGATCTTCACGATCCCGGCCTCGGCCTTTGTCGCCGGCGTCTCCTACTGGATCGGGCTCGCGGTCTTGCCCTGAGCCGTTTCCGCTTGATATTCGAAGTAGCGCTGGGCGCTGAATGCGATCGTGGTCATCAGCACCGCGCCGCCGATGATCAGCGCGGCGGCCACGCCGATCACGGTCGCCCAGTTCATCCGGTGGTCGGGGCCATTCGGGTTGAAGCGGGCATTCCACTTCTCGTCGGGCGTCAGACCGCAAACGATCGCGCTCAGCATCGCGATCGACAGCATCACGCCGAGCAGCGGGATCAGCGCCCAGGCGAGGTGATCATTGACGCCGAGATGGCGCATGCGCTGCACACCGTACAGACCGACCATGCTCGGCACGATGAACAACCAGCCCCAGACGTCACGAAATCCGTGCAGGTAAAAGCGATGCAGGCCGACACTGCCACCGACCAGCGCGATCCAGGTCGCGAGCGTCTTCGACTTGTAGCCCGGCGAACGCCCGCTCATGCGAGATCCCTGGCGTCGGTCGTGTCGCCTTGGCCGAGGGCCTTCTGCATGATCACGACGTCGAGCCAGCGGTCGAACTTCCAGCCCGCCGACTTCATCACGCCGATGTGCTCGAAGCCGAGCGTGCGGTGCACGCCGACCGAGCCGAGGTTGCGCGAGTCGCCGATCACGGCGAGCATTTGACGCGCGCCCAGCGCCTCGCACTGCGCCATCAGCTCGGCCAGCAGCAGGCGGCCCAATCCCTGGCCCTTGGCGTCGGCGGCGAGGTAGAGCGAGTCTTCGAGGCAGAAGCGGTAGGCCTTGCGCGGACGAAAGTGGTTCGCGTAGGCGTAGCCCAGCACGACGCCGCCGCGCTCGACCACGATCCACGGCAGGCCCTTGCCGAGCACATCGTCGCGGCGGCGTGCCATCTCGGCTTCGTCGGGCGCGTCGAGCTCGAACGTGCCCGTGCCATTCAGCACGTTCCAGCCGTAGATCGCGGTGATGGCAGGCAGGTCGGCGGGGGTGCTGGGGCGGATCAGCAAGGCGGGCGTGTTCATCGGTTTCCTGTGAGGTTCGGCCTGAGTTTATAATGCGCGGTTTCGTTGGTGGTCGGCCGGGTGGTCGACTCAGCGGTGGCCTTGGTGTTTCACAAAATCACAGAGGGCCGCACCGGCGAGCTTGTGGTCGATGGCTGCCATGCAGAGATCGACTCGCAAGGGAGATCTGCCTCAATGAGGTGGGTCATTTGAAATCCAAGGAAATGTCATGGTCGTGATTCGTCTTGCTCGTGGTGGCGCCAAGAAGCGCCCGTTCTTCAACATCGTCGTCGCCGACTCGCGCACCCGCCGCGATGGCCGCTTCATCGAGCGCGTGGGTTTCTACAACCCGGTCGCCTCGGGTGGCGAGCAGCCGCTGCGCGTCGCGTTCGATCGCATCGAGCACTGGACCAGCACCGGCGCGCAAATGTCGCCGACGGTCATGCGCCTCGTCGCGCAAGCCAAGACCGCGGCCTGAGCTGCGGCTTGATGGGCTCGTCGGGTCGCCGGCAGTGACTTCTGCCGCCCGACCCGCCGGCGCGGATGCCGCGTGGCCCGACGATGCGATCGAAGTCGGCCGCATCGGCGAGCCTTGGGGGCTGAAAGGCTGGGTCAAGGTCCAGCCCTTTGCCGCCGACCCGCAGGCGCTGTTTTCGTCGCGTCGCTGGTTTCTCTTGCCGTCCGAGAAGGTCGGGCCGTTGCGGCCTGCTGCCGGCACCGCGGCGATCCCCTCGCTGCTGAAAATCACCCAAATCAAAGACCACGGCGACGTGGTCGTGGCCCTCGCGCAAGAGGTGCCCGATCGCAACGCCGCCGAGGCGCTGCGCGGCGCGCGCGTGTTCATCGGCCGCACGAACTTCCCGACGCCCGACCCGGACGAGTTCTACTGGGTCGATCTGATCGGCCTGCGCGTCGTCAACCGCGAAGGCGAGCCGCTCGGCACCGTTGCCGGGCTGCTCGACACCGGGCCGCACAGCGTGTTGCGGGTCGCGCCCGACGTGCTGCCTGAAGGCGTGAGCGCGCAGGAAGCCGAGCGGCTGATCCCGTTCGTCGGCGCCTATGTCGATGCGGTCAGCCTGGAACAGAAGCTGATCACGGTCGACTGGGGTCTGGACTACTGACCCCCGGAGCCGCACGCATGCGCTTCGACATCATCACGCTGTTTCCCGACCTGTTCGCGCCGCACCTGACACAGGGGATCACGCGGCGCGCGTTCGAGTCGGGGCAGGTCGATGTTCACCTGTGGCCGCTGCGCGACTTTGCCGACAACGCCTACCGCCGCGTCGACGACCGCCCGTACGGCGGCGGGCCCGGGATGGTGATGCTGGTCGAACCGCTGGCGCGCGCACTCGCGGCGGCGCGCGAGGCGCGTGCGGAGGCGCTGCCGGCGCCGGTCGTGCACTTCACGCCGACGGGCCGGCGCATCGACCAGGGGGTCGTGCGCGAGTTTGCGGCATCGGCCGGTGCGGTGTTGCTGTGCGGGCGCTACGAGGGCATCGATCAGCGCTTCATCGAGCGCCATGTCGACATCGAACTGAGCCTCGGCGACTTCGTGCTCTCGGGCGGAGAACTGCCGGCACTGGCGCTGCTCGACGCTGTTGCTCGGCTGCAAGACGGCGTGCTGGGCGACGCCCAATCGCACCAGCAGGACAGTTTCGAGGATGGCCTGCTCGACTGCCCGCACTACAGCCGGCCGGAAACACTGGGCGAGGGCGACGCCGGGCAGCCGGTCCCCGCCGTCCTGCTGTCGGGCCACCACGCCGACATCGCCCGCTGGCGGCGCGAGCAGTCGCTGGCGCTCACGGCGCGGCGCCGCCCCGACCTGATCGCCGCCGCCCGCGCGGCTGGGCGCCTGACGAAGGCCGACGAGACGTACCTCGCCAGCCTTGTGCCATAATCAAAAGCTTTTCGATCCTCTGCCGCGCAGAAACACCAAAGAAGCACCGACTTGGCTGATAAAGATCAGCGCCGATGTCACCGCTTCACCCAACTCCACCAACGCGCGCCGGCATGATCACTTGGAGAAACCCATGGACCTGATCCAGACCCTCGAGCACGAGGAAATCGCTCGCCTCAACAAGACCATCCCGCCGTTCGCGCCGGGCGACACCGTGATCGTCAGCGTCAACGTCGTCGAAGGCACGCGCAAGCGCGTCCAAGCGTTCGAAGGCGTCGTGATCGCCAAGCGCAATCGCAGCCTGAACAGCAGCTTCATCGTGCGCAAGATCTCCAGCGGCGAAGGCGTGGAACGCACGTTCCAGCTCTACAGCCCGCTGATCGCCGGGATCGAAGTGAAGCGCCGCGGCGACGTGCGCCGCGCCAAGCTGTACTACCTGCGCAGCCGCTCGGGCAAGTCGGCGCGTATCAAAGAGAAGCTCGCCTGAAGGCAGCACCAAGGCAGTTTGCTGCCTTGACCGAAGGCCGCCTCTCGCAGGCGGCCTTTTGCATTGCCGAACCACATCACCATGGTCCTCAGTTTCGATCCGCAAAAGCTCCCTGTCGTCGGCGTCGACGACCACCTCCCGGCGCTGACGGTCGAGGTGTTGCGCTCGGCTGCGGTGCGCCAGCGCTTCCTGATGCCGCCGATCTGGACGCCGGAGATCAAGCACGAGCCGCGCTTCAATGACCGCTCGCCGACCCATGCGTCGGTGCTGGTCGCGCTGGTCGAGCGCGAGGAACTGACGGTGCTGTTGACCCAGCGCACCGACCACCTGAACGATCATCCCGGTCAGGTCAGCTTCGCCGGCGGCCGCGTCGAGCCGACCGATGCCGATGCGGCGGCCACCGCACTGCGCGAGGCCCAGGAAGAGATCGGCCTAGAAGCCCCGTTCGTCGACGTGCTCGGCGCGATGCCCACCTACACCACCGGCACCGGCTTCATCGTCACGCCGATCGTCGCGCTGGTGCGGCCCGGGTTCGCGGTCGCGGCCGACCCGTTCGAGGTCGCCGACGTGTTCGAGGTGCCTTTGACCTTTTTGATGAACCCCGCCAATCACCGCCGCCACGCCGTCGAGTTCAACGGTGCGCAGCGCGAATTTTTGTCGATGCCTTGGGACGGCGTCGACGCGCAGGGCCAGCCACGGCGCTTCTTCATCTGGGGCGCGACCGCAGCGATGCTGCGCAATCTCTATCGTTTCCTCGCGGCTTGAGCACCCCCCTGCGTCGGTATCATCGGCGCGCATGAGTTTCTTCGCCGTCCTGTTCGCGCTGTTGCTGGA
>JAZJZJ010000123.1:0-9888 GCA_040389925.1 Pseudomonadota bacterium
GCGCGTACCAGCGGAAGATGCGCGAGCGGATGCGGAACTGGTACAGCGGCGGCAGCATCCGCGACAGCGGGATCAGCACCGCGATGATCGTCACCAGCACCGGCCACATGCGCTCGATCAGGTTCGCGAACCAGAACGGCAGGTAGCGCTGCAGCACCGGCGTGCCGCTGGCGTAGAAGCGCTGCGCCTCCTTGGCGAGCGGCTGCTCGGTGCCGCCGGCCTTCGGGAAATCGCCCTTGCGCTGGAACCAGCCGGCGCCGCCGTGCACCTGCTGCGCCGCCTGCATGAACAGCTGCAGCAGCGCCGGATGGGTCTCGGCGCGCGCCAGCAGCGTTGCGGTCGGCGCGATCAGGTGCACGTCGCGCGGCGGCACGTCGCCGGCCAGATCGACCACGCCGCGCGGCAAGGTCACCGGGCTCAGGAACGGAAAGCGGCGCGAGTACGCATCGGCCTGCGCGAAGTCGTAGAGCGCGATGCCGGGCGTCTGCAGCAGCATCTGCACCATCAGCGATTCGGGCGCCGAGGCGAACACCAGCGCGTCGATGTCGCCGGCGATCAGGTCGACGGTGGCAGGTGTTTGCGACTTGCGCACAATCGTCAGCGTCTTCGCATCGAGGCGGTTCGCGTCGATCAGCTTGAACATCAGGTTCGGCGCACCGCTGCCGCGCGCGCCGATGTTGATGCGCCAGCCGGGCAGCTGCGACAGGCTGGTCAGCGCCGGTGCCTTCAACAGCCGCTCGGCCGAGTCGACCCGGTAGAACAGCCAGACCGGTTCGACGAACAGGCCGCCGAGCGAGACCAAGCCGGCCTCGTCGTCGTCATCGGCGGCTGCGACCGCGTTCGCATCCCGCCGCAGCCGCTCGCCCGCGCCGCCCTGCACGAAGGCGATGTCGACGCCCGATGCGGGATCGCGCAGCAGCCGCAGGTTTTCGGCGGCGCCCTCGGTCGCACGCAACTCGACCGCGATGCCGTAGCCCTTCAGGATCTGCGCGTAGCGCTTGCCGAATTCGGCGTAAGCGCCCTGGGCGGTGCCGGTCGCGAGCACGACCTTCTTCGGTGGCGTCGGGTCGAGCACCCAGTAGGCCAGCGCGAGCAGCAGACACGCCAGCACGATGAACGGGCCGAAGGTCGCGAGCAGGTCGCGGAACGAGAGCAGCGTGTGGCGCAGGGCGGCGGGCATGGTCGGCACGATACCGCGTCCGCCGGCACACATGCCGATACGCTGCGCGAGGTATCCTTTTCGGGATGCGACTGCTGCTGGTGGAAGACGACAGGATGATCGGCGAGAGCCTGCGCAGCGCGCTGCGGCTCGAAGGCTACGCGGTCGACTGGGTGCGCGACGTGGCGGCGGCGCAGTCGACGCTGGCCAGCGAGCGGTTCGACCTCGTGCTGCTCGATCTGGGCTTGCCGGCGAGCGGCGCGCACGGCGCCGAGACGCGCGCCAGCGGCGGGCTCGAGGTGCTGCGCGCGGCGCGCGCCCGCGCCGACGCGACGCCGGTGATCGTGCTGACCGCGCGCGACGGTCCGGGCGACAAGGTCGCCGGCCTCGACGCCGGCGCCGACGACTACCTCGTCAAGCCCTTCGACCTCGACGAACTCGCCGCGCGCATTCGCGCCGTGCTGCGCCGGCACAGCGGGCGCGCCCAACCCGCGCTCGCGTTCGGCGGCGTCACGCTCGACCCGGCCACGCGCCAGGTGAGCCAGGGCGGCGTGCCGGTGCTGCTCTCGGCGCGCGAGTTCGCGGTGCTCGAGGCGCTGATGCTGCGCCCCGGCGCGCTGCTGTCGCGCGCGCAACTCGAAGACCGCTTGTACGGTTGGGGCGAAGAGATCGAGAGCAACGCGGTCTCGGTCTACATCCACCAGTTGCGGCGCAAGCTCGGGGCGGATTTCATCCAGAACGTCCGCGGCGTCGGCTACTTCGTCGGTGACAAACCGAAGCCGATGTCCCCCGCATGAACTCGATCCGCGTCCGGGTCCTGCTCTCGCTGCTCGGCATGCTCGTCGTCACCGCCGTCGTGATGGGCGCGCTGACTTACCGCAACGTGCTCGCCGAGACCGAGTCGCTGTTCGACTACCAGTTGCGCCAGATGGCATTTTCGCTGCGCGACCAGGGCGAGATCGCACCGGCGCAGGCGAGCACGCTGGCCGACGAGGAGCTCGACTTCGTCGTGCAAATCTGGACCGTCGACGGCCGCATCATCTACCCGCCGCGTTTGCGCGACGACCTGCCGACGCGCGCGCAACTCGGCTTGGCCGACGTGACCGTGCGCGGCACGACTTGGCGCGCGTTCAGCGTCGCCAGCCGCGACCGCGTGATCCAGGTTGCGCAGCCGCTGCAGATTCGCCAGCGGCTCGCGGCCGGCGCGGCGCTGCGCAGCGTCGCGCCGCTGCTGTTCATCGCGCCCGCGCTGGCGCTGCTGGTCTGGTGGCTGGCGGCGCGGACGCTCGCGCCGCTGAGGCGCTTGGCCGACGGCGTGCGCGCGCGCGATGAGCAATCGCTGCAGGCACTGCCGACGGCCGGGCTGCCGGACGAGGTCGCGCCGCTGGTGGGCGCGCTGAACGGGCTGCTGCAGCGCCTGGCCGCCTCGCTCGGCGCGCAGCGTGCGTTCGTCTCCGACGCGGCGCACGAGCTGCGCTCGCCGCTGACCGCGCTGAAGCTGCAGATGCAGCTGCTCAAGCGCGCGCCCGACGACGCGGCGCGCAGCGCCGCCGTCGAGGCCCTGAACGACGGCATCGACCGGGCGGCGCGGCTGGTCGAGCAGTTGCTCGCGCTGGCGCGCGCCGAACCGGGCGCAACGCTGGCCGCCGCGGCCGAGCTCGACCTGAGCGAGCTGGTGCGCGCCGCCATCGTCGACACGCTGCCGTTCGCGCAGGCACGCGGCAGCACGATCGAGCTGTTCGCCGATGCGCCGGTGGCAGTGCGCGGCGATGCGGCCGCACTGAGCGCGCTGGTGCGCAACCTTGCCGACAACGCGGTGCGCTATGCGCCGCGCGGCGCGCGTGTCGAGTTGCGGGTGCTCGACGAAGGTGATGCGGCGCTGCTGCGGGTCGACGACACCGGCCCGGGCATCCCGCGCGGGGAGCGCGCTCGCGTCTTCGACCGCTTCTACCGCCACACCGCGGGCGATGAAGCCGGAACGGGCCTGGGTCTTGCGATCGTGCGCAGCGTTGCGGATCGGCACGGCGCGACCGTGACGCTCGGCGACTCGCCACTGGGCGGCCTGCGGGCCGAGGTTCGCTTCGCGCACGCCGCGCTGAACAAAACGCCGCCGCTCGCGCCGGGTCTGCCTACACTAGCGGGCGTAGCGTCGGCTGGCGCCGCCGCTCATCATCATCACGACACTTCCTCCCGAGGCGATTCATGAAATCTGGCGTTGCGAATTTGGCTGCTGTGACCTTGATGCTGGCGACGAGCGCGTTCGCTGCCCCACCGAAGCCCATGAGCGCCGACGAGTCGGCCAACTTCCTGATCGATGCGGCGACGGCCGAGAAGATCTGGCGCGAGAACACCCCGGCGCGGGTCGCGAAGCTCTACCCGCCGCGCAAGTTCCGCTTCGTCAGCGAGGTGACCGGCGGCTTCAACGAGGGCAAGGTCTGCGTCGTCACCGCGCGCGCGATGCTGCTGCCGGTGGTGCTGTTGCCGGTCCAGGGCCGCAAGATCGTCTACGACCCGATCAAGGCGGCGACCGCGTTCGACGCCACGCCCGGGCTGAGCCGCGCGCAATGCCAGGAGCTGGCGCGCGGCAAGCTGAAAGAGGCGATTCAGTCGGTCGCCGCGAGCTTGGCGGCGAGCTGATCGCGTTCGGCGCTGAGTTCCGCCACGCGAGCGTTCAGGCGCTTGACGTCGGCCAGGAAGTTCGCGGCGACCAGCTCGATCATCTTGAAGCCGAATGCCGGGTTCTGGTAGTAGAGCTCGCTGACTGTCTGTTCGTCGATCGACAGCACGGTGCTGTTGACGGCGCAGCGTGCACTGAGCTGGCGGCGCCGGTCGGGCGAGAAGAACGCGATCTCGCCGAAGATCGTGCCCGGCGCGATGCTGGTGCCAATCTCGGGCAACTCGATCCGGCCATCGGCCAGCAGGTAGAGCCGATCGCCAATGTCGCCCTTGCGGAACAGCACCGCGCCCTTGCGCATCTTGGCCGCCCGCATGTAGGGGCGCAGCCAGACCGACGACAGCTCGCCCTCGGCTTTCACCGCCTCGACGCGGCGCGTGAGCCGCTTCATCTCCGCGAGACGGACGAAGTTGAGCGGCAGCAGCGCCGCATGCAACAGCAGCATCGGGTACGACGGGTGCAGCGCGCCGTAGGCGATGAAGCCGACGTTGCTGCCGATCGCCAGCCAACGCAGCGGAATCATCGTCTTCACGAAGCTGCTGACGAGCACGAAGGCCGCGGCGGCCACCACCGACAGGATCGCAAACAACTCGGACGGTGATTCGAGCGCCGCTTGGGTGTAGCGATTGAGCTCTGAGATCAGGTTCGCAAACAAGGCGTGGGCCTTTCGGTGGATGGGGCCGCGCAGCGGTCGGTGACAGGAGTGGCCAAGATCGGATTTTGGCACCCCTCAATCGGGCGTGCGTGATCGCTTCATTCCGGGTACAACTGCAGCCGCGCGCCATCCCGGCGCGCAGCCCGAACCGCATGACCACGGAGACTGCCCGATGCGAATTCTCAACACGCTCCTGCTCGGCCTGAGCATTGCGGCGCCCGCTTGGGCTGCCGACGATGCGGCGATCGCTCCTTTTTCGTCGGCAGGGGTCGGCGACCCGCCGACCGCCTGGAAGTTCGCGACGCTGCCGAACAAGACGCCGACCAAATTCGCGGTCGTCGAAATGGGCGGTGCGAAGGTGCTGAAAGTCACCGCCGAAGACTCGTACGGCAACCTCGTCCACGCGATGCGGGTCAAGGTCTCCGACCAGGCGACGCTGGCGTGGCGCTGGCGGGTCGACAAGCTGATCGACGAGGCCGATCTGAAGGTTCGCTCGGGCGAGGACGCCGCGGCCAAGGTCTGTGTCTCGTTCGGCTTCGACGGCAGCAAGCTCAACCTCGGCGAGCGCGCCAAGTTGTCGCTGGCTCGCTCCACTACCGGCGAAGACGTGCCGACCGAGACGCTGTGCTACGTCTGGGACAACAAGCTGGCGCCCGACACCGCGCTGGTCAGCGTCTTCACGAAGCGCATCCGCTTCCTCGTGCTGCAGTCGGGCAGCGGCAAGGTCGGGCAGTGGGTCAACGAGCGCCGCAACCTCGCGGCCGACCACCAGCGCATGTTCAAGGACGAATCGGAAGGCAACGTGCCTGACGTCGTCGCGGTCGCGGTCGGCGCCGATGCCGACAACACCCACGGCCGCGGCTTGGCGTATGTCGGCGACCTGACGCTCAAGCCCTGAGCGGGCCGTTCAGCACCACCTGACCTGCGGAGTCGGTTGGTACGCGCTCGTTGGCCGGCACTGGGCGGGTGATGTAGCGACACAGTTGTTCCTGCGCCTGACGTTCGTCGGCACCGCAGCGCACCGCGGCGTGCAGGCTGAAACCCTGCATGTTGGCGCACAACGTCTGCTTGAAGTCCGTCTGCCTGGGCGTTTCGCCCTGAGTGGTGCACTTCACCTTTGAGACCGCCCTTGCTCTTCTTTGGCGAAGCAAGGAAAAGTGAGTCGGCCGCCGGGCCGAGACCCGGCTTGCAGCGAGAGAAGAAAGATCAACTCAAAGAAGAGAGGGTGTGGGTCAAGGTGCCCTCACCCGAACCCTCTCCCGCACAGCGGGAGAGGGAGCAAGGCAGCTCAGGCCAACTTGAACGGCAATTCGCGCAACGGCTTGCCCGTCAAGCGCGCAATCGCATTCGCAAACGCTGGCGCCAACGGCGGCAAACCCGGCTCACCCACCCCCGTCGGCGCATCCGCACTCGGCACGATGTGCACCGCAATCGCCGGCATGTCCGTGATGCGCGGCACCGCGAAGTCACCAAAGTTGCTCTGCTCGACGACACCGTCCTTCAAGGTGATCGCCGCACCCGGCAGACACATGGACAAGCCCATCAACGCCGCGCCCTGCACCTGCGCTTCCACGCTCTTCGGGTTCACCGCGAGGTTGCAGTGCACCCCCGCCGTCACCTGGTGCAGCTTGGGCGTGCCGTCGACCACCGACGCCTCGACCACGTATGCCACCACCGAATCGAACGACTCGTGCATCGCCACGCCCCAGGCGCGACCGGCGGGCAACGTCTTCTTGCCATAACCGCTCTTGTCCACCGCCAGCTGCAGCGCGGCGCGGTGCCGCACAGCCTTGCTGTCCATCAGCTTCATGCGGTATGCCACCGGGTCCTGCTGGGTGGTGCGCGCGATCTCGTCGATCAGCGTTTCCATCGCATACGCCGTGTGGGTGGAACCCACGCTGCGCCACCACAGCACCGGCACATTGAGCCTGGGGTGGTGGGCGGAGAGGCGCATCGGCACGTCGTACGGCTTGCCCATGCCTTCCACCGTCGTCTCGTCCACGCCGTTCTTCACCATCATGGGTTCGAAGAAGGTGCCGGCCATGATGGACTGGCCGACGATGACGTGGTCCCAGGCGAGCACCTTGCCTTGCGCGTCGAAGCCGATCTCCGCACGGTGCACGTGCATGGGGCGGTAGTAGCCTCCACGCATGTCGTCCTCGCGGCTCCACACCGTCCGCACCGGTGCACTGAGGCCAGCCGTCTGCGCGGCTTTCGCCACCGTGCAGGCTTCGGTCACGAAGTCGCAGGCCAGCAGGCCGCGGCGGCCGAAGCCCCCACCGGCCATCTGCACGTGCATGGTGACCTGCTCGGGTTTGATGCCCAGCGTGCGCGCGGCGGCGGCGGTGTCGAGCCCCGGCATCTGCGTGCCGGTCCACACCGTGGCCTTGGCTTGCGCGCCCGTGCCTTCGATCTGCACCGTGCAGTTCAGTGGCTCCATCGGCGCGTGCGCCAGGTACGGGAACGCGAACTCGGCGCTGATCTTGTATGGCGCATTGGCCAGTGGCGACATGTCGGCATCGGTCTTGATATTGCCGGGCTTCGCAGCGAGCGCGCGGTAGCTGGCCAGCTGCTTCTCGCTGTCCACCTTCTCGCGGCCGCTGTCGTTCCACTGCAGCTTCAAGGCGTCGCGTCCTTGCTTGGCCGCCCAGTAGCCGGTGGCCACCACGGCCACACCTTCACCGCCGTCGTGCATCGGCACGCGCAGCACGGCTTTCACACCGGGCACGGCGCGCGCGGCGGCGTCGTCCACCGACGCCACCTTGCTGCCGAACACCGGTGGATGGGAGAGCACGGCGGTGAGCATGCCGGGCAGGCGCACGTCCATGCCGAAGGCTTGCTTGCCGCTGGACTTGGCTTTCGCGTCCAGCCGCGTCGTGGGATGGCCGATGAGTTTGAAGCGCGATGGGTCTTTCAGCGCAACTTGCGCGGGCACCGGTTGTTGCATCGCGGCATCCGCGAGCGCGCCGTATGCCAGTTTCTTGCCGCCCGGGCCGATCACCACGCCGCGTTCGGTGGCGAGCGATGCCACCGGCACCTTCCACTGCTGCGCAGCGGCGGCGAGCAACATCGCGCGGGTGCGCGCGCCCAGTTCGCGGTACTGCGTGTACGAGTTCTTGATGGCGGTCGAGCCGCCGGTGATCTGTATGCGGAACGCCGGGTCGTTGTAGGCCGGATCGGCGTTGCCGTGCACCGCCTGCACGCGGCTCCAGTCGGCATCGAGTTCTTCGGCCAACACCATGGCCAAACCGGTGTGCGAGCCCTGGCCGAACTCCAGGCGGTTGACGGTGATGGTCACCATGCCGTCCTGCGCGATCTTCACGAACGCAGCGGGTTGCTGATCGGGCTTGAGGCCGGTGGCAGCGGGCTTCGCGTCGGCCTGGGCCTGGGCCGCGAACGGAAAGGCGCCGAGCGCAAAACCCGAGGCCGTCGCGAGCTTGAGAAAGCTGCGCCGCGCGAGGCCGGTGTCGATGTCATTGTCGTGTTCGGCCAACCGGTGCGCCAAGGCGGACGGGAGCATGGCTTGAATCTGATCGGCTGACAGTTGGGAGAGGTGAGACAGGTGCATGGTGTTTCCCTTCAAGCCAGCGTGCGGGCCGCGTCCTTGATGGCAATGCGCACGCGCGCATAGGTGCCACAGCGGCAGATGTTGCCGGCCATGGCGCTGTCGATCTCGGCGTCGGTCGGCTTCTTGTTGGTCTTGAGCAGCGCGGTCGCGCTCATGATCTGGCCGCTCTGACAGTAGCCGCACTGCGCCACGTCGGCCTTCACCCAAGCTTGGTGTACCGCCTTGCCGACACGGTCGGTTTCCAGCGCTTCGATGGTGGTGATCTTTTGCCCCACGGCCGATGCGATCGGCGTGACGCAGGACCGGATGGCCGCGCCGTTCATGTGCACGGTGCACGCGCCGCACAGGGCCGCGCCGCAACCGAACTTGGTGCCCGTCATGCCGAGCGTGTCGCGCAGGGCCCAGAGGATGGGCGTGGATTCGTCGGCATCGACGCGAACGTCTTTGCCATTGATGTTGAGGGTAACGGGCATCGTGGGTTCTCCTGGCTTGGCGGGAAACTGGTTATATGAACGAACGTTCATTCGATTTCACGTGAGATTCTTGCCTGCAATTCCCTTTCAGGAAACACCGCGGAACCGGCTTTGCCGGGCCGATGGTGTTGCCCCTGGAGGGGGAAGCGCCGCAGGCGCTGCGGGGGAGTTCATTTCAGGCTTTGATCGCGTCCCGGCACATGCCGAAAGCCTGCGCCAAGGCCGTCCTTGTATCGGGCAAATCCCCGCTACGCAAGAAGGAGGCCGTGTCGCGCACGGAGCCGAAGAAGCTCGCGGCCAGCAGCATGGTCGGCACGTCCTTCACGATCTGCTGCGCGCGCCTCGTCGAAAAAGCGAGACATCCGCTGGGAGGATAGGCGGTTCAAACGCCCCTTTTCTCGTCCCTGACGCCGCCGCCTTAACGCCCGATTAACCGGGCGCTAACCGAGCCCTAACCGGGCGCTCCTATCTTTGGGCCATGCGGAATCTTCCGCGATCGGCCACGAGCCAAGGAGCGAACATGTCACCACTCAAACCCCTCGCCGCGGCGCTGGTCGCCGCCGGTGTGCTGGCGGTCGGTAGCGCCAGCGCGATCGATCTGCCGGGCTGGCTGAAGCGCAAGCCGGCCGCAGCGCAAGCAGCGCCGGCGGCGTACCAGGCCGTTTCCGACAGCTCGGCGCCGGCCGCGGTGCCGATGATTCCGACCCAGGGCGCGCCGAACTACCGTGCGATCGTCAAGACCTTCGGGCCGGCCGTGGTCGGCGTCACCGTCGCTGGCATGCACAAGGCCTCGGCCGAGGAGCAGGGCCTGCCGCCGGGCATGGAGAACGACCCGTTCTTCAAGTTCTTTCGCGGCATGCCGGGCTTCCAGCAGCGCGGGCCGCAGGGCGGCAACGTGCCGTTCAAGGGCATGGGCTCGGGCTTCATCATCAGTTCGGACGGCCTGATCCTGACCAACGCCCACGTCGTGCGCGAAGCGAAGGACGTGACCGTCAAGCTCAGTGATCGCCGCGAGTTCAGCGCCAAGGTGCTCGGCTCCGATCCGACCACCGACATCGCCGTGTTGCGCATCGACGCGAAGGATCTGCCGACCGTGCGCATCGGCGACGCGCGCAGCCTCGAGGTCGGCGATCCGGTGCTCGCGATCGGCGCGCCTTACGGCCTGGAGCAGACCGCGACTCAAGGCATCGTCAGCGCCAAGGGGCGCTCGCTACCGGGCGACAACACGGTCGTGCCGTTCATCCAGACCGATGCCGCGGTGAACCCCGGCAACTCCGGCGGCCCGCTGTTCGACGGCAGCGGCACGGTGGTCGGCATCAACGCGCAGATCTACTCGCAGAGCGGCGGCTTCCAGGGCCT
>JAZJZJ010000124.1:0-3005 GCA_040389925.1 Pseudomonadota bacterium
ATGATCAGGATCGCGTTCTTCTTGACGATGCCGATCAGCAGGAACACGCCGATCAACGCGATGATCGAGAACTCCATGCGGAACATCAGCAGCGCGAGCACCGCGCCGACGCCAGCCGACGGCAAGGTCGACAGCACCGTGACCGGGTGGATCAGGCTCTCGTACAGGATGCCGAGCACGATGTAGATCACGACCAGCGCGGCGACGATCAGCAGCGCTTGCTGACCCTGCGACTCCTGCGCGCTCGCGGCGGTGCCGGCGAACGCGCCGCGCACGTTGGTCGGCATGCCGATGTTGGCCTCGGCCTGGCCGATCGCGGCGCGTGCGTCGGCCAGCGTCTGGCCCTCGGCGAGATTGAACGAGACAGTGGTCGCGAGCTCGCCGTCCTGGTGGTTCACCGAGGTCGCCGCCGAGTCTTCGACGAACTTCGCGACCGCCGAGAGCGGCACGAGGCGGGTCACGCTGTTCGCGAGCACATTGCCGGTCGACGCGCCCTTCAGGCCGGGGTTCGCCGAGACCGCCGCGGTGGCGGTGCTGCCGGATGCGGTCGATGCGGTGTTGCTCGCCGTCGTTTCGGTCGCGACCGCCGCGCCGCCGCTGTCGACGATGCGGCTCGTGGCGACGTAGATGTCGTCGAGCGAATTCGGGCTGCGCGTGTAGAGCGGCGCCCACTCCATCACGACGTGGTACTGGTTCAGTTCGGTGTAGATGGTCGCGACCTGGCGCTGACCGAACGCGTTGTACAGCGCCGCGTCGACCGCGCTCGACGTGACGCCGAGCCGGCTCGCGCTGCTGCGATCGACCGTCACGTTGGTCTGCACGCCGTTCTCCTGCTGATCGGAGTCGACATCGGTCAGCACGGCCGACTGCTTCATCTCGTCGGTCAGCCTGACGGCCCACTTCTTCAGGTCGACGAGGTTGTCGCTCTTCAACGTGTACTGGTACGTCGAGCTGCTGGAGCGGCCGCCCGAGCGCACGTCCTGCACGGTGCCGAGAAACACGCTCAGCCCGGTCACGCGCGCCAGTTGCGGGCGCAGCCGCGCGATCACCGCGTTGCCGGTGTCGGTGCGCTCCTTGCCGCGTGGCTTCAGGTTCACGAACATGAAGCCGCCGCCGGCCCGGCCACCGCCGGTGAAGCCGACGACGGTCGCGACCGCCGGGTCCTTGCGCACGATGTCGACGACCTCGCGCAGCTTGCGGCCCATCTCCTTGGTCGAAATGCTCTGGTCGGCGCGCAGGCCGCCGTTGAGCTGCCCGCTGTCCTGCTGCGGAAAGAAGCCCTTTGGCGCGACCGTGAACAGGTAGACGTTGAGGCCGATCACCGCGACCAGAATCAGCATCACGAGGCCCTTGCTCGCGAGCGCCCAGTCGAGGCTCAGTTCGTAGCGCCCCAGCGCCCAGGCGTAGCCACGCTCGAACATGCGCGAGACGCGGCCGGGTGGCTTGTGGCCCGCACCGCCCGGCTTCAGCAGCCACGCGCACATCATCGGCGTGGTCGTCAGCGAGATCACCAGCGAGATCAGCACTGCGGCCGACAGCGTGATCGCGAACTCGCGGAACAGCCGCCCGGTCTGCCCGCCCATGAACAGCAGCGGGATGAACACCGCCACCAGCGACAGGCTGATCGACAGCACCGTGAAGCCGACCTCCTTTGCGCCGAGTAACGCGGCCCGCATGCGCGTCATGCCGGCCTCGATGTGGCGGCTCGTGTTCTCGAGCACGACGATCGCGTCGTCGACGACGAAGCCGGTCGCCACCGTCAGTGCCATCAGCGACAGGTTGTTCAGCGAGAAGCCGAGCAGGTACATCACACCGAAGGTGCCGAGCAGCGCGACGACGGTCGCGACCGCCGGCACGATGGTCGCGCGCACGCTGCGCAGGAACACGCTGACAACGAGCACGACGAGCACGACCGAGATCACCAGCGTGAGCTCGACTTCCTTCAACGAGCTGCGGATCGAATTCGTGCTGTCGGAGGCGACGCTCAAGGTCACGTCCGACGGCAGTTGCGCCTGCAGCTCGGGCAGCAGCGCGCGCACGCCGTCGACCGTCGCGATCACGTTGGCGGCCGGCTGCCGTGTGATCAGCACGATGATCGCCGGGTCGCCGTTGAACAGGCCGAGCGTCTGCGTGTTCTCGACGCCGTCGACCACCTCGGCCACGTCGTCGAGCCGCACCGCCGCGCCGTTGCGCCACGCGACCACCATCGGCGCGTAGTCGCTCGCCTTCAAGGCCGGTGTCTGCGTGTAGATCTGCAGCCGGCGGCCCTCGCCCTGCACGATGCCTTTCGGCCGGTTCGCGTTCGAGGCCTGGATCGCGGCGCGCACGTCTTCGGTGCTGATGCCGTACGTGTTCAGCGCGAACGGCAGCAACTCGACCCGCACCGCCGGCAGCGAGCCGCCGCCGATCTCGACGTCGCCGACACCGTCGACCTGCGACAGGCGTTGCGTGACGACATTCGAGACCGCCTCGTAGATCTGACCCGGCGTCTTCGTCTTCGACGTGAGCGCCAGGATGATCACCGGCGCCGCGGCCGGGTTCGCCTTGCGATACGTCGGGTTGCTGCGCAAGGTGGCGGGCAGGTCGACCCGGCTCGCATTGATCGCGGCCTGCACCTCGCGCGCGGCGCCGTCGATGTTGCGGCTGAGGTCGAACTGCAAAGTCACCCGCGTCGAGCCGGTCGAGCTCGACGACGTCATCTCGTTGACGCCGGCGATCGTGCCGAGGTGGCGTTCGAGCGGCGTCGCCACACTCGTCGCCATCGTCTCGGGGCTCGCGCCGGGGATGCTCGCGCTGACCGAGATAACGGGGAAGTCGACCTGCGGCAGCGGCGACACGGGCAGCACGAAGAAGCCGGCGATGCCGGCGAGCGCGATGCCGATGGTCAGCAGGACGGTGCCGATCGGGCGCTTGACGAAGGGGCTGGAGAGGTTCATGTGCTCAGTCCCAGCGCGGCAAAGGCGCGTTCGGGCCGGGCGCGTCGCTTCGCCTCGGCGGTCGCCGCT
>JAZJZJ010000125.1:0-20743 GCA_040389925.1 Pseudomonadota bacterium
TCGCCTCGCATGCAGGCGGCATGGACACCCCGGCGTCACAGCCTTCCGGCTCTGGGCCAGCAGTCGTCATTCAGCCTTGGCTTCGGCAGGAGCCTGTCGAACAGATGCACGGCATCGTCGTCAGCGAGCCGATGGTGGTCGGCAACTTCTTCACGGTCGCGCCGGCTCTGGACACGACGTTCAAAGGACGGGGCCGAGTGAACAGGCAGAAACTGTACGTCTACGAAGTCGACGACGGCAGGATCGTGAACGAGCAGTTCTTCTACAGCGTCGATTGACCGCCCACGCCGGCGCGTCCCGGAGCGATTCGCCAACATGAGCATTGAGGCGGCCGACGACGGCTGCAACGCGTCGCTGCGCCGTCAAACCATGCCGCCCGTCGTCGGGCCGGGCGACATCTGCTGGAATGCCTGCAGATTCGCGAGCTCATGCCGCAACATGCCATCCGGACACCACAGGTCGAACCCGGCGCCGTCGGCGTCGAGATCGAGGATCCCGACCCCGACGACCTTCTCACCGACGCGAGGCTGCACGTGATCAGCCAGGATGAACCCTGACGACGGCATCCACACGTGGCGCACGCCGTCTGCCGTGACGTCGAGGTACTGATGGGTGTGACCCGACACCACCACACGCAACGATCGGCGTAGCGGGCCCTTCAGCAGCCGTTCACATGCCGCACCCGTGACGTAGCGCCCCTTGCGGGCGCCTTCGCCCGGCGCCGAGCGCAGCACGGGCCGGTGCAGAAAGAGAACCGTTTGTGTCTGCGGTCCGGCGCATTCCGCCTGCTCCTCGATCCAGCGCCACTGCGCCTGCTCCTGGGTGTTTCCGCTGCCCATCAACTGGGCATTCACCCCGAGCAGGAGCCATGTCCCTGCGCGGCGAGCCCAGTGGTCCGGGCCGAACAGGTCGATGTAGGCCGCGAGCAGCGACGTTTGAAGCGGCATTTCCCCCGAGGCGTCGCCGACGTCGTGGTTCCCCGGCACGCAGAGCATGGGTGTGGACCACTGCCGAACCAGTTGCACCGCGAACTCGAGTTCCTCCGGATGGGCCTGTCCGTCCAGCGTGATGTCACCCAGGTTGACGGTGAGTTCCGGTGACAAGCGGCCGACGGCGCGCCGTGCAGCATGCCAGTTCGCGACGCACTCGGGCGAGCGCGCGGACAGGTGTGTGTCAGCAATCAGCGCCAGTCGCATGCGCGCACCCTCTGAAGGAAGCGATCGCTCATTCGATCACCAATCCAGCGTAGCGATCCCATGTGACGGGTGAGTGTCAGCACGATTGTGCTGCCCGGCACATTCCGAAGGCGACGATCGATCGATGCCTGCTCGTTCTTTGAGCACGGGCCCGGACGCTGCACCGGCGCTCGCGCGGTCAAGACGACGACTCGCCTTGGCGAATGTACAGGCCGACGTCGGCGAGCTTTGCGCCGTGCTTGGCCGCCGCCGCGGCGCTGGCGACCAGCTCAGCGGTGCGGAACTGGCCCTCGCGAATGCGCACCGCGCCGATCGACAGGGTCGTGAACGGGAAAAACCGCATGACGCCGTGTCGGTCCTCTGCGTCGATGCCGCCGGCCGCATGGCCGGCCTCGTCGTACAGCGCTCTGGCGCGCGTGTTGAACACGTCGACGAGGCGTTCGCAGCGCTGCTCCCAGTCGTCGCTCTGAAAGAGCAGGATGAAATCGTCACCGCCTACATGACCGACAAAGTCCCGCTGCGCATCGCAGTGGTCGACGGCGCATCGGGCCATCAGGCGGATCATCTCGTCGCCGCGCCAGTAGCCGTAGTGGTCGTTGAAGGGCTTGAAGTTGTTGAGATCACCGTAACACGCGACGAATTCGCCGCCGCTGGCCAGCAGCCGCTCGATGTGCTCGGTGATCGGAATGTTGCCTGGAAGGAAGGTCAGCGGATTGGCATGGCGAGCCGCCTCGATGCGCGACTCGGTCACGGTGCGAACCAGCTGATCGCCCGTGCCCAGCCCGACGTAGCGGCCGTTCTCGGTGACGATGAACCCTTCTGTCAAGTAGCGCTGGTCTTGCGACGTCAGGATGCCGATCAAGTCTTCCGTATCGTGCTCGCGCTCGATCACGCGCGGCGACAGATTGGCGAATGTGATGCACGGCTTGGCGCCGTACAACTCCTTGAAATAGCGCTTCGCATTTCGCTCCATGAACTGGCGCCGATCGATCAGTCCGACCGGCACCCCGTTGTCGACGACAGCCACCGCATGCAGTTCGGAATGGAGCTCGAACAGGCGGGCGAGTTCGTCATTGGACAACGTCGGCTCGACGGTCGGCGCCGCGATCGTCCGGATCTCCCGCAGGCGCCCCGAGACCGAGGCCGTGCGCATCGCGGGCATGACCGAGATGCGTTGGTCGAGAAGCACTGCTTCAGCCTCCGCTTCGATCCGCGTTCGAGGCGAGACGATTGGCCGCCCCAGAAAGTAGCCTTGACCCAAGCCGATTCCGAGGTCGCGCACGATGCGCAGATCGACGTCGGTCTCGATGCCCTCCGCCACCAGCGTGGTGCCAAAAATCTCGGCGATCTGCAGCAGGGCGCGCAAGGTCTGGAGCTTCTTGGCGCGCCGGCTTACATCCGCGGTGAAGTACTTGTCGATCTTCACGATATCGGGCTGAAGCTCGGACCAGAGCCGAAGGCTGGAGCGGCCGTCGCCGAAGTCGTCGAGCGCCAGCGTCACGCCGGCGACATGCAGCTGTTGCGCGACCTCGCCGAGCGCCTGGATGTCGCTGACATGCTCGTGCTCGGTGATCTCGACGACCAGCATGCGCGGTTGCAGCCCGAGCTTGCGGATGGACTGCAGGACCGCGTCGGCGGAGCGGGTGCGGATCATCTCGAGCAGCGCGGACGCGCTCAGATTGACGAACAGGCGCCCGGGCTGGCGCAACGCGGACCACTGTTCGAGTGATGCGGCGACGCAGGCGATCTCGAAATCGAGAAGCAGGCCCTCCTTCCGGGCCGCGGCGAGCAGCGCATCGGGCGTGTGCAGCGGCATGCCCTTGGGCCCGCGGATCAAGGCTTCATGGCCGTAGATCGAGCCGTCGTCCATGCTCACGATGGGTTGAAACACCGGAGAAAGTGACTTGCCCTTCAGCAGGCGAGACAGCGGTCCGGATCCGTCACCGGTTCGAAAATCCAGCGACTGCGCCGGCGCCGATTCGAGATTCAACATCTCCGTCCCTCGTGTAGTTTGCTTGCTTGGGGCGCGGTAGCACCTTGCAGCGTTATCGGCTCGTACGACGAGAAGATCGAGAAGTCGTTTGCGAAGGCCCTGTACGACGCTCCGGCTCTACCGGCATTCATCATGCCGTCATATCAGGATGGCAACGCTTCGGCACTCGCTGGCGGACGGCTGCCCAGTCTCGTCTGCACTCTCGAGTTACTCCTTCTGTTGCCGTCCGAGTCGATGGCCCAGCGTCCCGTTTGGCCCCGTCGCTCCGACTCAAGGCTGTCGAGCGTGAGAACCGTGACGGGAAGGCCAACGGCTTCGCTATCTGCTCCGCGGGCGGTCATCGCCCCTGCAAGGATCGGTGGCTGGCTTCACAAAGGTTCCCCCGCGCCGGCTCGCCAATTGCTTCGCTGAGCCGGCGCCCCCACGCGCGCCTGACTCGTTCCTGTGCGGCTACTTCGATGCCGTTCTAGCGCGTGTTCTTGAGCCGTCGCGTCTTCAGGCTCGGAACGGCGCCGAGCGCCGCGAGGAACGCTTTGCCGGTCGTGGCGTTGAGCGCGCCAACCCCTGCTCGCAGCACCCCGCTCCTCTTTGTTGGCCGCGCCAGTTTCGCAGCCTTCGAGCATCCCGTACTCCAACTTCGGAATGGTGAAGCTATCGCGTACCAGCGTGGGTTTCTACTTGGCAATGGTCGAGACCGCAGGATGCGCGGGTTCGATGCCGACTTTCGGCGCGGTCTGGACGACGACCTTGGATGCGGGCTTGGCCCGCGCGCCTGCGGTGCTGGCCGGTCTGCGCTTGCCGAGCAGCGGACGTTCGACGGTCGTGGCGATTGCACGGGACCTGCTCTTGGTTCTCGGGTTTGTCATGGATGCGTCATTAACGAGGTATACGGTATATACAGTTCATGTCGGTCCTGGCTGCTCGGTTCGGCTCGGGTGCGTACGCACGTTCGCGGTAGACCGGTCTATTGGAGATGGCGATGCATGCACATCCGACTCAGCCTCACTACGCCCCCGCGTCGGTCGGTGGGTTGATGGACCCGGCGTTCTTGCGCTGGACCGTGATCGATGCCGAGGGCGGGCGCCGTGCCGGGAGCACTTCGCCGGCGATGCGGCCGCGGTGGCGCACCGTGATGCACGCGGTCACCGCCATCTTTCGGCGGCATTGAAGAAGCCAGACTCTCCTGCGCCGCTATCGCAATCGCTCGAACGTCAGCCGGCTGATCAGCGCGCTTTCCTCGTTGCCTTCTCGTCGCTCTTCCACGATCTTGACCAAGCCTTGAGAGGCCATCGCCTTCAGCTCCTTGGCCGAGGCGTCGTAAACGTACGGATTCTCGAGCGACGTGCCGACGCTCGGCAGTTCGCTCAAGGCCCCGAATTCGGACTCGAGATAGGCACTTTGGGCCAAGGTTCGCATCGCAATCTCCGCTAGTGGCGCCGCCGGGGCGCCGAGGGTGGTGATGCCGCGAAGCGAACCTGCTGGGTTGCCACCAGCCCGGGACCGCTCGCGCGCGCTGCCGATCTTGTCGTGAATGGGTGCCGGCGAAACGGAGTCTATCGCTACCGAGGATCGTGGCATCAGGCCATTTGAACAGGCCGTCGAACAGCCCGCGGTACCGCGCCTTCTCCGAGTCATACGCGTCGCCGCATCAGTGCGAATCCGAATGACTCCCCAATCGAAAGCGAGATCAAGAAGGGGCCTCGACACCCCAACCGTACGACGGCCTGCGTTGGATCGCCGCCGGCCTCGATATTCGCGAGCCGTTCAGCCTCTGCCACTCCGCGCTTGCCGATCTGGACCAACGCGGCTCGGCGCGCGGCCACGATTTGTCGTCCTTTGGGCTCCTTGGCGCTAAGGGTCGTCCTGGCGCATGCGACCAACGCCTTGCGCAGGCGGCGACGCAGCCGGCGGTCCAATGAACCAGCGAGCTTGGCGTTACCCCAAGCGCCGGATCCGCGCGACGTGGCGACACCGACGCGCAGGTAATCGTCTACGAGCGGGTTTCATCCAACCTTTACTCGAAGCCCATGCTGAAGTCGTTCGGTCTCGAAGATGCGATACGCGTTTCGCCGCTCCATTCCAACTCCGAGGCGGACGTCGACCGCTTCTTGGAGGTCACCCGGGAAATCACCGCATCGTCCGCACCCGCGGTACGCCACTACTGTCGCGCAGTAGTTCTATGCGAATCCTTCGGCGGCGGCGTCGGCGGCGGCGTCACCAGTGCGCCTATGACCTTGCCCGCAACGGCCACGATGTCAAGCGACATCAGGAACTGACCCCCTCGAGGTGCAGACGAAAACTTGGACTACCAGGAGGTAGTTCATGTATTCATACGAAGACAGGCTGCGAGCGGTCGAGCTCTACATCAAGCTTGGCAAACGTGTCCGGGCGACCATTCGTCAGTTGGGATATCCGACCAAGAATGCGCTGAAGGGGTGGTTCCGGGAATACGAGCAGCGGCTCGACTTGGCCAAGGTCTACGCGCGCCCGCAGCCTAAGTATTCTCAGGAGCAGAAAGACGCCGCTATCAGGCACTACCTGGATCACGGGCGATGCATTGCCGCTACCATGAAGGCTCTGGGATATCCGGGCCGTGCGTCGCTGACCGCCTGGATTCACGAGCTGGATCCGGTAGCTTCTATGCGCGTTGTCGGTGCGGCGAAGCGAATCTCTCGCCCTCCAGCGCTGAGGCAGGCAGCGGTGGTTGCGCTGTGTACCCGCCAGGGCAATGCGGAAGACATTGCCCAAGAGATCGGAGTATGCAGGGAGACGCTGTACAACTGGAAGAACCAGCTACTCGGCCGCGAGGCTCCCGCATCCATGAAGCGCCAAGACGGTTCGCCTCCGGTCCCCGAGCGAGAGGAGTTGGAGCGCCAGCTTGAGGATCTTCGACGGGAAGTCCGACGGTTGCAGCTTGAGCAGGACCTCCTGAAGAAGGCGAACGAACTGTTAAAAAAAGACGTGGGCATCGACCGGCAACGCCTGACCAATCGGGAGAAGACGCTGCTGGTTGATGCCCTCAGACAGACCTACGATCTGGGAGAGCTCCTCCACGAAGTCGGCTTGGCACGCAGTTCCTACTTCTACCATCGAGCCCGGCTCGATGTTGCGGACCGATACGTCGAAGTGCGCCGCACCATCAGCGAGATCTTCGAGAGCAACCACCGTTGCTATGGCTATCGCCGGATGCGGGCCTCGCTGAACAAGCAGCGCGTCAGCATCTCGGAGAAGGTGGTGCAGCGGCTGATGAAGCAAGAGTGCCTGATCGTCGCGACTCCCAAGCGGCGGCGGTACGGCTCCTACCTGGGAGAGATAAGTCCAGCGCCAGACAACCTTCTGAACCGCGACTTCCGGGCTGCAGTGCCCAACGAGAAGTGGCTCACGGACATCACGGAGTTCCAGATCCCGGCGGGCAAGGTGTACCTGTCACCCATGATCGATTGCTTCGATGGCATGGTCGTGAGCTGGTCGATCGGCACGCGCCCGGACGCCGAGCTTGTGAACTCAATGTTGGATGCCGCCATCGAGACGGTCGCGTCCACTAGCGAACGACCTGTTGTTCATTCCGACCGCGGCGCCCACTACCGCTGGCCTGGCTGGCTTAGACGCATAGCCAATGCGCGGCTGGTGCGCTCGATGTCGCGCAAGGGGTACTCGCCTGACAATGCGGCCTGCGAAGGCTTCTTCGGCCGACTGAAGACTGAGCTGTTCTACCCACGGAACTGGCAGTCCGCAAGCATCGAGCAGTTCGTTCACGCCGTGGACTCCTACATCCGCTGGTACAACGAGAAGAGGATCAAGATCTCCTTGGGTTCCCTCAGTCCCCTCGAGTACCGCCGGAGCCTTGGGATATCCGCTTAACCAGTCCAAGAATTCCGCCGCACCCCCAGGGGGTCAGTTTGGCGTGTCGCCTGACACACGAGTTCACGGTGATCGACCGCCAACTCGGATCGGCGCTTGAGACCAGCGTCTCAAACGCCGAGCAGGTTGTCGCGTGGAGAGTCCGCTTCGAGGCGTGCCGAAGGTCAGCAATAGGTCTATTGCGTTGAAGAACTCGGTTTTACGGGCGACGCACACGAGAGTCCAGGTGCCAGAACGGAGCGCACGGTTAGTGTTTCGCTGGCGGATGCGTGGGGTCGAAGGGCCCCACCCTTTCAGATCGGCACCAGTGCCGTCTCTTTCTTCGCCTCGAGGAACCGCTTGGCCATCCGCCGCAAGTTCTGAGCGGTGGCCGCCAACAGGAATTCGTCATGTGCCCCTGTTGGACCTCGCAGGCGAAGTCGATCGAGCTTGAGGATGCGTTTGAGATGTGCGAACAGCATCTCAACTTTCTTGCGATCGCGTCGAGACTGCCTGTACCCGGGCGTGTCGGCAAGTTGACGCGCTACGTCCCTCGAGCGCTCGTGCACGCTGCGAGCGATCTTCCGATGAGAGGTGCTGGGGCAGCAATGCTGCTTCATTGAGCATCCAGCGCAGTCATGCTGACTGGCTCGGTAGATGATCGTATCCGCCTGGGTGATGTGCTCGCGCGGTATTGCGAACTGACGCCGATCGCTTCGCAACGCGTGGCCTTGCGGGCATCTGTATTCATTCGCTTGCGCGTCCCACGCGAACTCGGATCTCGACAGGGTGCCGTCCTTGCGTTCGGTTCTGTCCCAGACAGGTACGTGCGGTGCGATCCCTTTGTCTTCCACCATCCACGCGAGCATCGGCGCTGTGCCGTAGGCGGTGTCACCGACAAGGCGCTCTGGCTTCATGCCGAACCGTCGCTCTACCCGATCAATCATCGTCTTGGTTGACTCGACCTCCCGAGTCCGATGCGCAGGCGTTGCCTCGACATCCACGATGATCCCAGCATCCAAGTCGATCAAGTAGTTGGTCGAGTAAGCGTAGAACGCTGGCCCACCGGGTGCGGCCGTCCAGCTCGCGGCAGGATCGGTCAGCGAGACGTTCTTGCCAGGTGCAGGCGGCGCTGGCGGCTCGACGTCGTCATCCCGCACCGCATTGACCTCTTCAATTGCATCCAGGTATTCGCGCACAGCTCGAGTAGTCCCCAAGCCCTTGCGCCAGTCCGCCGTCTCCGCGCCGGGAACGCCTCGTGCGCGGCTGGCGTCTGCCTTGATGACGCTGGCGTCGATGGCGAAGCCTTCGCCTCTCACCAGTCCTTCGCTCATGCATCGACGCAGGACGCTCTCGAACACATGGCGGAACGCGTCGCTCTCACGGAAGCGACCGTGCCGATTCTTCGAGAAGGTCGAGTGATCCGGTACCTCGTCTTCGAGGTCGAGCCGGCAGAACCAACGGTAGGCCAGATTCAGGTGGACCTCTTCGCACAGCCGGCGCTCGGAGCGAATGCCGAAGCAGTAGCCAACGATCAGCATGCGCATCATCAGCTCAGGATCGATCGACGGGCGACCCGTGTGGCTGTAAAACGGCGCGAGGTGCGAGCGCAGATCGCCGAGGTCGAAGAAGCGATCGATGCCGCGCAGTAGATGATTGCGCGGAACGTGATCGTCAAGGTTGAAGGAGTAGAAGAGTCTGTCTTGGCTGCCACCCTGTTGACCCATCATCTCGATGTGCTCCCATCAATCGGTTGCCCTCAACATAGATCAAGCGAGCCGAATTTCCAGGGAGTTTTTCAACGGAATAGGTCCGAAAGCCGACTGGTAGCCCGGAGGCATGACCCCAGCATAGTGGACCGCTTTCGGGCAACATTCACCGTCGTTCGCGAACGCCGCGGTTTCTTGGAGCTCGCGCCACCTTGGAAAAAAGCTGGATGGAGGACCGACTTCTCGTGTACTTTGACCTCTGGGGTATCAGGCTCCATTCGGCCGTTTCAAGCTTAAACCGCCGACCCTATTTCCGCTATTCAGGGCAGGGGAACAGGCAGGGGAACAGAACTTGGCTGCGGAATGCGAGATTGAGTCTCAGTGCGGTTAGGAGCCGGAGATTCAAACTCCTCCGGGCGACCATTCAAGCGATTGGTTTTTCGCGGCTGCGTCGCGATCGAACTCTGCACCCTTGCGTTGAAGCAACGGCAGAGCGGCCCGGCCGCTCTGCGAAAGCCACGGCCGGCGCCAAACTGCTCCGCGAGGCCTCTCAAGCCGCGTCGAGCGCGTCGAATCCGAGCGTGGAGGCGTTCGACGCCGTCTCATCGAAGCTGCCGTGGCTCGCCGCCATCATCGCGCTGTCGAGGGCCATTTCCATGTAGGCGTAACTCGACTGAATGGCGCGGCGGACGTCCGCGATCTGCTGCGGGCTGGGCGAGTGACCGAGCAGGGTCGCGACGATGTCGAGCGCTTCCCACGGGTGCGTGTCGTCGTACTCCGCGTGGACCTTGAGCCAGCGCATCGCCGGCATCCGGATCTGTTCCGGCAGCGAGCGCGCATAGGTGTCCTTCGAACACACGACGCACGACCATTCGCCGGTGGCGCCCTCGACCGCATAGTTGGTTGCCGCGATGCCCACGGCCAGGTTCGCCTGATCCGCGACGTACCAGCACCAGTGCGCCAGCGCCTGCAGGCCTTCGATGTCGCCGCCGGTGCGCAAGTCGTGCAGCGTCAGGCCGGCCGAGCCGGCCCACGCGGCCCAGTGTTCGGCGTGCTTCTGTTCGACGCGGATGTTCTGGATCAGGTAGCGGCGCGCCATGTCTTCGCCGACGCTGTCGCCGTAGCCGATCTTCTTCAGGTTCATGCCCATGAAGCGCGGAAACTGTTCGATGGTCGGCCACACCCCGATCAGGAAGCGCTGCATCGCGGCGAGCGGCAGCTTGGCGTCGCGCATCAACGCGAACAGTTCGTGGTCGACGACGCGGCTCTTGTACGGCGCGGTCTCCCGGACCACGCGCTGAACCCAGACGGGATAGCTCCCAATGCTTTTCAGTTCACCGGTGCGACGAAATTCGTGTGGCATGACTTCCCCAACGGTTGTTTGCGAATTGCGAGAACAAATTCGCACGAAGCATGCCCGCGGCGTCGCATCGCAGCAATCGGCCACCGCCGGAGCTGTTGTCGAATTCCTACAATCGGCTCCATTCGTCTCCGTCGAACAACGCCAGCAACTGCTCGAACTTGATCGGCTTGGTCAGGTAGCCTTCGAATCCGCACTGCATGGCTGCGTCGATTTGCTCCGGGAGCGCGTCCGCCGACAGCGCGAACATGCGGATGTCCCGGGTCGAACGATCCCGGTGCAGCGCGCGGGCCACTTCGATGCCTGTCATGTCGCCGAGGTTCATGTCGATCAGCATCAGGTCGGGCGGATCGAGGGCGGCCATTTCCAGCGCCGAGCCGCCGTCTTCGGCGACCCGCAGCGACACGGACGGGCGCAAGCGCACGATCTGTCGCATCAGCTCGGCATTGACCTCGTTGTCCTCCGCGTAGAGCACACGCAGGGTGCCGCCGTCGCGACCGGCGACGCTGGGGGGCGCCCGCCGGATCGCGGTGTCGGGTGCGGATACCGTCGCCAGCGTCAGCAGCGCGGTCGTGCCTTCACCGAACACGCTCGAAATCGTCAAAGTGCCACCCATCATTTCGGCAAGTTGACGGGACAGCACGAGTCCGATGCCGGTGCCTTCGACCTTCGATGCCTCGGCGCCCAGGCGATTGAACGGCTCGAACAGGCCGGTCAGCTGATCCGGCGAGATGCCTTGTCCGGTGTCTGCGATCGAGATTTCGCAACGCCCGTTCGTGGCCTTCCAGGTCAACACGACGCTGCCGCCCGGACGGTTGTATTTGACGGCATTGCTCAGCAGATTGACCAGAACCTGTCTGACCCTGACCCGGTCGGCATGCACCCAGATCTCGGCGTCGCCCGGGACCGGCGACTCGCCGGGCAGACCCGCCTGCTCATGCGGCGCGGCGGAACGCCCGGACCTCAGGAAGATCTCGACGCCGGCCTCGGACACCAGCGGCGACACCATGGTCGCCGCCTCTTCGACCACCGCGGAGATCGCGACGGATTCGCGCGTCACCGACATCTCGCCCGACTCGATGCGTGACAGGTCCAGGACGTCGTTGACCAGCGCGAGCAGGTGCTCGCCGGCGCTTTCGACATGCTCGACGCGCTCGAGTTGTTCGGTCGACAACGGCCGCGAGGCATCCATGCGCAGCAATTGCGAGAACCCGATCACGGCATTCAACGGGGTTCTCAGTTCATGGCTCATGCGAGACAGGAACTCGGTCTTGGCGCGGCTGGTCGCCTCGACCGCTTCGCGTGCGCGCTTTTCCGCCTGCGCCGCGTGCAGCGCCGTCACGTCGCGCAGCACGGCCGTCGTGAGCGGCCCGCGCTCGGTTTCCAGGCGCGACAACGACGCCTCGACCGGAAACCGGTGGCCATCGGATCGCTTGCCGATCAGCTCGCGCAGCGGAACCGCCAGCGGCGGAACCGACAACGTCGGTGCTTGCTCGGTCAATGCGAGCACGCGCGACTTCCCGGCAGCGTCGATGAAGCGCTCGATCGGGCTGCCGATCGCGTCGGACGCCGCCGTCCCGAACATCACCTCCGCCGCCCGGTTGAAGAGCACCACCCGCTGGTCCTGGTCGATGGTGACGACGCCATCGGTCACCGCATCGATCAGGCGTTCCATGCGCATCTCGCCACGCCGCAGGGCGGCCTGCATCTCGACCCGCTCGCTGATGTCGAAGAAGGTCGCGACGGCGCCCTGGACCTCGCCGTCGTGGATGATCGGATGCGACCAGTACTCGACCGGAAACGAGCTGCCGTCCTGGCGCCAGAAGACCTGGTCGACCGAGTGCAGGGCCTGGCGGGTGATGTGCGGCTGCTGATGCGGGGCCTGCGAGCGATGGATCAGCACGTCGACGTCGCGCCCGAGCAGATCGACTTCGCGCGCGTAGCCGAGCATTGTCAGCGCCGCCTTGTTGATGAAGGTGCAGCGGCCCCGGACGTCCGTCCCGTACAGCCCTTCCGCCGTGGAATCGAGCAAGCGCTGCAGGGATTCCTGCCGATTCACGACCTCCGCTTCCGTGGACGCCTGCACCCTGGCGCTGCGCCGGACGAAGCCGAGCCCGGCGACGGCCAGCAGGATCGCGATCACGCCGTTGAGCCCGAGCAGCAGACGCTGGGTCGTGCGCGACGCTTCGCCGAGCAGTTCCGAGAAGGTGCTTTCAAGCTCGGTCAGTTGGGCGTTCAGCACCGGCGCCTGGACCCGCATCTCGACGACGGCAGCAGAGGTGACATCCCGCGCGAGGATGCGCTCGCGCGCGCGGTCCACCAGGCCGCGCATCTGCTCGATCACGCGGTCGCCTTCGGTCCAGGCCGCGATCGGCTTCGACATCATCGGCAGCGACTGAAACCAGCGAAACATCCGGATCAGGCCGTCGATGTCGTCCGGGTGATTGCCGCCGTCGAGAAAGCCCTGGCGCGCCTTCGCGAGATCGGGTTCGGGCTGTTGCAGCGCCTCTCTGGCAACGCGGTCGCCCAGGGGCACGGCCAACGCGGCCATGAAGCGCGCGTAGTCTTCCTCGCGATGCTTCTCGGCATAGTCGAGCAGGTAGATCTGCGCGTCCTTCTGCCCCTTCGAATACAGACTCTCGCCGGTCACATACGCGCGCACCGACGAGAGCAGCTCGATGCTGACCACGGCGACGCAGGCCTGCAGGCCGGCCATCGCGATGAAGACCGCCACGATGGGCCAGTGCCGCGCGCGAAGAGACGAGTGCACGTTCTTCACACCGAGACGCCACGAAGCGGGCACGCGCAACACGCCGAGGGGCGCGTCGCAACCTCGTGATGAATCGATGGCAACGTCATGGACGCGAGGTTACCTTGCCTCGGAGGTGCAGCAACTCCCGAACTGCCGACTTCGTCACTTTCGACGCGCCAGGGCTGCAGCCGTGAAGCTCACCGCAGCGGAATCGGCGTCGCCCGGTCCACCGGCACCGCCGTGATGCTGTTCTGCGGCGAGCCTTCGATCACGCGGTCAGAGTAGGTGAGGTAGACAAGCGTGTTGCGCTTCTTGTCGACCATGCGCACGACGCGCAGCTTCTTGAACAGGATCGACAGGCGCTCGTTGAAGATCGCTTGCTGCACCGGCAGCGGCTTCGCGAAACCGATCGGGCCGATCTGGCGGCAGGCGATCGAGGCTTCGGCCTTGTCTTCGGCGAGGCCGACTGCGCCCTTGATGCCGCCGGTTTTTGCGCGCGAGACGTAGCAGGTGACGCCGGCGACGCCCGGGTCGTCCCAGGCATCGACGACGATCTTGTGATCGGGGCCGATCAGTTTGAACACGGTGTCGACCTCGCCAACCGGCTCGGCGCGGGCGGTGAGGGCACAGGCGGCAGTCAGCAGGCCGGCGGCGATGTACTTCTTGTTCACGTGGATTCCCGGTTCAACGTTGTCGATATTGGGTGCTGCCGAACAGCGTTTCGCGCGCCTTGTCGTCGACCAGCGGCTTGCGCTGCGAAGCCAGCACCTCGACCCCGCGCTGCACCGCCGGGCGCGCGGCGATCTCGTCGAACCAGCCTTTCAGATGCGGGTAGTCGACCCAGTCGATGCCCTGGTTCTTCCATGAGCGCAGCCACGGAAAGATCGCGATGTCGGCGATCGTGTATTCCTTGCCGGCGATGTACTTGCTCTTCGCGAGCCGCTTGTTCATCACGCCGTACAGGCGTTTCGCCTCGTTGGTGTAGCGGTTGACCGCGTACTCGATCTTTTCGGGCGCGTAGATGCGGAAGTGATGCGCCTGGCCGAGCATCGGGCCGACGCCGCCCATCTGGAACATCAGCCACTCCAGCATCTCGTAGCGCCCGCGCGTGCTCGCCGGCATGAACCGACCGGTCTTGGCGGCCAGGTACATGAGAATCGCGCCCGATTCGAACAGCGAGATCGGTGCGCCATCGGGGCCGTTCGGATCGACGATCGCGGGAATCTTGTTGTTCGGGCTGATCGCGAGAAATTCTGCGCTGAACTGGTCGCCGGCACCGATGTCGATCGCGTGCGCACGGTACGGCAGGCCACACTCCTCCAGCATGATGTGAACTTTGTGCCCGTTCGGCGTGGCCCACGAATACACTTCGATCATGTCTGAACTCATGCTGTCCTCGGGTGGTCTGCGGTTGAGCGGCCACTCTAGTTGATCGGGCGCCGCGATGCTCGACTCCTTCAAACGCTTGTTCTCTCGCCAGGGGGAAGCCCGCGACTTCGGCGCCATCGAGGCGTGGGCGAGGCGCCACGGGCACGGCTTCAAGCGCGTGCGCGACGAGGACGGCTTTGTCATCGACGGCACGCTCGAAGGCTTGCCTTGGCGCATCGAATGGGGCCCGCCGCAGCGGGACTACATCGCGGGCCACGAACTGCGGCTGCGGATGGAACTCGATCTGCCGTCCGATGCGCAAATGCTGGTGCTGTCACGCCCGTTGATGGACGCGCTCGAGCGCCAGACCTTCGAGGAGTTCACCGACGACGTGCAGACCCAGATCGGCACCAAGACCCCGGAAGAGATGCGCTGGCTGGTGATTTTCCCGAAGGTCAGCCTGACCAGCCTCAAGGCCTTGCGCAACCGCTTCGGTGCGGTCGCGAGCGTGCCGGCCACCGGTCTGTCCTGGATCGAAGGGCCGCTCGCGAACATGCTCGAGGCGGCGGCGAACGACTGGCTTCGCGATGAGCAACCGTTCGCGCTGATGACCCTGCGCGGCCGCGCCTATCTGCGTCTGCAGCTTGACGCGCCCGAGCCCGACGTGGTGGCAGCCGCGCTGGCGCTGTTCGAGACCGCCGTGGCGCAAGCCGTGCGGGTGGTCGGCGCAGCCGGCGATCACGGCGCCGACTCGACCCACAACGGTCGCAGCACCGAATGGCAGCCGTTTCCGACCGACGGCCCCAAGACGGGCCGTTGACGATCGCGCCCAGCGCGATCGCCGGTTCACATCACGCGTACTTGCCCAGTTCCAGCTTCGCGATCGCGTTGCGGTGGACTTCGTCCGGACCGTCGGCAAAGCGCAAGGTGCGCGCGCCGGCGTAGAAGCCCGCGAGCGGGAAGTCTTCGCAGACACCACCACCGCCGTGGGCCTGCATCGCCCAGTCGATCACCTGCAGCGCCATGCTCGGCGCGACGACCTTGATCATCGCGATCTCGGCCTTCGCGGTCTTGTTGCCGGCGACGTCCATGATCCACGCAGCCTTCAGCGTCAGCAGCCGCGCCATGTCGATGCGGCAACGCGCTTCGGCGATGCGCTCGCGCGTCACGCCTTGCTCGGCCACGGTGCGGCCGAACGCGACGCGCGACGAGGCGCGCTTGCACATCAGCTCGAGCGAGCGCTCGGCCAGGCCGATCAGGCGCATGCAGTGGTGGATGCGCCCCGGCCCGAGGCGGCCCTGGGCGATCTCGAAACCGCGGCCTTCGCCGAGCAGGATGTTGCTGGCCGGCACGCGCACGTTGTCGAACGTGATCTCCATGTGGCCGTGCGGTGCGTCGTCGTAGCCGAACACCGACAGCGGGCGCAGCACCTTGATGCCGGGCGTGTTCGCCGGCACGAGAATCATCGACTGCTGTGCGTGGCGCGGCGCGTCGAAATCGGTCTTGCCCATGAAGATATAGATCTGGCAGCGCGGGTCACCGGCGCCGCTGATCCACCACTTGCGGCCGTTGATGACGTAGTCGTCGCCGTCACGTTCGATGCGCGACGCGATGTTGGTCGCGTCGCTTGACGCGACCGCCGGCTCGGTCATCGCGAACGCGCTGCGGATCTTGCCGTTCAGCAGCGGCTCGAGCCACTGCGCCTTGTGCTCCGGCTTGCCGTAGCGCTCGATCGTTTCCATGTTGCCGGTGTCCGGCGCCGAGCAGTTGAAGACCTCGCTCGACCAGGGCACGCGCCCCATGATCTCGGCCAGCGGCGCGTAGTCGCTGTTCGACAGGCCGAAGTCGCGGCCGTTGTGGGCCGAGCCTTCGCCCCCGGCGGTCGGCGGCAGGAACAGGTTCCACAGCCCGATCGCGCGCGCCTTGGGCTTCAGTTCCTCGATCGTGTTCAGCGGCGTCCAGCGCTTGCCGGCCGCGGTGTTCGCGGCGATCTCGGCCTCGTACTTCGCTTCGGCCGGGTAGACGTAGTCGTCCATGAACTTCAGCAGTTGGGTCTGCAGTTCGACGGTGCGGGGTGAGTAGGCGAAATCCATCGTGGTGTCTCCTTCGGGGGTTCGGTATCAGGCTTGTTGCGCCAGAGCCCAGCCCATTTCGGCCAAGGGTTGCGCACCGGCCCCAGCTTGACGTGCTTGGGCGCTCGACGCTGTCCCCATCTCGACACGTTTTGCAATTCCTTGCAGGATGCCGGCGAGGCGGAACATGTTGTAGGCGAGGTAGAAGTTCCAGTCGGCCATCACCGCGTCGGGATCGGCGCGGCCGGTTCGTTCACAGTAGCGGCGCACGTAGCTCTTTTCGTCGGGGATGCCGAGCGCCTGCAGATCGAGTCCGCCGATGCCACGGAACTGGCCCGGCTGGATATGCCACGACATGCAGTGGTAGCTGAAGTCGGCGAGCGGGTGGCCGATCGTCGAGAGCTCCCAGTCGAGCACCGCGATCGCGCGCGGCGCTTCGGGCGCGAACATCACGTTGTCGAGGCGGTAGTCGCCGTGCACGACCGAAATCTGCGTCGCGTCGCGCGCGCTCGGCGGGATGTGCGCGGGCAGCCAGTCGATCAGCTTGTCCATCGCCGGAATCGGTTGCGTGATCGACGCGAGGTACTGCTTGGTCCAGCGGCCGATCTGGCGCTCGAAGTAGTTGCCGGGCTTGCCGTAGTTCGCGAGGCCGACCTTGGCGACATCGACGTTGTGCATCGCCGCGATCACCCGGTTCATCTCGTCGTAATACGCCGCGCGGTCGGGCTTCGCAATGTCGGGCAGCGATTGATCCCAGAGCACGCGGCCGGGCATGAATTGCATCACGTAGAACGCGCGGCCGATCACGCTCTCGTCTTCGCACAGCAGGTGCATCTTCGGCACCGGCACGTCGGTGCCGTGCAGCGCGCTCATCACGGTGAACTCGCGGTCGATCGCGTGCGCGGAGGCGAGCAGCTTGTCGGCGGGGCCGGGCTTGGAGCGCATCACGTACGAGGCGCTCGGCGTGATCAGCTTGTAGGTCGGGTTCGACTGGCCGCCCTTGAACTGCTCGACCGTCAGCGGGCCCCTGAAGCCATCGAGCTGCGCCTCGAGAAAGGTCTGCAGCGCGCCGATGTCGAAGGCATGCGACTGCGCGACGGGTTTGGTCCCGGTGTTGGATTCCATGGCGTTCCGTTCTGCTTTCTTTCCCATGCTCTCACCTGCTCGAAATCGCGAGCAGCTTCTCTTTCGACAACACCACCAACCGCGTCGGCTCGATGCGCACGGCGCCATCGCGCTCGAAGCCCTTGAGCTCCTGGTTGACGCGCTGGCGCGAGGCGCCAAGCAGCTGGGCGAGGTCTTCCTGCGCGAGTTGCAGCCCGATGCGGATCTCTTCGCCCTGCGCGATGCCGTAGCTGCGCGCGAGCAGCAGGATCTGCTTGGCCAGGCGCGACGCCAGCGGTCGCGTGTTCAAGTCTTCGACCGCATCGAACATCAGCCGCAGGCGCCGGCAGTTCAACCGCAGCAGCGCTTCGTACAGCTCGGTGTGCTGCGACAGCAGTTCCTTGAAGTCGGCCTTGCGCACGACCAGCAGCGTGGTCTCGCCATGGGCGTTCGAATCGTGGGTGCGCGGCAGGCCGTCGAACAGCGAGATGTCGCCGAACCAGGTGCCGGGCTCGACATAGGTCAGCGTGATCTGCTTGCCCGACAGCGACACCGAGCTGACGCGCACCGCGCCCTTCGCAACACCGCACCACTCTTCGGCCGAGCCGCCGCGCGCCGAGAGCATCGCGCCGTCGCCGACGCGCCGCACCGTCGCGCGAGACAGGATGGCATCGCGCAGCGGTGGGGAAAGTCTGGAAAACCAAGAGCCGGCGTCGATGTTGGAGCGTTCGGCGATTGTAAGAACGGGGGTATTCATCGTGAGTCGCTGATGTGACAGCATGAGGCCGCCGCGCGAGCCTATTGTGTATGACTCGCCAAGCGGCATCGACCGACATTCACGGAGACAAGCATGAACCCCCTCACCCTCGAGATTCCCAGCCGCAAGGGCCAAGTCAGCCCCGAAGAATGGCAGACCCGCGTCGACCTCGCGGCGGCTTACCGCCTGGTCGCGATGTTCAAGTGGGACGATCTCGTTTTCACCCACATCAGCGCGCGCGTGCCGGGCCACCACGACGAGTTTCTGATCAACCCCTACGGCCTGATGTTCGACGAGATCACCGCGTCGAGCCTGATCAAGGTCGACGCGCAGGGCAACAAGCTCGACTCATCACCGTACGAGGTGAACCCGGCCGGCTTCACGATCCACAGCGCGATCCACGCGGCGCGCCACGACGCGCAATGCGTGCTGCACGTGCACACGCTGAACGGCATCGCGGTCTCGGCGCAGAAGGGCGGGGTGCTGCCGATCTCGCAGCAGTCGATCTTCGTGCTGTCGAGCCTGAGCTATCACGGCTACGAAGGCGTGGCGCTGCGCGACGACGAGAAGCCGCGGCTGGTCGCGGATCTCGGCCCCGACAACAGCTTCCTGATGCTGCGCAACCACGGCCTGCTGACCCTGGGTGCGACGATTCCCGACGCGTTCCTGAGCATGTACCTGTTCGAGACGGTCTGCACGATCCAGGTCCGCGCGATGGCCGGCGGCACCGAGCTGATCAGCGTCGACCCGCGCATCATCGCGGGCGCGCAGCAGCAGGCGAAGCAGGTCACGCGCGGTGTCGGCGGTGGCGCGCTGGCGTGGCCGGGTCTGCTGCGCAAGCTCGACAAGGCCGACCCAAGCTACAGAACCTAGCTCATGTGAACTTCGGCGCGCGCTTTTCGAGGAAGGCGTTCAGGCCCTCGGCGCCGTTGGCGTGGAACAGGTTCTCGACGAAGTGATCGCGCTCGGCATCGAGTTGGGCCGAGAGCGTGCGATCGGTCGCCTCGCGCACGAGCTGCTTGCCGCTGGCGATCGCGTTCGGCGCCATCGCGGCCAGCCGCTCGGCCAGACGCAGTGCTTCGCTGACCGCCTGACCGTGGTCGGCGACCCGGCCGACGATGCCCCAGCCATGCAGTTGCTGCGCGGTGACCGGCTCGCCGAGCCACACCATTTGCTGCAGCAGTGCGCGCGGCAGCGCTTGGCTCAGCGCCCAAGTCGCGCCGCCGTCTGGCGACAGGCCGATGCGGCCGTACGAGAGGATGAAGCGCGCGTCGTCGGCCGCGACGATCAGGTCGCAGGCCAGCGCGAGCGAGAAACCGGCCCCGGCGGCAGCGCCTTCGACCGCCGCGATCACCGGTTTCGGACAGGTGCGCAGCGCGTCGACGAATTGATTCAGGTGCTCCAGCATCGCGACCTGCGCCGGCGGCCCGGCGCGGCGCCGCTCGAGCAGGCCCTGCAGGTTGCCGCCGGCGCAGAAGTGATCCCCGGCGCCGCGCAGCAGCACGCAGCGCACCCCGGCATCCGCCTCGGCGCGATCGAGCGATTCGATGCCGGCCGCGATCACCTCGCGCGACAGCGTATTGCGTGTGGCCGGATCGCTCAGTGTCAGCACAAGCGTCGTGCCGAGGCGTTCGGTCAGGAGTTCAGCGGGCATGAGGGGTCCGATCGGGCGATTTGGCAGGTGTTTGCGGACCATTTTTCGGCGTGAGCAGCGCCGCGCCGGTCGCGACGGGAATTGTGTCACGCGAGCCCGTTGCAAGCGGGCTGCGCCGGGCGGCCGCGCGAGGTCTTCATGCTAGAGTCCCTCGGGAATTCAACAGCAACGGCCATCATCCACCACCTCAACCGCATGCGCGCAGTCTCGACCCTCACCGCGACACTCGCGATCGGCACTGCGCTCGGGTTGGCCGCCCCATCGGTCGATGCCGTCGGTTTCGGGCGCATCAGCAACACCACCCAGCTCGGCCAGCCGCTCAATTTTGTGGCGGCAGTGCGGCTCGAACCCGATGAATTGCTGGCGCGCGAATGTGTCTCGGCCGAGGTGCAGTCGGGTGAGAACCAGCTGCCACAACAGCAGGTCCGGGTCGCGCTCGAAGGTGGCGATGGGTCCGATCGCCGCGTGCGCATCACCACGAGCGGGTTGATCGACGAACCGGTGGTCACGGTCAGCGTCACGCTCGGCTGCACTGCGAAGGTCACGCGCCGCTTCGTCGCCTTCATCGATCCGCCGCTGATCAACGCGGCGCAGACCGCCCCAGCACCCGAGCCGGTGGCTGCGCAACGCGTCGACTCCCCAGCCGCGCCGATCTTCGCGGCGGCCCAAGGCATGAACCCACCGGCAGCGGCCGAGCGCAACACCGTTCGCAGTGGCGCGTCCGACGCGCGGCCGCGGGCCGCGACGCGGGCTGTGGCTGTCGCATCACCGGCGGCAGCGCGCGCCGAGCGAGCGCCGCGCCCGACGCGGTCGCGCCAACCGAGCGTGGCGCGCGCCGCGCCGGCCGGGGCGCGACTGCAACTCGAAACCGCCGCGCCGGTCGTCGCACGCCCGGCGGCATCGCCCGCCGTATTGGCCGCGATCGCTTTTTCAATCAA
>JAZJZJ010000125.1:20753-35749 GCA_040389925.1 Pseudomonadota bacterium
CGCCGGCGTCCGCGCCGATCGCCGTGGCGGCCGCACCGACCGCACCGATTGCGCCGACCGCCTCGGAGCCCGCCTCCGCGGCCAAGGCAGACGAATCCGCCGAGCTGCTCGCGAAGGAGCGCCAACGCATCCAGTCCCTCGAAGAGGGGCTGGCGAAGCTGCGCGCCGACGCCCAAGCCACGCAGGCGTCGCTGGCCGCATTGCAGTTGCGCCTGAAGGGGGCCGAATCGGAACGCTACGCCAACCCGCTCGTTTACGCGCTCGCCGGCGTGGTGGCGCTGCTCGCGCTGGCGGTCGCAGGACTGTGGTGGCGCCAGGTGCGCACGCGCTCGTCGTCGCAGTGGTGGTCCGGCCCGGCGCCCGCGCCGGCGGCGTCGGACGCCCGACTCGCGGCGGTGCCCGACGAGCCCGAGCCTTCGGCGCCCGCACCGCTCGGCGTGCAGCCGGGTGAAGCCGATGCGTTCCAGATCTCGACCTTCATCGAGGAAGACGAGACGGCGCCGATCGCCACGCTGGCCACCGCCGAGAAGCCGCGCGCACTGACGGTCGAAGAACTGATCGATCTGGAGCAGCAGGCCGAGTTCTTCCTCGTGCTCGGCCAGGACGAAGCAGCGATCGAGCTGCTGATGAGCCATGTGCGCAACGACGGCGGGACCGGCCCGCTGCCGTACCTCAAGCTGCTCGAGATCTACCGCCGACGGGGCGAGGGCGACGCTTACGAGCGCATCCGCGAGCGCTTCAACCGGCGCTTCAATTCCTATGCACCCGACTGGGACGCCGACCCCCAGCAGGGCCGCGTGCTGGCGGACTACACCGACACGATCGCGCGGCTTCAGCAGCTGTGGGCCTCGCCGGCGCGCGTCCTCGAGACCCTCGATGCATCGCTGTTCCGGCGCGACAAGAACGGCGACACCTTCGAGCTCCCGGCCTACCGCGAACTGCTGTTCCTCTATGCGATCGCCCGCGATCTGGCCGAGCATGCCGGCGCGTCGCCGAGCCCCGCGGTCGACCTCTTGCTGCCGCTCGACGATCCGGCCGAAGAGCCGATCGCGCGACTGAACGCGACTGCGCAACCCGGCGACGCACCACGCATCGACATGCTGACGATCCCGCTTGACCTCGACGTGTCGTTGGGGCCGGGCACCCACGACGTCGAGACGCCGCCTTCGGCGTTGCCGAGCAGCGGCGCCTCGCAGTCCTCGAACGACATCAATTTTGTCGACTTCACGGTCGACGAACCCGCCAAGCCGCCGAAGACCGGCGACAACCGCTGAGGCTAGGGCTCGGGGTCAGATGCCCGCGAGGCGGGCAAGCGCCAGCTGCAGGGTTTCGTCCTTCTTCGCGAAGCAAAAGCGCGCGATGCGCTGCTCGAAACCGTCGCGGTAGAACGCCGCCAACGGGATCGCCGCGACACCCACCTCGGCCGTCAGCCAGCGGCAGAAGTCGGCCTCGGCCAGATCGCTCACTTCGGAGTAATCGACGCACTGGAAGTAGCTCCCGCTGGTGCGCAGCGGGCGCAGCCGCGTCTTCGCCAAGCCGTCGAGAAACAGATCGCGCTTGCGCTGGTAGAACGCCGGCAGCGCCAAATGGTGCTGCGGGTCGGCCATGAAGCGCGCGAGCGCGTGTTGCATCGGCGTGTTGACGGTGAACACGTTGAACTGGTGCACCTTGCGGAACTCGGCCATCAGCGGCGCCGGCGCCGCCACGTAGCCGACCTTCCAGCCGGTCACGTGATAGGTCTTGCCGAAGCTCGAGACGACGAAGCTGCGTTGCGCCAGTTCGGGGAATCGCGCGACGCTCTGGTGCAAGGCGCCGTCGAACACCATGTGCTCGTAGACCTCGTCGGCGACGACGATGATGTCGGTGCCGCGCAGCAACGCGGCGAGCTGATTCATGTGTGCGGCCGACCAGACCGTGGCGCTCGGGTTGTGCGGCGTGTTGATCACGATCGCGCGCGTGCGCGGCGTGATCGCGGCCCGGATCAGCGCGAAGTCAGGCTCGAAGGTGCCCGGCGTCAGCGGTACGTGGACGGCTTTGCCGCCAGCCAGCTCGATGTTCGGCTCGTAGCTGTCGTAGCACGGGTCGAGCACGATCACTTCGTCGCCCGGGTGCACGATGGCCAGGATGATCGTGATGATCGCCTGCGTCGCGCCGGCGGTGATCGTGATCTCGGTGCCGGGGTCGTAGGCGTGGCCGTACATCGACGCGATCTTCGCGGCGACCGCCTCGCGCAGTGCCGGCACGCCGGCCATCGGCGGGTACTGGTTCAGGCCGGCGCGCATCGCGGCGTCGACAGCGTCGAGCAGGCGCGGATCGCAGTCGAAATCGGGGAAGCCCTGGCCGAGATTGACGGCACCGTGCTCAAGCGCGAGCGCCGACATCACGGTGAAGATCGTCGTGCCGACATGCGGCAGCCGGCTGGTGATCGTGGGCGTGGGGAAGCTCGTGTTCATGCGTGAATCGGAAGTCAGAGTTGATAGTCGTCGGCGTCGCCGGTCATTGCGCCGGTGATCAGCTTGCGGCTCAGGCGGTCCGACAGCATCTCGGCGAAGGCGTAGACGAACTCGCGCAGGTACGCGCCGCGCTTGAACGCGATGCGCGTGACGTTGTTGCCGAACAGGTGGCCGACCGGGCGCGCGACCAGATCGCCGCCGGGCGGGTCGTCGCGCACCGCGATCTCGGCGACGATGCCCACACCGAGACCGATGCGCACATAGGTCTTGATCACGTCGGCGTCGATCGCCTCGAGCACGATGTTGGGCTTGAGGCTGCGTGTCGCGAATGCCTGGTCGACGCGCGTGCGGCCGCTGAACGACGGGTGGTACGAGACCAGCGGCAGCATTGCCAGATCCTCGAGCGAGATGCGCTCGACCTGCGCCAGCGGGTGGCCGGCCGGCATCACGATCGCATGGCGCCATTCGTAGCACGGCAGCGTCACGAGCTCGGGCACGTCGGCGAGCGCTTCGGTCGCGATGCCGATGTCGGCGATCTCGTCGCGCACCATGCGCGCGACCTGTTCCGGCGAGCCCTGGTGCAGGCTGATGTTGACCTTCGGAAAACGCTTGCGCAGTTGCGCCACCGGCTCCGGCAGAAAGTAGCGCGCCTGGCTGTGCGTGGTCGCGATCGACAGCGTGCCGGCGTCCTGCATCGAGAACTCCTCGCCGATGCGCTTCAGGTTACCGACCTCGCGCATGATGATCTCGATGCACTTCAATACCTGTTGCCCCGGCTCGGTGATGCGGCGCAGGCGCTTGCCGTGGCGGGCGAAAATGTCGACGCCGAGCTCGGCTTCGAGTTCGAGGATCGCCTTCGAAATGCCGGGCTGCGACGTGAACAGCGCCTTCGCCGTCTCGGTCAGGTTCAGGTCGCGGCGCGCGGCTTCCTGGACGAAGCGGAACTGGTGCAGGTTCATGGCAGTGTGTCGTTCAGGCTGGCGATGGCAGCGCGGGCCATTGCCTCGATGACGCTGTCGATCTCGCCGATGGCGCGCTGCAACTGCCACCGCACCTGCGGGTGGGCGGCGGCGAGTTCGGCGAGCAATTCGGGCAGGTCCTTGCGCACATGGCCGCCGGCACCGAGGAACAGCGGAATCACGTCGACTTGCGTGCAACCTGCACCGGCCAGCAACTCGCCGGCCTCGCGCAAGCTCGGCGTCATGAACTCCAGGAAGGCGAGCTGAACCACGAGCGCCGGGTCGCGCTCGCGAATGCGGCGGGCCACATCCTCGAACGGCGCGGCCCAGCGCGGGTCGCGCGCGCCGTGCGCGAACAGCAGGACGCCCCGCTTCATCGATACCTCACCAGCCAGCTGAACGCCGCGAACGACAGCAGCAGGTAAAGCAGGCTGGGTGCGGCCGCCACCATCCACGGCGTCCAGTCGCGCAGCAGGCCGAGGTGGCCGGCGACGTTGTTCAGCAGCACGAAGCTGATGCCCAGCATGATGCCGCCGAAGACCTTCAGGCTCACGCCGCCGGCGCGTGCATGCATGTACGCGAACGGCAGCGCGAGGCCGACCATCACGAGGCATGCGAACGGGTAGAGCGCGCGCTTCCAGAACTGGATCTGGTGGCGTTGCGCGGCCTGTTCGTTGTCGGCGAGGTGGCCGATGTAGCGCGCCAGATCGATCGTCGACATCGAGCTCACCGGCGACACCGCGGCGGCGACCACCGCGGCCGACAGGCCGCTTTTCCAGACGACGACCGGAAGCTTCTCTTCGGGCACCTGCACGGTGCCGTCGCTGGCGTCGACCGCCCAGCGCGTCAGCGTCACGTCTTTCAGGGTCCAGGTCTGGTTCGGCTCCACCTGCGCGCTGACCGCACCGATGCGGCGCAGCAGGCGGCCATCGCCGTCGAACTCGAAAATGCGGATGTCGTGCAGCAAGGTTTTCGGGCCGGCCGAGCCGACATTGATCGAGTAGCTGCGTTCGCCGTCGGGCGTGGTCACATGGTCTTTCAGCCATGCGCCCGAGCGCCCCAGCTTCGTGCCGCCCTTGACCATCGCCTGCACCTGATTGGCCTGGCGCTCGCTGAGCGGCGCGAGGTAGTCGCCGACGACGAAGGTCAGCACGCCGAACACCAGGCCGAGCGTGGTCAGCAGCGACAGCGCACGCCACGGCCCGAGCCCGCCGGTGCGCAGGATCGTGTACTCCGACGATTGCGCCATGCGCGACAGCGTGTAGATCGTGCCGATCAGCACCGCGATCGGCGCGACTTCGTAGAAATGCCCGGGCAGCAACAGCAGCGAATACAGCGTCGCCTGGAACATCGTGTAGCCGTTCTGGCCGACATCGCCGAGCTGGTCGATGAAGTCGATGAAGAACGACAGCGACAGGAACGCGGCCGCGACGAACGCGACCGCGGTCACGATGTCGACATAGAACAGGCGGCGAACGGTCTTCACGTCGGCGCCGCTGCGTTCACGGCCAGACGCGCGCGCCAGCGGCCGCGGCGGTTGCCGCTCTCGCGCCACCACAGCAACCCGAGCGCGATCAGGAACGCGCCGCCATGAGCAAGGATCAGCGCCGCACCCATGCCGATCTTGCCGCCCGCGACCCACGCCTGCGACAGGTTGATCACGTTGTAGTAGATCGCGAAGCTCATCAGCGCGAACAGCAGGTTCCAGTTGCTGGCGCGGCGCGGGTTGGTCGCCGACAGGCCGATGCCGAGCAGCACCATGTTGGCGGCGCCGAACAGCAGGCCGAGCCGCCACACCAGCTCGCCCTGATTGCGCGCGGTCGGCTCCAGCAGCAAGGCGAGGCTGGTGCGCGCCTTCGGCGGCAGGTTGTCGAGCCCCGAGATCACGCGCTCGCCGGCGCGCGCGCTGTAGCCCTCGAAGCGCGCCAGCGTCTTGTCGCCGGTCTTCAGGTTCTCTTCGTTCTGCTGGCCGCGGCTGAGCTGCAAGAAGCGGTCGTCGCCAACCATCTCGATGCGGCCGCTGCGCGCCGAGGTGACCGATTCGGAGTCGGGCTTCGAGCTCAGGATGAACACATTGCGGCCGGTGCGGCTGTCGGTCGCATCGCGTTCGATGAAGAACACGCGCGTGCCGTCGTTCGAGGTCTGGAACTGGCCGGGCGTGACGCGCGACAGATCGGAGCGGCGCTCGAAGCGCTCTTTCAGCTCGACGCCGCGCAGGTTCTGCCACGGCCAGACGAACAGCGCGAGCACGCCGATCACCAGCAGCACCGGCCAGCACACGCGCAGCACCGGGCGCACGAAGCGCGTCAGGCCGACGCCGCTGGCGAACCAGATCGTCATCTCGCTCTCGCGGTACATGCGCGAGAGCGTGGCGACGACCGCGATGAACAGCGACAGCGCCAACATCGTCGGCAGGTGGCCGAGCGCGACATAGCCGAGCAGCAGGATCACGTCTTGCGGCGCAACCTGCCCGCCCGCGGCCTGACCGAGGGTGCGGATCAGCATCATCGTCAGCACGATGGTGAGGATGACCACGAGGGTCGCACCGAAGTTGCGCGCCAGTTCTCGGCGCAAAGTGGAATCGAATAACATCGTCAGTTCGTCTAAAGGACCCGCCGATTATGGACTTTCGTCATCAGATTTCGTCTCCCGATACCCTTGCCAGCCTGACTTGCGACGCGCTCGTGCTCGTCGTCACCGGCGATGCCGTCGACGCGGCGCTCGACGCGCCGCTCGCTGCTGCGCTCAGCGATGCGCTGGCCCACGGCGACCTCGTGCTGAAGGCCGGCAAGAGCCTCTACCTGCATCGCCCGGCCGGCGTGCGCGCCGCCCGCGTCGCGTTCGTCGCCGCGGGCGGGTCGAGCGTGAAGGCGTTCAAGGCCGCAGTCGCGAACGGCATCAACCTCGTCAAGGACAGCGGCGCCAAGCATGTGGCCGTTGGCCTGGCCGGCGCCGGCACGCTGACCGACGCGCACGCCGAGGCGGTCGTCACCGCGGCGCGCGAGTGCACGTACCTGTACCGCCATACCAAGCCGAGCGCGCCAGCCGCGTCGAAGCTCGACAAGATCAGCGTGCTGTGCGCGAAGGCCGATGGGAAGCCGGTTCAGCAGGGCCTCGTGCGCGGCCACGCAATCGGCGCCGGCGTGAACCTGGCGCGCGAATGGGCGAACCGCCCGGGCAACCACTGCACGCCGACGCATCTGGCCGATGTCGCGAAGAAGCTCGGCAAGGAGTACGGCCTGAAGGTCGAGGTGCTCGACCGCAAGGCCTGCGAGAAGCTCGGCATGGGCTCGTTCCTGTCGGTTGCGCAGGCCTCGACCGAGCCGCTGCGCTTCATCGTCGCGCGCTACGACGGTGCGGCGAAGTCGCAGGCGCCGGTGGTGCTGGTCGGCAAGGGCATCACCTTCGACACCGGCGGCATTTCGTTGAAGCCGGGCGCCGAGATGGACGAGATGAAGTACGACATGGGCGGCGCCGCGAGCGTGCTCGGCACCTTGCGTGCGGTCGCTGAGCTGAAGCCGAAGCTGAATCTGGTCTGCATCATCCCGTCGTGCGAGAACATGCCGGCCGGCAACGCGGTGAAGCCGGGCGACGTGGTCACGAGCATGTCGGGCCAGACCATCGAGATCCTCAACACCGACGCCGAAGGCCGGCTGATCCTGTGCGATGCGCTGACCTACGCCGAGCGCTTCAAGCCCGCCGTCGTGGTCGACGTGGCCACACTCACCGGCGCCTGCGTGGTCGCGCTCGGCCACCACAACTCGGGCCTGTTCACGGCCGACGACAAGGTCGCCGCGCAGATGCTCGAGGCGAGCGCGAAGGGCCTCGACCCGTGCTGGCGCATGCCGCTCGACGAAGAGTACGACGCGGGCCTGAAGAGCAACTTCGCCGACATGGCCAACATCGGCGGCCGCCCGGGCGGTGCGATCACCGCGGCGATGTTCCTGAAGCGCTTCACCGCCAAGTACCCGTGGGCGCATCTCGACATCGCCGGCACCGCGTGGAAGTCGGGCGCCGCGAAGGGCGCGACCGGGCGGCCGGTGCCGCTGCTGACGCACTTTGTGCTGGCGCAGGTGGCCTGAGCGCAGCACGAGCGTCGAGTTCGGCATGACCGAGGTGAGCTTTCATTTCAACGTGCCCGACCGCACGGACTACACCTGTCGGCTCGTGCGCAAGGCGACGCGCGCCGGCGCGAGCGTCGTGCTCGCCGGCCCGGCGCCGGCGCTGCAGCACTTCGATCGCGCGCTCTGGACCTTCGCCGACCTCGAGTTCATCCCGCACGTCATGCCGAAGCCGGGCCAGCCGATCACCGAGCGCTTGCGCGCGGCGACCAGGGTCTGGTTGCTGCAGGATGCGAGCGCTGCGCCGCAGCGCGACGTGCTGATCAACCTCGGCATCGACGCCGCCGCGGGCTTCGAGAGTTTCGCCAAGGTGATCGAGATCGTCACGCCCGACGAAGACGACCGCAACGCCGCCCGGCTGCGCTGGAAGCACTACGCGACGCGCGGCTACGAGATCCGCAAGCACGAGGTGGCGGTATGAGACGCCGGGCCGTCATGGGCCACGCAGGGGCCCACTTCCGTGGGCCCAAGGCGAACACCGCAATGCGAAGCATGGAGGTTGCCTGATGAGCGCGGGCGGGGCGCTGCCGCCCGATCGGGTGCCGACGCTGACCGAGGTCATCGCCTGGCCGCACGCGCCGGCACCCGGTGAAGTGCAGTTGCCGCTGCCGGCGGTCGAGGCGCATCCGGTGGAGGCCGACATGCTGACCACGCAGTTGCCGCCGCTGCGCTTGGCCGAGGAGCAGATGATCCAGGGCGTGCTGGTCGAGGTGCAGCGTCAGGTCGAATTGATGCTCGACTACCGGCTGCGCGAGGCGCTGACGCCGCTGCTCAACCGTGCCGCCGACAGCATCGTGCGCGAGGCCCGTACCGAGCTGGCATCGACCTTGCGTGATGTCGTCGCCCGTGCGGTGGCCCAGGAACTGGCGCGTCATCGCACGCGTTGACTCGCGCGTTGTGGGTAGACCCCGAGGGCCGGCGTGTCGCGAACACGCGGGCTTTCTGGCGGCGGGCGACCCGGCGTTCACCACTATAGGGATCGCGATTTATTTGGGTTATTGTGTCGCCCGTTGAGATATCAACCGTTTCCTTTGTTTGAACATCCCCTCTGGAGGTTTTGCATGCAAGTCAAACTGAACACGATCGTCGCCGCAGCCATGGTGATGATCGGTGGCGCCTCGTACGCCCAAGACATGGTCGTCAAAATCGGCCACGTCGGCCCGACCAGCGGCGGCATCGCCCACCTGGGCAAGGACAATGAGAACGGCGCCAAGATGGCGATCGAGGAACTCAACGCCAAGGGCACGACGATCGGCGGCAAGAAGGTCAAGTTCGAACTCGTCCCCGAAGACGACGCCGGCGATCCGAAGCAGGGCACGGCGGTCGCGCAGAAGCTGGTCGACTCGAAGGTCGCCGGCGTGATCGGCCACCTGAATTCGGGCACCACGATTCCCGCGTCGAAGATCTACAGCGATGCCGGCATCCCGCAGATCTCGCCGTCGGCGACGAACCCGAAGTACACCCGTCAAGGCTTCAAGACCGCCTTCCGTGTGGTCGCCGACGATGTGCACCTGGGCAGCACGCTCGGCAAGTACGGGGTCAAGGAGCTGAAGGGCAAGACCTTCGCCGTGATCGATGACCGCACGGCCTACGGCCAAGGCGTGGCCGAAGAGTTCACCAAGGCCGTCAAGGCCTCGGGTGGCACGATTGCCGAAACGCAATTCACCACCGACAAGGCGACCGACTTCACCGCGATCCTGACCCAGATCAAGGCCAAGAAGCCCGACATCATCTTCTTCGGCGGCATGGACGCCGTCGCCGGCCCGATGATCCGCCAGATGAAGCAACTCGGCATCAACGCCAAGTTCATGGGCGGCGACGGCATCTGCTCGGCCGGCCTGCCGAAGCTCGCCGGTGGCGCGATGGCCGACGGCCAAGTGGTTTGCGCCGAGGCCGGTGGCGTCGAAGGCACGCAAAAGGCCGGCATGGAGAAGTTCTACGCCGACTACAAGAAGAAGTTCGGCATCGACGTTCAGGTGTACGCACCGTACGTCTACGACGCGACGATGGTGATGGCCGCTGCGATGGTCAAGGCCGGCTCGGCCGACCCGAAGGTCTACCTGCCGGTGCTGGCCAAGACCGATGGCTACAAGGGCGTGACCGGCGTCATCTCGTTCGACGACAAGGGCGACGTGAAGAACGGCGCACTGACCTTGTTCACCTACAAGGGTGACAAGCGCGACCAGATCGCCGTCGTGCGTTAAGACGGGGACGCTGCAGGTTCTGCGGGGGCGCCTTCGGGCGCCCCTTTTCGTTGGTGAGGCGGGCGTCGCTACAGCGTGATGCTCGCGCCCGCGGCAGCGAGCAGCATCAGGCTCGCGGCCGGCAGCGGCAGCTCGACCTCGCCTTGCCCGTACCAGCTCCCGATGCCGCGCGGGTGCGTGGTGTCGAGCAGCACCTGCCAGACGCCCGCCGGCAGCATGAAGGTGGTGGCGTCGGCGTCGGCATTCACCAGCAGCAGCAGCGGCGCCGCGGCCCGGCCGGGCTCACCGATCAGACAACCGAGCACGCGCGCCGACGCGTCGGCCCATGCGTCGCTCCGCAGTGGCTCGCCAGCGCGCGTGATCCAGGTCAGGTCGTGCAGGCCGAGCGGATCGGTCAGGCCGCTGTACCAGCGGTTCGCGAACGGCTGCGCGCGGCGGCGCAGCGCGCACAACCGCGCGATGAAGGCGATCAGGTCGGCGTCCGCCGCGGCCCAGTCGATCCAGGTGATCTCGCTGTCGTGACAGTACGGGTTGTTGTTGCCGCCCTGGGTGTGGCCGAGCTCGTCGCCGGCGCAGAGCATCGGCGTGCCTTGCGCCAGCACGGTGGTGGCGAGCAGCGCGCGCTGCAGCCGGGCGCGCAGCGTGTTGATCGCGCCATCGTCGGTCGGGCCTTCGATCCCGGCGTTGAAGCTCAGGTTGTTGGCGGTGCCGTCGCGGTTGGCCTCACCGTTCGCCAGGTTGTGGCGCTCGTTGTAGCTGACCAGATCGCGCAGCGTGAAACCGTCGTGCGAGATCACGTAGTTCAGCGATTCGGCCGGTGTGCGGCCGCGCGCCTGGTAGATGTCGCTCGAGCCGCACAGCCGCTGCGCGAAGCCGCCGCGCGTGGCCGGATGCCGCAGCCAGAAGCTGCGCATGTCGTCGCGAAACTTGTCGTTCCACTCGACCCAGCCGTTCGGGAAGTTGCCGACCTGGTAGCCACCGGGGCCCAGATCCCACGGCTCGGCGATCAGCTTCACGCGCGCCAGCACCGGGTCTTGCGCCACGGCGGCGAAGAACGCGTGCTGGCGCGCGAAGCCTTCGTCGCCGCGGCCGAGCACCGGCGCGAGATCGAAGCGGTAGCCGTCGACGTGGAAGTGCTCGACCCAGTAGCGCATCGAATCCAGCACGAACTGCAGCACGCGCGGGTGCCGCAGATCGACCGTGTTGCCGCAGCCGGTGTAGTTGTCGTAATCGCTGCGCGCCTCGGGCGGCAGGCGGTACCAGCTCGCGTTGTCGAGGCCTCTGAAGGCTACCTGCGGGCCGGCCGCATCGCCCTCGGCGGTGTGGTTGAACACCACGTCGAGGATGACTTCGATGCCCGCGGCATGCAGCGCCTTGACCATGTCGCGGAACTCGGCGCGCGTCGCCGCGCCGTCGTCGGGGGTGCAGCTCAAGCGCGGCTCGACGGCGAAGAAGCCGATCGTGTTGTAGCCCCAGTAATTCGTCAGGCCCGTCCGGATCAGGCGTTCCTCGTCGACGCGCTGGTGCACCGGCAGCAGGCTCACTGCGGTGACGCCGAGCGCGCGCAGGTGCGCGATCGATGCCGGATCACCGAGCCCGGCATAGGTGCCGCGCAGGGCCTCGGGCACGGCCGGATTCCGTTTCGAAAAGCCCTTGACATGCAACTCGTAAATCACGCTGTCGGCGAGCGCTGTGCCCGGCGCGCGGTCGTCGCCCCAGTCGTACGCGTCGTGCGTCACGCGCGCCTTCAGTGCGGTGGCGGCGTTGTCGCGCGTGTCCATCTGCTTCGGGTGGGCGCGGTCGGCGCCGAACTGCTCGTCGCGCCAGTCGAAGCCGCCGACGATCTCGCGCGCATACGGATCGAGCAGCAGCTTGGTCGGGTTGAAGCGATGCCCTTTGTCGGGTCGCCACGGGCCATGCGCGCGCAGGCCGTAGACGAGGCCCGCCTTCGCGCCCGCGATGTGCCCGTGCCAGACGTCGCCGCTGTGGCCGGGCAGGCGCATGCGTGCGACCTCACCGGTGCCGGTGGCGTCGAACACGCACAGATCGATCGCGGTGGCATGGGCCGAGAACACCGCGACGTTGACGCCGGTCGCGTCGGCATGCGCACCGATCGGCCACGGCCGGCCGTCGGTGATCGCAAAGGTCGTCGCTGCGACCGTGTCGCCGGGCGCCGCGCTCAGGCTGTCCATTCGAACATCACGGTCGCCAGCGGCGGCAGGTCGATCACGATCGAGTGCGGCTTGCCGTGGAACGGCAGATCCTGCGTGATCGCCGCGCCGAGCGGGGTGCCGACGTTGCTGCCGCCGTAATGCGCCGAGTCGGTGTTCAGGCATTCGCGGTAGACACCAGCGTGCGGCGCGCCGACCCGGTAGCCGCGCTGCGGCGTGGGCGTGAAGTTGCAGACCACAAGGATCAGTGTGCCGGCATCGGCGCCGCGGCGCACGAAGCTCAGCACCGAGTGCTCGGCGTCGTCGTGGTCTATCCACTCGAAGCCGTCGGGCGTGAAGTCGCGCTGATAGAGCGCGGGCGTCGCCTTGTAGAGCGCGTTCAGGTCACGCAGCAGCTTGCGCACGCCGTCGTGCGCGTTGGCGGATGACGCATCGTCGAGCAGGTGCCAGTCGAGGCTGCGATCGTGGTTCCACTCGGCAGCTTGCGCAAACTCGCAGCCCATGAACAGCAGCTTCTTGCCGGGGTGGCCGAACATGTAGCCGTAGTAGGCGCGCAGGTTTGCGAACTGCTGCCAGCGGTCGCCGGGCATCTTGGCGAGCATCGAACCTTTGCCGTGCACGACCTCGTCGTGCGAGATCGGCAGCACGAAGTTCTCGGTGAAGGCGTAGACCAGACTGAAGGTCATCTCGCCCTGGTGGTGCTTGCGGTGGACCGGATCGCGCCGGATGTACTGCAGCGTGTCGTGCATCCAGCCCATGTTCCATTTGTAGTGGAAACCGAGACCGCCGGCCCAGGTCGGGCGCGAGACACCGGGGAAGGCGGTCGATTCTTCCGCCAGCGTGACCGCCTGCGGCCGCTCGCCGCCGACGACTTCGTTCATGCGCTTCAGGAACGCGATCGCCTCGAGGTTCTCGCGCCCGCCGTGCTCGTTCGGGATCCACTCGCCGGGTTGGCGGCTGTAGTCGCGGTACAGCATCGAGGCGACCGCGTCGACGCGCAGGCCATCGACGTTGTAGCGCTCGAGCCAGTACAGCGCATTGGCGACCAGGAAGTTTCTGACTTCGGTGCGGCCGAAGTTGTAGATCAGCGTGTTCCAGTCTTGGTGAAAGCCTTCGCGCGGGTCGGCGTACTCGTACAGATGGGTGCCGTCGAAGTCAGCGGGGCCGTGCGCGTCGGCGGGGAAGTGCGCCGGCACCCAGTCGAGCAGCAGACCGAGCCCCTCGGCATGGCAGCGGTCGACGAAGCGGCGAAAACCGGCCGGGTCACCGAAGCGCGAGGTCGGCGCGTACAAGCCGATCGGCTGGTAGCCCCAGGAGCCGTCAAAAGGATGCTCGCCGACCGGCAGCAGTTCGAGGTGCGTGAAGCCCATCTCGCGTGCATACGGGACGAGCTCGCTCGCGAGTTCGTCCCAGCTGAGCCAGCGACCGTCGGGGCCGCTGTGGTGGTCGTGCTTGCGGCGCCACGAGCCGAGATGCACCTCGTAGATGCTGATTGGCGCATCGAGCGCGTTCGCGCGCTGGCGCGCCTCGGACTTCGGCACCACCGACGGCATGCGCGCGACCACGCTCGCGGTTGCGGGGCGCAGTTCGCACTGCAATGCGTACGGATCGGCCTTCTGCGGCAGCACGCGGCCATTGCGCGCACGGATCTGGTACTTGTACTTCGCGCCCACGCCGACGCCGGGCAGAAAGATCTCCCAGACCCCGCACTCGCGCCTCAGCCGCATCGGGTGGCGGCGCGCGTCCCAGTGGTTGAAGTCGCCGACCACGCTGACCTGCGACGCATTCGGCGCCCAGACCGCGAAGCTGGTGCCGGCAACACCGAGCATCACGCGCTGCGCGGCGCCGAGGACCTCGAACGGTCGCAGGTGCGAGCCTTCGCCGAGCAGCCAGATGTCGAGCTCGCCGAGCACCGGCGGGAAGCGGTACGGGTCGTCGACAATCGTCGACTGCCCGTCGCCCCAGCGCACTTGCAGCCGGTAGTTCGGGCAGTCGGGGGTGCTGAGCAGGCCCTCGAAGAAGCCGTCGGCATGAGACGGCGTCAGCGTGCCGATCAGCTCGCCGTTGCGGGCGTCGAGCACCGCCACCTGGGCTGCGCCGGGCAGCATCGCACGCAGCCACGGCCGGCCCGCTGCGTCGGCGTGAATGCCGAGCACGGCGAACGGATCACCGTGCGCAGCGTGGCGAAGGGAGTCGATCGCAGCAGCGTCAAGCATCAGGGGGTCGGTTCTCGGGGTGCCGACGCATCCTAACAAGCGTGTCGCTCAGCGTGCCTCCGGTGCGATGCCCCAAATCTGCTTCGCGTACGCCCGGATCGTGCGGTCGGACGAGAACGCGCCCATGCCGGCCACATTCGTGATCGCGCGTTCGGCCCACTGGCCCGGATCGCGGTAGAGCGCGTCGACCTTCAGCTGCGTGGCGACATACGATTCGTAGTCGGCCAGCAGCAGGTAGTGATCGCCACCCCACAGCAGCGAGTCGACCAGCCCGCGATAGCGCGCCGGCTCATCGGGCGAAAACGCGCCGCCCGAGATTGCATCGAGCACCGCCTTCAGCGCCGGGATGCTCTCGTAGAAGCGCAGCGGCTGGTAGCCGCTTTGCTTCAGCGCCATCACCTCGGGCGTCTTCAGCCCGAAGATGAAGATGTTGTCGTCGCCGACGTTCTGGCGGATCTCGATGTTGGCGCCGTCGTCGGTGCCGATCGTCAACGCCCCGTTCAGCGCCAGCTTCATGTTGCCGGTGCCCGAGGCCTCGGTGCCGGCGGTGGAGATTTGCTCCGACAGATCGGCCCCCGGCATGATCGTTTCGGCCACCGAGACGCCGTAGTTCGGCACGAACACGACCTTCAGCTTGGCGCCGATGCGCGGGTCGTTGTTGACGACGCTGCCGACGTCGTGGATCAGCCGGATGATGGTCTTCGCCATCGCGTAGCTCGATGCGGCCTTGCCGGCGAAGATCACCGTGCGCGGCACCCAATCCTGACCGTCGACGCCATTCGGGTTCGCCAGAATCGCCTGGTAGCGCGTCACCGCGTGCAGCACGTTCAGCAGCTGGCGCTTGTACTCGTGGATGCGCTTGACCTGCACGT
>JAZJZJ010000126.1:0-2143 GCA_040389925.1 Pseudomonadota bacterium
CAAGAACAAGGCCGCCCGCCACAAGAGCCGCCTGTCGGCCAAGGTCAAGGCGCTGGCTGCTCCCGCCGCCTGATCGAACTGAGGGTGGAACCCGAAAGGCCCGCATTGCGGGCCTTTCTGCTTTGTGAAGGGCTCGCATTGCGAGCCCTTTTTCATTGCGGCTTCGGTGGCTCCGGCACGAGGCACGCCTCGGTCATCTGCAGCTGGTTGTCCCGGGCGAAGTTCATCACGAAGTCCCAAGCCATCGGCTCGACGTCGCGCAGCGCCTCGCTGACGATCACGCACTTCACGCCGTTGATCAAGCGCGGCACGCACAGCGGCGAGTAACCGATGAACGAACCGATGCCGCCGTGTACCCCGTCGGGGCGGAAGCACGACATCGCACCCGCCAGTCGCTCGGCCCAATCGCTCGGTCGAAAGGCATGGCCGTCCAGGGTGATGCCCTGGATGAAGAATTCGCGCGGGGGGGTGTTGGTCATCGTCTGGATTCGGCTGTCGCTGCGTGGCCACGCCGGGCGCTCGCGCCACAACGGCCACACGCGCCACAGGTCCGATTGTGCCGCGAATGTGTTGCAGTGCAGCACGATCTGTGCCGATGGGCTCGGGTTGCATCCCGCGTTCGTCAGCATTTCACAGGGCGGATTTAGAATTCGCCGGGAGCGGGCTGCGGATGTCGTCGGACGTGCGCAGGCCCGCTCGCTCTTTTCCCTTTTCGGAGTGACTCGACGATGAATGCCCCGGACAAGCTGCCCGCCTCCCCCGAACCCCATGTGATGAAGACCTACGGCCGTCTGCCGATCGCGCTCTCGCATGGCCGAGGCTGCTGGCTCTGGGACACCGAGGGCAAGAAGTACCTCGACGGCCTCGGCGGCATCGCGGTCAACACGCTCGGCCACGCGCACCCCAAGCTGGTGCCGGCGCTGAACGACCAGATCGGCAAGATCATCCACAGCTCGAACTACTACCTCGTGCCACTGCAGGAGCAGCTCGCGGCGAAGCTGTGCGAGCTCTCCGGCCTGACCAACGTGTTCTTCTGCAGCACTGGCCTGGAGGCGAACGAGGCCGCGCTGAAGATCGCGCGCAAGTACGGGCACGACAAGGGCATAGCCCGCCCGGAGATCGTCGTCTACGAAGCCGCGTTCCATGGCCGCTCGATCGCGACGCTCTCGGCCACCGGCAACGTCAAGGTGCAGGCCGGGTTCGGCCCGCTGGTCGAAGGCTTCGTGCGCGTGCCGCTGAACGATTCGGCCGCGATCGAGAAAGTGGCGGTGACCAACAAGAACGTGGTCGCGGTGTTCCTCGAAGTGATCCAGGGCGAAGGCGGCATCCGCCCGGCGACGATTCAGTACTTGCAGGAAGTGCGCCGCATCTGCGACGCCAACGGCTGGCTGCTGATGCTCGACGAAGTGCAGTGCGGCATGGGCCGCACCGGCAAGTGGTTCGCGCATCAATGGGCCGGCATCCAGCCCGACGTGATGCCGCTCGCCAAGGGCCTCGGCTCGGGCGTGCCGGTCGGCGCGATCGTCTGCGGCCCGAAGGCGGCGAACGTGTTCGGGCCTGGCAACCACGGCACGACCTTCGGCGGCAACCCGCTGGCGATGCGCGCCGGGGTCGAGACGATCCGGATCATGGAAGAAGAAGGCCTGCTCGCGAATGCGGCCACCGTGGGCGCTGCGCTGATGGCCGGCTTGAAGCGCGGGCTCGAAGGTGTGGCGGGCGTGGCCGACATCCGCGGCCAGGGCCTGATGATCGGCATCGAACTCGATCGGCCGTGCGGCGTGATCCTGAACCGTGCGGCCGAGGCAGGGCTGATGCTCAGCGTGACCGCCGACAAGGTCATCCGCCTGGTGCCGCCGCTGATCCTGAATGCCGACGAAGCGGCACAGATCGTCGCGATTCTGGTGCCGATCATCAAGGGCTTCCTCGCCGAACCTCTGACTCCATGAAGCCCGGCATGAGCCTGATCAAGCACTACCTGCAGTTCAAGGACCTGCGCGCCGAGGAGTACACCTACCTGTTCGAGCGCGCCGCGACGATCAAGAAGCGCTTCAAGAACTACGAAAAGTACACGCCGCTGGTCGACCGCACGCTGGCGATGATCTTCGAGAAGGCCAGCACGCGCACCCGCGTGAGCTTCGAGGCC
>JAZJZJ010000126.1:2236-6445 GCA_040389925.1 Pseudomonadota bacterium
TACCACCCGTGCCAGATCCTGGCCGACATCTTCACCTTCATCGAGCACCGCGGCGACATCAAGGGCAAGGTGGTCGCGTGGGTCGGCGACGGCAACAACATGGCCAACACCTGGCTGCAGGCCGCCGACATCCTCGGCTTCACGCTGCACGTGAGCACGCCCGGCGGCTACGAGATCGACCCGCTGATGGCCGGCGTGAAGAACCCCGGCTGCGTGAAGACCTTCAACCACCCGATGGACGCCTGCGCCGGCGCGCACCTGGTCACGACCGATGTATGGACCAGCATGGGTTTCGAGGAGGAGAACGAAGCGCGCATGAAAGCCTTCGTCGACTGGTGCGTCGACGCCGACATGATGGCCGCCGCGCAGCCCGATGCCCTCTTCATGCACTGCCTGCCCGCGCACCGCGGCGAGGAAGTCGAGGCCGAAGTGATTGACGGGCCTCAATCCGTGGTCTGGGACGAAGCGGAGAATCGCCTGCATGCGCAGAAGGCGCTGATGGAGTACTTGGTGCTTGGACGCATCGGCTGAACCCGCGGGGCGGGACGCACGACGCATCGACGCCTCGCTCCGTGATTCGGAGCGCAATCCCCATGAAACTCGCCCTCGTCGCCGATCTGCACGCCAATCGTGAAGCGGTCAGCGCCGTGATGGCGCACGCTCGCGCGCAAGGCGCGCAGCGCTTCGCGTTCCTCGGTGACTATGTCGGCTACGGCGCCGACCCGGCTTGGGTCGTCGATCTGGTCCGGGACGAGGTCGCGCGCGGCGCGATCGCGGTGCTCGGCAACCACGATGAGGCGGTGGTCCAGGGGCCGCGACCGACGATGACGGCCGATGCGCGCCGGGTCGTCGAATGGACCCGCTCGCAGCTCGCGCCCGACCAGATCGACTTCCTGCGCGCGCGGCCGCTGACCGCCCTCGATGCGGACATGCTCTGCGTCCACGCCAACGCCTACGCGCCCGCCGAGTGGGCCTACCTCGAAGGGCGGTCCGAGGCGGTGCGCAGCCTGCAGGCGAGCGACCGGCGCTACACCTTCTGCGGCCACGTCCACGACCAGGCGCTGTACCACCTGACAAGCGCCGGCAAGGCCGGCGATTTCGTACCCACGCCCGGCATGCCGATCCCGCTGTCGTCGCACCGGCGCTGGCTCGCGATCCCCGGCTCGGCGGGGCAACCGCGCGACGGCAACCCCGCCGCCTGCTATGCGATCCTCGAGCCCGACGTGGCGACGCTGACCTTTCACCGCGTCGCCTACGACCACGACGCAGCTGCCGCCAAGGTGCGCGCGGCGGGCCTGCCCGAAGCGCTGGCGCGGCGGCTGATCCATGCCTGCTGACGCCGTCGCGCCACGCCGGGGGCCACTCGCGCCGGGCCAGGTCATCGACGGCTTCGTGCTCGAAGAACGCTCGCACCTGGGCGGCATGGCGCAGCTCTGGCGCGTGTCGCGCCTCGGCTCGGACGACCCGCTGCCGCTGCTGATGAAGGTGCCGCGCATCAAGGGCGGCGACGACCCGGCAACCATCGTCGGTTTCGAGGTCGAGCAGATGATCATGCCCACGCTGGGCGGCGTGCACGTGCCGCGCTTCGTCGCGAAGGGCGACTTCACCGAGCTGCCCTACATCGTGATGGAGCGCATCGACGGTGCCTGCCTGAGGCCACGCCTGGACGCCGCGCCGGTCCCGCTCGCCGAGGTCGCGCAGATCGGCGCGAAGGTGGCGCTGGCGCTGCACGACCTGCATCGCCAGCATGTCATCCACCTCGACGTGAAGCCGAGCAACATCATGTTCCGCCCGGGCGCCGACGGCACGCCGGGCGAGGCGGTGCTGATCGACTTCGGGCTGTCGCGCCACGACCAGCTGCCCGATCTGCTCGAAGAGGAGTTCGAGTTGCCGATGGGCACCGGCCCGTACATGTCGCCGGAGCAGGTGCAGTTCGTGCGCAACGACCCGCGCAGCGACCTGTTCGCGCTCGGCGTGATGCTCTACCACCTCGCCACCGGCGTGCGCCCGTTCGGCGCGCCGACCAGCGTGCGCGGCCTGCGCCAGCGCCTGTATCGCGACCCGACGCCGCCGCGCGCACTGCGCCCGGATTGCCCGCCGTGGCTGCAGGAGATCATCCTGCGCTGTCTCGAGGTCAAACCTGAACGGCGCTACCAGAGCGGTGCGCAACTCGCGTTCGATCTGCAGCATCCGGAGCAGGTGACACTGACCGAGCGCGCCGAACGCAGCACGCGCAGCGGCGGGCTGCGGGTGGTGCGGCGCTGGTTCGCCGCGATGGGGGCCGAGCCCGCCAGCGACGCGAGTGCGGCGACGCAGACCGCGCGCAGCCGGATCCTGATGGCGGCGGTCGACGTCGCTGGTGCCGACGCCGCGCTGCTGGCGAGCCTGCGCGAGAGCCTGCAGCGGCTGCTGCGAACCGAACCCGACACGCGGCTGGCCTGCGTGACCGTGATGAAGACGAATCGCATCGCGATGGACGAGCTGACCGACAAGGACGGCAGCAGCAAGCACGTCAACCTGCTGGTGCAGTTGAAGAACTGGGCCCGCCCGGTTGTGCAGGCCATCGCGCCGCCCGCCGGCATGCCGGACGGTCGCATCACGTTCCAGGTGCTGGAGGCGCCCGATGCGGCCAGCGCGATCGTCGACTACGCGCGCAAGAACCAGGTCGACCAGATCGTGCTGGGCGCGCGCAGCAGCGGTGGCCTGCGGCGCTACTTGGGCAGCGTGTCGGCCCGCGTGGCCGCCGACGCCGACTGCACGGTGACCGTGGTGCGCGCGCCGGCATCGGCGCGTGGCAGCGGTCCCTGACCAGAAGGCTCCCGGTGTGCGAAAAAACCGACACCGCGCCCGAATCGGCGGTGCTACCTTCGCGCTGCGATGAACAGACTCTGGGACATCTCTCCGCCCGTCGGGCCCGGCTCGCCGCTCTTCCCGGGCGACACCGCCTATTCGCAGCAATGGACCGCGCGGATCGGCCCCGACTGCCCGGTGAACCTTTCCGCGATCACGATGTCGCCGCACATCGGCGCGCATGCCGATGCACCGCTGCACTACGGACCGGGCGCGCCGACGATCGGCGAGGTCGATCTCGCGCCGTACCTCGGGCCGTGTCGCGTGATCCACGCGATCGGTTGCGGACCGCTGGTGCGGCCAGAGCACCTCGCGCATGCCGCTGAGCACCTGCCGCCGCGCGTGCTCGTGCGCACCTGCGCGGCCGCGCCGACGCACTGGTCGCCCGAGTTCTCGGCCTTCGCGCCCGAAACGATTCGCTGGCTCGCGTCGCGCGGCGTGCGCCTCGTCGGCATCGACAGCCAATCGGTCGACCCGGCCGACAGCAAGACACTCGACAGCCACCACCTGCTGCTCGAGCACGACCTGCGCGTGCTCGAGAACCTGGTGCTCGACGACGTGCCGGCCGGCGACTACGAACTGATCGCCTTGCCCCTCAAACTGACGATGGCCGACGCGTCCCCGGTGCGCGCGGTGTTGCGAGAACTGTGATGACAACCCGACAAGATTGCCTGTCGCTCGATGCGGCCGATCCGCTCGCCCCGCTGCGCCATGAGTTCGATCTGCCCGACGGCGTGATCTACCTCGACGGCAACTCGCTCGGCGCGTTGCCGAAGGCGACCGCCGCGCGCGTGCAGCAGGTCGTGCGCGACGAGTGGGGTGTCGGCCTGATCCGCAGCTGGAACACCGCCGGCTGGATCGACCTCGCACAGCGCATCGGCAACCAGATCGCCACGCTGGTCGGCGCCGGCGCGAACGAGCTGATCGTCGCCGACTCGACCTCGGTGAATCTCTACAAGGTGCTGAGCACCGCGATCGCGCTGCAGAAGGCCGACGCGCCGAAGCGGCGCACGATCGTCTCGGAGCGCAGCAACTTCCCGACCGACCTGTACATCGCCGAAACCCTCGCGCGCGAGCACGGCCTGACGCTGGCGCTGATCGACGCCGACGACCTCCCCGCGCACCTGAATGACCAGCTCGCGGTCCTGATGCTGACCCACGTGAACTACCGCACCGGCCGCATGTTCGAGATGGCGCAGGTCACACGCGACGCGCACGCCGCCGGCGCGCTCGTGGTCTGGGACCTGGCGCACTCGGCCGGCGCCGTGCCGGTCGACCTGAGCGCGGCCGACGCCGACTTCGCGGTCGGCTGCGGCTACAAGTACCTGAACGGCGGCCCCGGCGCACCGGCCTTCGTGT
>JAZJZJ010000127.1:0-3139 GCA_040389925.1 Pseudomonadota bacterium
AAGCTGCCGTGGCGCGACACCGACCTGCAGATCGACGGCCCGGTCGTCGCCGAACTGCAGAAGCTGTTCATCGAAACCTGGGGCAAGCAGAAAGGCCCGCCGCTCGCGCGGCGCAAGTACTTTCCGGCGCTGACGCGCCAGGGCAACGAGGTTGTTCACGCGATCGGTGGCTCGCCCGACGAGCCGTACAGCATGATCTACGCGACGCTGATTTCGGCGATTGATTCGGCCGAGAAAGAGGTGCTGCTGACCAACGCCTATTTCGTCCCCGACCCGCGGCTCGTCGCGTCGCTGAAGGCCGCGGTGACGCGCGGTGTCGAGGTCAAGATCGTGCTGCCCGGCGCGACCGATTCGGCACTTGTGTTTCACGCCGGGCGCTCGCACTACGACGATCTGCTGCGCGCCGGCATCCGGATCTACGAGCGCCAGAACGCGTTGTTGCACGCGAAGACGGCGCTGATCGACGGTGTCTGGGCCACGGTCGGTTCCACCAACCTCGACTGGCGCAGCTTTCTGCACAATCAGGAAGTGAACGCGGTCGTGCTCGGCAACGAGTTCGGCCAGCGCATGCGCGCGGCGTTCGACGCCGATCTGGCCGAGTCGAAACAGGTCACGCTCGAACAATGGCAGCAGCGCTCGCCGGTTCAGCGCATCAAGGAGCAGTTCGGGCGTCTGTGGCAATACTGGCTCTGACCAGTCGATCGAGGAGACAAGCTCATGAAGACATCGTGGCAACGAGCCGCCGTGCTCGCCTTGGCCTTCCTGTTCGCGTCACCGGCGCAGGCGCAGGACGCGCCGACCTTGAGAGCGAAGCACGACAGCCTGCGCGAGAAGCTCGCGAGCAATCCGTTCCAGCGTCCGCTGGTGCTCGAATCGACCCAGAACGCAGGCGACCTGAAGGGCGAGGTCTACGCCATCGTCGAGCAGCCGTTCAGCGTCGTCGGCCCGGCGCTGCAGGGCATGGACCACTGGTGCGATTTGCTGATCCTGCACCTCAATGTGAAGGGCTGCAGCGCCGCCGGCAAGCCACCGGCGGAGGTGCTGAGCCTGGTGGTCGGGCGCAAGTTCGACCAACCGCTCGACGATGGCTACAAGGTCGAGTTCGCCTACAGCATGCCGGCGGCGAGCGCCGACTACCTGCGCGTGCAGATGGCCGCCGATGCCGGCCCGGTCGGCACGCGCAACTACCGGCTCGCGCTCGAAGCGGTGCCGCTCGACGACAAGCGCAGTTTCATCCACATGTCGTACGCGTACGGGTACGGTACGACGGCGCGGCTGGCGATGCAGGCCTACTTGTCGACCGCGGGGCGCGAGAAGGTCGGCTTCAGCGTGACCGGCAAGACCGAAGACGGCAAACCGGTCTACATCGACGGTGTGCGCGGTGTGGTCGAGCGCAACACGATGCGCTACTACCTGGCGATCGAGGCCTACCTCGGCTCGCTCGCGGCGCCGCCGGGCGAGCAGCAGGAGAAGCGCCTGCGCGACTGGTTCGCCTCGACCGAGCGCCACAAGCAGCAGTTGCACGAGATCGAGCGCGACGACTACCTGAAGATGAAGCGCAACGAGCTTCAGCGGCAGAAGGCTGCAGCCACCAGGTAGCGCTCAGAACACGTCGAGCGTCGGCAGCGCCGGATCGGCCGTGATGCAGGCCTGCAGGTAGATCGCCAAGCCTGCGTCGCCGGTCCACAGCGACGGCACCCGGCAGCCGTATTGCTCGGCGAGCGCCTCCGACTGCCGGATGGCGTGCATCGCGAACGCGCGTGCGCGATCGAGCCACTGTGCCTCGCCGGTCATCGCATGCAGTTTCAGGAACGCGAAGCCGTTGCCGTCGGTGCCGTGACACAGGCCGGGCCGTTTGACCAGCGGGCCGGCCTGCCAGACGAGTTCGCCGGCGTCGACCAGCAGCGCGCGCAGCGGCGCCGAGCGCGTGCCGGCGAGGCGGCAAATGATGCCGGGGCCGCCATGGCAGTCCTGCAGCAGCGCCTTGACCGGATAGCCCGTCGTGGTGACGTCGAAATGCGGACCCCAGTGCACGAGGCCGGGCTCGCGCGTTGCGCAGACGTCGAGCGCGTCGACCGTGCGCGCCTCGAAGGCCGCGACCACCGCAGCGTCGAGCCAGCGCGCGCCGCGAATCACCGGGAAGACGTTGCCGGCAAAGCCGTGGCCGGCGCCCATGTACTGGACGACCCTGCCGTACAGGTCCTGCGTCCAGACCCAGACCTCGCGCTGCGGCTGCGCGCTGTGGCGCGCCGGCACCATCTGCGCCCACAGCAGGTCGATGCCGCGGCGGAACAGCGCGTGCCAGCGCTGTGCTTCGGGTGTGCCTGCGGTCGCTTCGAGCATGTGCAACGCGGCGACCAGCGTGCCCGGCGAACCCCACAGCGCTTCGAGCGCCTTGTTCTCCAGGTTGCTTTCGACCAACGCGAAGAGTTCGTCGGCCACTCCCGGCGAGCGGCCGTGCCGCCACTGCAACAGCAGCACCGCCGAGTGGCCGAGAAAGTACGACGGCCACTCGGACTCGTGCGCGCTGATCCAGTGGCGGCTGTGCTCGTGCAGCCCCGCGACGATGGTCTCCAAGTGGAGATCGACGCGCGCCGCGCCCTGCTCGCGCAGTCGCTGCAGCGCCCAGACCACGCCCGCCGCGCCGTTGTAGAGCATCGGCTGCGGCACCGGCTTGTCGCCGTCCTCGCGCTCGCGCGGGTGCACCGGCCAGAGCGTGGCCGCATCGAAGTGCGCACAGAGGTCATCGGCGATCGCCTGGATCGTGCGCCGCGCCGCGGCCTCGTTCCACGGCGCGGCGGTCAGGGCCTCGTGGCGCGCCGGGTCATGCAGCACGGCCCTGCTCAGAGCACCGGCACGCCGGTCTTCGATTGCAGCTCTTCGCGCGTCACGCCCTCGGCAAGCTCAATCAGCTTCAGCCCCGCCGGCGTCACGTCGAGCACCGCGAGGTCGGTGATGATGCGATTAACGACGCCGACGCCAGTCAGCGGCAGCGAGCACTCGGGCAGGATCTTCAGGTCGATCGTGCCGTCCTTCTTCTTCGCGACATGCTCCATCAGCACCAGCACACGCGCGACGCCGGCCACCAGGTCCATCGCGCCGCCCATGCCCTTGACCATCTTGCCGGGGATCATCCAGT
>JAZJZJ010000128.1:0-6541 GCA_040389925.1 Pseudomonadota bacterium
CAGCGGCATGCCGTGGGTCAGGTGGCCGCCTTCGGCCAGGCTCATGCCCATGATCGTGTCGCCGGGCTGCAGCAGACCGAAGAACACCGACTGGTTCGCCTGCGAGCCCGAGTTCGCCTGCACGTTGGCGAACTGCGCGCCGAACAGCTGCTTCACACGGTCGATCGCGAGTTGCTCGGCAATGTCGACGAACTCGCAACCGCCGTAGTAGCGCTTGCCGGGATAGCCCTCGGCGTACTTGTTGGTCAGCTGCGTGCCCTGCGCGGCCATCACGGCCGGCGAGACGTAATTTTCCGAAGCGATCAGCTCGATGTGCTCTTCCTGACGCTGGTTCTCGTGCTGGACGACAGACCAGAGTTCGGGGTCGACATGGGCGATGGTCGATTGGGCGCGGTCAAACATGGTTGGCAGTCCTCTTCAAGCGAAGTCCCCGAAGTTGAACGCCTGCGTGCTGCAGGTGGCTTCGAGGCTGCCCAGGCGAACGGCTGAACGGCAACCCGCCGACGCGGGTGCCGACCGCGCTTCCCGGTGGTAACCCACCTCAGGCCCCGGTTCGCGCGGCACGGTGGCCAGCGCGGGGGGCCGCATCGCCAGTCGCGCGGCGCCGCCAGTGTAGCGCGGCGCCGGAACGGCGGTCAGCGCAGCAGGGCGACCTGCTCCGGTGCGGGTGCGGGCTCGGTCCCGGTTTTGATCGTCGTATCGGGTGTTGCATCCGGCTTCGCCACCGGCACTGCGGTCAGGATCGGGCGTTGCAGCAGCGGCACATTCTTGCCGCTGGCGACCAACCTGAGTCTGTTCTGCTCGTTCAGCACCTTGCTGGCGTAGCCACCGTCGTCCTCGAGGTTGGCGGCACCCACGTAGAAGCGCAGGCCGGCCTCCAAGCTGCCGGCGCGCGCGATGCACTCTTTCAGCACCTGCACGCCGACGCGCAGGTTCGTGACCGGGTCGAACGCTGCGTGATTGCCGCCGAAGGCCTCGTACTTGTCGTTGTGGATCTTCGTCATGACCTGCATCAGGCCCTGCGCACCGACGGAACTCTGCGCGAACGGATTGAAGCTGGATTCGATCGCCATGATCGCCAGAATCAGCGTCGGGTCGAGCCCGGCCTTCTGGCCGACGCTCCAAGCCTCCTGCACCAGCCGGCTGACCGGCTCCGGCGCAACCTTGTAGCGGCGCGACAGCCAACTCGCCACCGCGGCCTGCTGGCGGCTCAGCGCCTTCGGGTCGGAGGCGGTGGCGCGGGTGATTGCGTCGGGTTCGCTCAGCTCGGCCGCCAGTGCCGAATCTGTGTCAACGGGTTCGGCACGCGCCTCCTGGCGCGCCTGCAGCCAGCCCAGCGTCCAGACCTCGGCTTCGTGGCGGATGTCGGCGCGCCCGGCGGCGAAGATCAGCACCGCGGCCAGCAACAGGCCGAGCAGCGCCAGCGTGTTGTGGCTGACTTCGAGCAGGCCCTGGCCCACGTCCTTCAAGAACACCGTGGCCGATTGCGCCGAGGCATTGCGTACCGATCGAACCAGGCTTGCAAGCCCGCTCGCCGATTGCGCGGAGGCGTCGCGCGCCACCTGCATCACTTGGCTGAATGCCATCTGTCACTCCTTCGCTCGCCGGGTTGCCCGGTTCTGCACCGGCTCATCGAGCCGGTGCACCACCGAGCGGCGGCGATAATTGTTGGCTGACAGCGGCGGACGCAGGAAAGGCGCCACCGAAGTCAGCTGCCCGATCGGCAAGAGAAGACGAGCCGCGGAGCGTGCATCCCAACGATGCGCTCCCGGGTTATCCCTTTGCCGGTCAGAGAGAGGCCGGAATCTAGCAAGCTGCTTCATAACCAGTCAAGACTATCAAACTTCTCTCTAATTACTTATTTGTATGAAATATCGCGATCTGCGTGACTTCATGAACGGTCTGGAACGGGTCGGCGAGCTCAAACGCGTCGCGGAGCCAGTGTCGGCGCGGCTCGAGATGACAGCGGTCAGTGACTTCGTGCTGCGCGCCGGTGGCCCGGCGCTGTGGTTCCAAAATCCCGTGGGTTACAAAATTTCGGCCTTGACAAACCTGTTCGGCACGCCAAAACGGGTCGCGATGGGAATGGGTGCCGATGACGTTGCCGAGCTTCGCGACGTCGGCCGCCTGCTCGCCAGCCTGAAAGAGCCCGAGCCGCCGAAGGGTCTGAAGGACGCCGGCAAGCTGCTCGGCATGGCCAAGGCGCTGTGGGACATGAAGCCTTCGATGGTGCGCAAACCGGCCTGCCAGGAGGTGGTGCTCGACGGCGCCGAAGTCGACCTCGGCCGACTGCCGGTGCAGACCTGCTGGCCCGAAGATGCCGGCCCGCTGATCACGTGGGGCCTCGTGATCACCCGCGGCCCGCAGGGCTTTGCTGCCGCGCGGGCACGCCAGAACCTCGGGATCTACCGCCAGCAGGTGATCGCGAAGAACCAGGTCATCATGCGTTGGCTCGCCCACCGCGGCGGCGCGCTCGACTTCCGCGACTTCGCGCTCGCCAAGCCGGGTCAGCCGTTCCCGCTGGCAGTGGCGCTGGGCGCCGACCCGGCCACCATCCTCGGCGCGGTCACGCCGGTGCCCGATACGCTCTCGGAGTACCAGTTCGCCGGCTTGCTGCGCGGCAGCCGCACCGAACTGGCGGATTCGAACGTCGGCGACGCCGGCGTGATGCTGCAGGTGCCGGCCAGTGCCGAGATCGTGCTCGAAGGCCACATCCCGGTCGCGGCGACAGGCTTCGCCGGCGTCAGCGAACACGGCGTCAAGACCAGGGAGATGGGCGGCTACCTGCACGCGCTCGAAGGCCCGTTCGGCGACCACACCGGCTATTACAACGAGCAGGACTGGTTCCCGGTGTTCGAGATCGATCGCATCACGCACCGCACCGACCCGATCTACCACTCGACCTACACCGGCAAACCGCCGGACGAGCCGGCGATCCTGGGCGTCGCGCTGAACGAGGTGTTCGTGCCGATCCTGCAGAAGCAGTTTCCCGAGATCGTCGACTTCTACCTGCCGCCCGAGGGCTGCAGCTACCGGATGGCGATCGTCAGCATCAGGAAGAGCTACCCGGGCCACGCGAAGCGGCTGATGTTCGGCATCTGGAGCTTTTTGCGCCAGTTCATGTACACCAAGTTCATCGTCGTGACCGACGACGATGTCGACATCCGCGACTGGAAGGAAGTGATCTGGGCCATCACGACCCGTGTCGACCCGGTGCGCGACACCACGCTGGTCGAGCACACGCCGATCGACTACCTCGATTTCGCCTCGCCGGTCAGTGGCTTGGGCGGCAAGATGGGGCTGGACGCGACCAACAAGTGGCCCGGCGAAACGAGCCGCGAGTGGGGCCGCGCGATCCGCATGGACGCGGCGGTCGAGCGGCGCGTGCAGGGCGTGTTCGACGCGATCATGAAACCGGGCGCCTGACAAGAGGGCACACGATAGTTCGCGGCGCTTGAAGGCGACGGGCGCGTGCTCTAAGTTAGAAGGGCCTGCATGCAGGCAACCCAACTGGCGCAGTCACTGCGCCAAAGGAACCCCGGACCACATTCCTCCGGAGTTCCAAATGGTGGCGAGAGCCACCCGCCCCTCTGAACCGCAAGGTCAGGGGGGTTTGTCTATATAGTGCCCCGATGCGGAAGCTGCTCGTCCTCATCACGCCGCTGATCGCTTCCCTGTTCGTCGCCCCCCACTCGGCGACCGCCGCCACGCCACTGCTCGAAGCGAGCATCGAAGGCGGGCGCGTCGCGGGTCGGCTCGACGGCGCGCTCGCGACATTCCAGGGCATCCGCTACGCCGCACCGCCGGTCGGCGATCTGCGCTGGCGTGCGCCACAGCCGGTCGTGCCGTGGCCAGGCGTTCAGTCGGCGCTGAAGCCCGGTGCGGCCTGCATTCAGAAGCCCGAGATGTCGATCGACAACGGCGGTGGCGATGTGCGGCCGATCGCCGAAGATTGCCTGTTCCTGAACGTCTGGACCCCCGCGGCCGACGCTGGCGCCAAGCTGCCGGTGATGGTCTGGATCCACGGCGGCGCGCTGGTGTTCGGTTCGGGCGGCACGCCGATCTACAGCGGCGCGCCGTTGGCCGCGCGCGGTGCCGTGATCGTGACGATCAACTACCGGCTCGGCGCGCTCGGCTTCTTCGCCCACCCGTCGGTCGCCAAGCCGGGTGACGACGTCAACTTCGGCCTGCTGGACCAGATTGCCGCGCTGCGCTGGGTGCAGCGCAACGTCGCGGCCTTCGGCGGCGACCCGGGCAACGTCACGATCTTCGGCCAGTCGGCCGGCGCCGAGAGCGTGCTGGCGCTGTTCGTCTCGCCGCTGGCGACCGGGTTGTTCCACAAAGGCATCGCGCAAAGCCCGTACGGCATTCCGAGCCACACGCTGGCGAAAGCGCGCACGACGGCAGCGAACGTCGCGGCCGGGCTGAAGCTCGACGGCGCGAAGGCCAGCGCCGCCGATCTGCGCGCGGTGCCGGCCGAAGCCTTCGCGCCGCGCGTCGGCCCGGGCGAGTCGCTCGCGCCCTCGTTCATCGTTGGCGACCGCGCGCTGCCGCAGACCATTCTCGCGAGCTTCCGCAAGGGCACCGAAGCGCAGCTGCCGCTGATCATCGGCTCCACCAGCGACGACGGCAGTGTGGCGGTGGCCTTCGGCATGGACCCGGCGGCGCTGGTGAAGAAACTCGGCGTGGCGCGCATCGCCGTGAAGTCGCTGTACCCGAAGGAGTTGACCGACGCACAACTCGGCCGCCAGACCGCGCGCGACCTCGCGTTCACCGCGTTCGCGCGCCGCATCGCCTGGCTGCACACGGCGCGCGCGCCGACCTGGCGCTATTACTACGACTATGTCGGCGAGGGCGTGCGCGGCCAGCAGGCCGGTGTGCCGCACGGCGCCGACATCCCGTACACGATGGGCACCGCGGCCGCGTGCGATTGCCTCGGCGCAGCGCCGACCGCACAAGACCGCGCCGCGGCGCAGCGCGCGAGTCAACTCTGGTTCGACTTTGCCGCGAGCGGCACGCCGGTGCCGCGCGCTGCCGAAGCCTGGCCGCGCGACGGCCGGCGCGACGCCCGCGTGCTCGAGCTCGGTGACACCGACGCCGTGCGCGCCGATTTCATGTCGCGCCGGCTCAACACCTTCATCGGTGTGCTGAACCTGGCGGGACTGCTCGGCCCGGCGAACTGAGTTCCACCGCGACGCAAGCGCGCGAAGCCATTCGCCAATTGACGAAGGTCGTGTCCTTCGGGTCCTGCGGCGGCAGCTGCCGGCGAGGCGGGGAGGCCGGCGACGAAGGCCAGCCCGAGGGGGAGGGCGTGAACGATTCTCGTGGTGTGTCTCCAAAAAGAAGGCCGCGCTTGAGCGCGGCCGGGGATGGCAGGTCGAATCAAGAAGTGGCGTTGATGCGCTATTTCTTCTTCGCCTTCGCGGCTGGCGCTTCCGTGCCACCCGACTGCAGGCCTTCAGACATCCCGATCAGCACACCGCTGACCAGCGCCGCGTAGCCGTCGAGCATCGCCTGCGCGGTCTTCGCGCTCGCGGCACGGCCATCGCGCAGGGCCGTCTGCGTTTGTGCGACGAGTTGCTCGACCGTCTGCGTGGCTTGGGCGCCGGTGTCGGTGCCCTTCATCTTCATCGCGCTGAGCACGTGTTCCCACGGTGCCTGCATCGGGCCGCTGACGCCTTTGGCGGCCTGCGTCACGGTCGCGAAGAAGGTGTCTTCCATCTTCTCGATGTTGGCGAGCGCGCCTTTCAGCTGCTTCTCCTGAAGCCCCGCGCCTTGGTCGACGAACTGCTGCAGCGCCTTGCGGTTGGCTTCGACGGCCTGCAGCAGCGCCGCGTCCATGCCGGCGAAGGCTTTCGTCAGCATCGCCTCCACGTCGACCGGGCTGGCCACGTTCTGCGCCGCGCCGGCGGTGGCCGCGGTCGTCACGGTCGACAGCACCTTCTTGATGTTTGCCATCGTCAGCTCGCGGCCCTGCAGCGCCTTCAGCGTCGCATCGCCGACGGCCTTGCGCAGCGCCTCACCCTGCTTGGTCGTGGCCTCGGAGAACAGCTTGACGATCGCGTCCTGGTCAATTCCTGCCTTCATCATGGTGTGAGCCTCTTTGGTGGTTGTCGAAGTGGTTGCGGGTCCGGCGTCGGGCCGCTCCCAAGCGGGCCCGCATCCCCTCGGGGGATCGACCGACGTATCCGTCGGTCGAGGGGCGAACATTTCTACTGCATGTGCTGGCCGCCGTTGATCGCGATGTTGGCGCCTGTGACAAAGGCGGCTTCTTCCGACGCCAGATAGATCACCAGCCCCGCCACCTCTTCGGGCTTGCCGAGCCGCCCGACCGGAATCTGCGGCAGGATCTTCGTGTTCAGCACTTCCTCGGGGATCGCCGTGACCATCTTCGTGCCGATGTAGCCCGGCGAAATCGTGTTGACAGTGACGTTCTTCTTCGCCACTTCGAGCGCCAGCGCCTTCGTGAAACCGTGCACGCCGGCCTTCGCGGCCGAGTAGTTGGTCTGGCCGAACGCGCCCTTGCTGCCGTTGACCGAGC
>JAZJZJ010000129.1:0-14163 GCA_040389925.1 Pseudomonadota bacterium
CACCGTCGTGCTCCAGTGCAACAACTTCGAGGTCGTCAACATGGGCGTGATGGTCGCGTGCCAGGACATCCTCGCGCGCGCCAAGGTCGAGGGCGCCGACATCGTCGGCCTGTCCGGCCTGATCACGCCGAGCTTGGAGGAGATGCAGTACGTCGCCGGCGAGATGCAGCGCGACGACTGGTTCCGCATCAAGAAGATTCCGTTGCTGATCGGCGGCGCGACGACGAGCCGTGTGCACACCGCGGTGAAGATTTCGCCGCACTACGAAGGGCCGGTTGTTTATGTGCCGGACGCGAGCCGTTCGGTCAGCGTCTGCTCGGATCTGCTCAGTGACGACCGCGCTGCGGCCTACATCACCGAGTTGAACGCCGACTACGTGCGCGTGCGCGAACAGCACGCGAACAAGAAGGCGACGCCGATGGTGACGCTGGCGCAGGCGCGCGCGAACAAGACGCCGATCGACTGGTCGAGCTTCGTGCCGGCGACGCCGAAGTTCATTGGCCGCCGCGTGTTCCGCAACCAGGACCTGGCCGAGATCGCCGCGTGCATCGACTGGGGCCCGTTCTTCCAGACCTGGGACCTGGCCGGCCCGTACCCCGCGATCCTGAACGACGAGATCGTCGGCGAGTCGGCGCGCCGCGTGCTCAGCGACGGCCAGCGCCTGCTGCGCCGCGCGATCGAAGGCCGCTGGCTCACCGCCAACGGGGTGATCGGCCTGTACCCGGCGAACACGGTCGGCGACGACGACATCGAGATCTACACCGACGAAACGCGGGAACGCGTCCTGATGACTTGGCGCGGGCTGCGGGTGCAGACGGTGCGCCCGGTCGTCGACGGCGTGATGCGCCCGAACCGCTGCCTCGCCGATTTCATCGCGCCGAAGGGCTCGGGCGTGGCCGACCACATCGGTCTGTTTGCCGTCACCGCCGGCATCGGCGCCGAGAAGAAGGAACAGCAGTTCCAGGCCGACCTCGACGACTACAGCTCGATCATGTTCAAGGCCATCGCCGACCGCCTCGCCGAAGCCTTCGCCGAACGCTTGCACGAGCGTGTGCGCAAGGAGTTCTGGGGCTATGCGGCCGACGAGCGCTTGAGCAACGCCGAGATGATCGCCGAGAAGTACCGGGGCATCCGCCCCGCGCCCGGCTACCCGGCCTGCCCCGACCACACCGTGAAGGCCGCGATGTTCGAGGTGCTGAACTGTGCCGACATCGGCATGACGCTGACCGAGAGTCTGGCGATGACGCCGGCCGCGAGCGTCAGTGGCTTCTACATGGCGCACCCGGACGCCGCGTACTTCAACGTCGGCAAGATCGGCGAAGACCAGTTGGCCGACTGGGCCGCGCGTCAGGCGCTGGCCGCGGATGTCGCGCGCCGGGCGCTCGCGCCGGCGCTGGCCTGAGCACGGGCCGAGCGGTTCGCCTGAAGGCGCGCGCAGGCGCGCATCCGATCGGATGCGTCTGCTTACGCGCGGAATCATTCCTTCGCAACTCTCGCGCAATCCGTCGCGGCAAAGCGACCGTGAGTGCGATCGGGTGCCAACTGCGTCACGGACCGCCTGAGTGAGCTGACGTTCCCGGTTCTTCCGCTGCGGGCACGCGCCCTGCGGCCTGTCGCGCTCGTCGAGCGAAGGTCACAACGGGAGATCCTGTGCAACCCATTCAACAGTCCGAAACCCGGGCGCGTCTGCCGGCCCGCCTCGCCCGGGGCGCGGCGGCAGCAGCTCTGCTGGCGTTGCTCACCGCCTGCGGAGGCGGCAGCGGCGGCTCCGGCGTCGCCGAAGGCCCGACCAGCGGCCCCGCGTCGGCCGGGCCGTCCAACGCGCCGCTGGCGGCCGCGCGCTTCCTGACCCAAGCCACCTACGGCCCGACTTCCTCCGAGATCACGCGCCTGCAGACGATGTCGTATGCGGCCTGGATCGACGAGCAGTTCGCCAAGCCGCAGTCCTGGCACCGGCTGACCATGAACCAGGCCGCGGCCGATCTGGCCGCCACCGGCGGCACGATCAGCCAGACCAACTTCTTCGATTCGTACTGGAGTCAGGCGATCGCCGGCGAAGATCAACTGCGCCAGCGCGCGGCGTTCGCGCTGTCGCAAATCTTCGTGGTTTCGTTCACCGACGCGACCTTGCGCGGCCAGCCGCGCGGTGTCTCGGCGTACTACGACATGCTGGCCGATAACGCGTTCGGCAACTTCCGCGACCTGCTCGAGGCGGTCGCGCTGCACCCGATGATGGGCGTGTACCTCTCGCACCTGAAGAACCAGAAAGAGGACCTGGCCACCGGCCGCGTGCCCGACCTGAACTTCGCACGCGAGATCACGCAGCTGTTCACGATCGGGCAGTACAAACTGAACCTCGATGGCACGGTCGTGACCGGTGCCGACGGCAAGGCCGTCCCGGCCTACGTCTCGGCCGACCTCGAAGGCCTGTCGCAGGTGTTCACCGGCTGGAGCTGGTACGCCGGCAGCGTCAACACCGACCGCACGAATCGCCGTTTTTTCGGCAACGACGCGAACCTCGAGCGCGACTGGCGCCCGATGCAGGACTACAACCAGTTCGCTGCCAACACCAACTTTCATTCGATCGGCGCGAAGAATTTTCTCGGCGTCAGCATTGCGGCGCAGACCCTGACCACGGCCGACACCCGGGGTGACCTGAAGATCGCGCTCGACACGCTGTTCAAGCACCCGAACGTCGGCCCGTTCATCGGCAAACAGCTGATCCAGCGTCTGGTCACGAGCAACCCGAGCCCGGCGTACGTGGCCCGCGTCGCGACCGCGTTCAACGACAACGGCGCGGGCAAGCGCGGCGACATGAAGGCGGTCTGGAGGGCGATCCTGCTCGACCCCGAGGCCCGCACCGCGAGCAGCGCGGCGCATGCCGGCAAGCTGCGCGAGCCGGTCGTGCGGCTCGCCAACTTCATGCGCGCGTTCAACGCCAGCTCACGGACCGGCCGCTACATCGGCATCGGCAACACCGACGACCCGGCGACGCGCCTGAACCAGACTGCGATGGTCGCGCCGTCGGTGTTCAACTTCTACCGCCCGGGCTACGTGCCCGCGAGCAAGTCGATCGCCGACGCGGGCCTGGTCGCGCCCGAACTGCAGATCGTGCACGACGTGTCGGTCGCGGGCTACATGAACTACATGCGCAGCATCGTCACGGTCGACACCAACCGCGACATCCAGCAGGACTACAGCGCCGAAATCGCACTCGCCGACAGGCCCGCCGAACTGGTCGAACGCATGAACCTGCTGCTGTTCGCCGGCACGCTGCCCGATGCGCTGCGCACGCAACTCGTCGCCGCAGTGACGAGCCGGGCGATCCCGGCGCCGGTCTACCCGACGCCGGCCGGCGCGAGCGCGCCCGACGCGTCGCAGCCGCCGACCAACCAGACCAACATCGACGCCGCCAAGCGTGACCGCGTCTACCTCGCGGTGTTCCTGTCGATGGCGTCGCCCGACTACCTGATTCAGAAGTGAAGAGGACATTCACATGACTTTGCTCAAAACCTCCCGTCTCGATGCGTCGCGCCGGCGCTTTCTGCGCACCGCGTCGGTCGTCTCCGGCTCGGTCGGCACGGCGGCTGCGCCGTTCGCGCTGAACCTCGCGAGCCTGAACACCGCGGTCGCGCAGACCGCCGACTACAAGGCCATCGTCTGCCTGTTCCTGTACGGCGGCAACGACTCCTCGCACATGGTGCTGCGCACCGATGCGCTGTCGTTCAACGAGTACACGCGGCTGCGTTCGGTCGCGCCCGAATCAATCGCGCTGAAGGCGCCGGGGACGCCGGTCGTCGCCAGCGCGGCACTCGGCTCGCCCGACCGCCTCGGCGGCGTGCTGACTATCGTGCCCGGGCTCACCGCGGGCGTCGCCGGCGCGGCGGAGAACAGCGCGTTCACGTTCGGGCTGCACCCGAGCATGACGATCGCGCGCGATCTGTTCAACGCCGGCCGGCTCGCGATCTTCGCCAACGCCGGCCCGCTGGTGCAGCCGCTGACGCGCGCCGAGTACGTCGCGGGCGTGCTGCCGCGGCCCAAAGCGCTCGGCTCGCACAACGACCAGCAATCGACCTGGCAGGCGCTCGGCCCCGAGGGCGTGAAGATCGGCTGGGGCGGCCACCTCGGCGACCTGGTCGCGAGCAGCAACGCCAACACGGTGTTCACCAGCATCTCCGTCTCGGGCAACGCGGTGTTCTCGGCCGGCGAGACGGTGTTCCAGTACCAGGTCGGCAACGGCGGCGCGACCCAGATCGGCGGCTTGTCGGGCAACCTGTTCGGTTCGAGCACGGCGTCGGCGATGCTCAAGGGCATCGTCACCGGCAGCAATGCGCACCTGTTCGCGAACGAATACGGCGCGATCGTGAAGCGCTCGGTCGATGCGCAGGCCGCGTTCCAGGCGGCTTGGGCGGCCTCGCCCGTGACCGCGCCGACGCAGTATGTGCAGCCGTCGACCAACAACCTCGCCAACAACGGCCTGGCCACGCAACTGCAGACCGTGGCGCGCATCATCGGCGCGCGCAACGGCCTCGGCGCGAAGCGCCAGGTGTTCTTCGTCTCGATGGGTGGCTTCGACACGCACGACGGCCAGAACACGAACCAGGCCGATCTGCTGGCGCGCCTCTCGCACGCGCTCGGCTACTTCGATACCGCGCTGGCCGGCTTGGCCGGCGGCGACATGCGCAACAACGTCACGCTGTTCACCGCCTCCGATTTCGGCCGCACGCTCACCAGCAACGGCGACGGCACCGACCACGGCTGGGGTGCGCAACACGTCGTGATGGGCGGTGCGGTCAATGGCGGCGAGATCTACGGTCGCTACCCGCAGTTCGGGCTGAACCTGGCGGATTCGGCGAACAACGCTTACCTGCCGGCGACCTCGGTCGACACGATCGGCAGCACGCTCGGGCTCTGGTTCGGTGCGAGCAATGCGCAGCTCGACACCGTGTTCCCGAACCTGAAGAACTTCAGCCGCGACCTCGGGTTCCTGAGGGCCTGACGAGGGCTGCGGTTCAGGGCCGGCTCAGCACGCGCCGGTACTGGATTGCCTCGGCCAGGTGCGGCGTGGCGATCGACTCGGCATCGGCCAGGTCGGCGATGCTGCGTGCGACCCGCAGCACGCGGTGAAAGCCGCGCGCCGACCAGCCCAGCCGCGCCGCCGCGGTCTGCAGGAACTTCGTGCTCGCCGGGTCGAGCGCAGCGTGCGTGTCCAACGCGTCGCCCGACAGCATCGCGTTGACGCAGCCCTGGCGCGCCAAGGCACGTGCGCGGGCGGCGACCACACGCTGCGCGATCGCCGCGCTCGATTCGCCGTCGGGCGCGGCCGAGAGCGCGTCGGGCGCCACGGCCGGCACCTCGACCTGCACGTCGATGCGGTCGAGCAGCGGCCCGCTGATTCGCCCCTGGTAGCGCGCGACCGCGTCGGGCGTGCAGCGGCAGGCGTGCAAGGCGCTGCCGAGGTGGCCGCACGGGCACGGGTTCATCGCCGCGATGAGCTGGAAGCGCGCCGGGAACTCGGCCTGCCGTGCCGCACGCGAGATCACGATGCGGCCGGTTTCGAGCGGCTCGCGCAGCGCCTCGAGCGCGGCGCGCTGAAACTCGGGAAATTCGTCGAGGAACAAGACGCCGTGATGCGCCAGCGAGATCTCGCCCGGCCGCGGCGGCGAGCCACCGCCGACGAGCGCGACCGACGACGCCGTGTGGTGCGGCGACCGCAGCACGCGCTGGCCCCAGCGCGCGTGCACGAACGCGCCGGTCAGGCTCAGCACCGCGGCCGATTCGAGCGCGTCGGCTTGCGACAGTGGCGGCAGCAGCCCGGCGAAGCGCTGCGCCAGCATCGACTTGCCGGTGCCGGGCGAACCCATCATCAAGACACTGTGGCCGCCGGTGGCGGCGACTTCGAGCGCGCGTTTCGCGGCCGACTGGCCCTTCACGTCGCGCATGTCGGGCAGGGCCGGCGGGTCGGTGCGCGGGTCGGCAACCGTCAGCGCCAGCGGCACCGGCGGGTTCGCGCCGGGCGCTTGCAGCGCGCCGACCACGTCGAGCAGGTGCGCCGCGCCGTGGATCGCCAGGCCCTCGACCAGCGCGGCCTCGCGCGCGCTCGCGTGCGGCAGCACCAGCGCGCGGCTCGTCGGCGCGCGGCTGCGCGCGAGGGCGAGCGCCATCGCGAGCGCGCCGCGCACCGGGCGCAGCTCGCCGCCGAGCGAGAGCTCGCCGGCGAACTCGAAGCGGTCGACCTGGGCCGGGTCGATCTGGCCGCTGGCGGCGAGGATGCCGAGCGCGATCGGCAAATCGAAGCGGCCCGACTCCTTCGGCAGATCGGCCGGCGCGAGGTTCACGGTGATCCGCTTGTTGGTCGGAAATTCCAGACCGCTGTTCTGGATCGCGGCGCGCACCCGCTCGCGCGCTTCCTTCACCTCGGTGTCGGCCAAGCCGACCAGCGTGAAGCTGGGCAAGCCGTTCGCCAAATGCACCTCGACCGTGACCTCGGCCGCTTCGAGTGCGTGCAACGCGCGGCTGTGAATGACGGCAAGCGACATGGTCAGGGGCTCGGGGCGTGATCTGAAGGGGCCTTGCGGCGCTGCGGCGATTGTGCTGCCGCCCCGTTGCCAAGCCGGGCGGCATCGATCGCACCTGATTGGTGCGCATCGCGACGGTGCATCGATCTGGTGCCGAAATGCCCGGTCGCCGGCTCAGGAACTGGCCAGCGAGCAGGTAACGACCAGCAAGTGCGCTGGCACACATCGTGCAAAACCAGGGTGGTCCCCCCTAGAACCCCACCGGAGCCACCTCAGATGAACAAGTCGATTCTGTTTCTTGCGATTGCCTCAACCCTCGGCGTCGCGGCGCAAGCCGCCGAAGAAGCCGCGGCGCCCTTTCCGCTGACGGCCAACATCAGCCTGACCAGCAACTACAAGTACCGCGGCCAGGACCAAGGCAACAACAAGCCGGCGGTGCAGGGCGGCTTCGACTGGACCGCCGGCGGTTTCTACCTCGGCAACTGGAACTCGAGCATCGGCTTCACCAACTCCGGCGTCGAGATGGACTTCTACGGCGGCTACAAGGGCGAGATCGTCAAGGACGTCGGCTTCGACGTCGGCATCCTGCAGTACTACTACGCGCAGAAGAACCGCAGCGCCAACGGCGTCGCCGACTTCAACACCACCGAGATCTACGGCGCCGTCAGCTACGGCCCGGCGACGCTGAAGTACTCGCACACGGTCTCGAAGGACTACTTCGGCTGGGGCTCGGTCGGTGGCGTGCGCACATACAGCGGTCGCAACACCGGCTACCTCGATCTGGCCGCCAACTTCCCGGTGACCGACGCGCTGACGATCAACACCCACGTCGGCTACACACGCTACGCGTCGGAACTGAAAGACAACGTGCTGGTGCCGAACTACTACGACTACAAGCTCGGCGTGACCTACGACCTGAGCAAGGTCGCCGGCCCCGGCGTGTCGATCTCCGGCGCCGTCGTCGGCGCGAACAAGAAGGAGTTCTACGGCGACATCAACAAGGTTCGCTTCATCGCGACCCTGACCAAGACCCTGTAATCCGGTCGGCGGTCACGGGCGCGTTGCGCCCGGCCGTCGTGTGCATCACTCCCCAGTCCAGAAAGAGGTTCGACCATGAAGATGGTGACCGCCATCGTCAAGCCGTTCAAGCTTGATGAAGTCCGCGAAGCTCTCAGCGCCATTGGCGTGCAGGGCATCACGGTGACCGAAGTCAAGGGCTTCGGCCGTCAGAAGGGCCACACCGAGCTGTACCGCGGTGCGGAGTACGTCGTCGACTTTCTCCCCAAGGTGAAGATCGAGGCAGCCGTCGACGACGCGATCGTCGACCGCGTGATCGAGGCGATCGAGGGCGCGGCGCGCACCGGCAAGATCGGTGACGGCAAGGTGTTTGTCTCGTCGCTCGAGCAAGTGGTTCGCATCCGCACCGGCGAGACCGGCAAAGACGCGCTCTGACCCACCGGAAAAAGAAGACAACCTCATGAAAAAACTGATTGCTTCATTGGCCTTGGGGCTCGCCGCCCTGGGCTTTGCCGGCGCGTCGATCGCGCAGGACGCGGCCTCCGCGCCTGCTGCCGCCGCGACGGCATCGGCGCCGGCCGATACGGCCTCCGCCGCCCCGGCTGCGGCACCTGCTGCGGCCGAAGCTGCTTCCGCCGCCTCGGCGCCGGCGGCGGCCGCACCGGTCGCCAACAAGGGCGACGTCGCCTGGATGATCGTCGCGACCCTGCTCGTCATCCTGATGACGGTGCCGGGCTTGGCGCTGTTCTACGGTGGCTTGGTGCGCAGCAAGAACATGCTGTCGGTACTGATGCAGGTGATGGTCACGTTCTCGCTCATCGTCGTGCTGTGGTGCGTGTACGGCTACAGCCTGGCGTTCACCGAAGGCAACGCGTTCATCGGCGGCTTCGACCGGCTGTTCCTGAAAGGCCTGTTCGATCCGGCGACCGGCACCTTCGCGATGGGCGCGACCTTCAGCAAGGGCGTCTACATCCCTGAAATGCTGTTCACGGCGTTCCAGGCGACCTTCGCCGGCATCACCTGCTGCCTGATCGTCGGCGCGTTCGCCGAGCGCGCCAAGTTCTCGGCCGTGCTCGCGTTCATGGTGCTGTGGTTCACCTTCAGCTATGCGCCGATCGCGCACATGGTCTGGTTCTGGATGGGTCCGGACGCCTACACCGGCAAGGAAGTGGTCGACGCGATGAACGCGAAGGCCGGCTACCTCTGGCAGATGGGCGCGCTCGACTTCGCCGGCGGCACGGTCGTGCACATCAACGCGGCGGTGGCCGGGCTGGTGGGCGCGTTCATGATCGGCAAGCGCGTCGGCTACGGCAAGGAGGCGTTCACGCCGCACTCGCTGACGCTGACGATGGTCGGCGCCTCGCTGCTGTGGGTCGGCTGGTTCGGCTTCAACGCCGGCTCGGCGCTCGAAGCCGGCAACAGCGCGGTGCTCGCGTTCATGAACACTTTCAGCGCGACCTCGGCCGCGGTGCTGGCGTGGTGCCTCGGCGAAATGCTGATGAAGGGCAAGGCCTCGATGCTGGGTGCCGCCTCGGGTGCCGTCGCGGGCCTGGTGGCGATCACGCCGGCCGCCGGCAACGTCGGCCTGATGGCGGCGATCGTTATCGGCTTCGTCGCCGGCTTCGCCTGCCTGTGGGGCGTGACCGGCCTGAAGAAGATGCTCGGCGCGGATGACTCGCTCGACGTGTTCGGCGTGCACGGCGTCGGCGGCATCGTCGGCGCGCTGCTGACCGGCGTGTTCAACACCCAGTCGCTCGGCGGCCCGGGCCTGGTCGGTGACTGGGTCACGGCCGGCGTGATCTCGAACGGCATCGGCGCCCAGGTGTGGATCCAGCTGAAGGCCGTGCTGCTGACGATCGTCTGGTCGGGCGTGGTCTCGTTCGTCGCCTACTTCATCGTCGACAAGACCATCGGTTTGCGCGTCAACGAGGAAGACGAGCGCGAGGGCCTGGACATCAGTGCCCACGGCGAGACGGCGTACCACAACTGAGGCCGGTTGAGCCTCGCCTGACGAGGCCAAACGAACCAGGGGCTGCCACGAGGCAGCCCTTTTTTCTTGCCTCTTGCGCATGTTCGGGGAAACCCCAAATGCCTAGAATCCTCCCACCGCACTCCGCGCGGCCAGACTTCCCGGGCTTTCTTCATGGTTCCACACCTCATCACCGCACTGAACGGCCCGATCAACGAACTGGAGCAGCGCATCCTCGAATCGCTGCCGGCGATCGAGCGCTGGTTCCGCCTCGAGTGGATGGAGCACACGCCGCCGTTCTATACCTCGGTCGACGTGCGCAACGCCGGCTTCAAGCTGGCGCCGGTCGACACCAATCTCTTCCCCAGCGGCTTCAACAACCTGACGGTCGAGATGCTGCCGCTGGCGGTGCAGGCCGCGATGGCGGCGATCGAGAAGATCTGCCCCGAGGCGAAGAACCTGCTGCTGATTCCCGAGAAGCAGACGCGCAACACCTTCTACCTGGCGAACGTGCAGCGGCTGATGCAGGTGTTTCAGACGGCCGGCCTGAACGTGCGGCTGGGCACGCTCGACGAGCAGATCACGCAGCCGACCGAAGTGGCCTTGCCCGATGGCAGCGCGCTCACGCTCGAGCCGCTGCTGCGCACGCGCGGCCGGCTCGGGCTGAAGAACTTCGACCCCTGCACGATCCTGCTGAACAACGATCTCTCGGCCGGAGTCCCGACGGTGCTGCAGAACCTGCACGAGCAGTACCTGCTGCCGCCGCTGCACGCGGGCTGGGCGACGCGCCGCAAGTCGAACCACTTTCACGCCTACGAAGAGATCGCGAAGAAGTTTGCCAAGCTGCTCGGCATGGACCCGTGGCTGATCAACCCGATGTACGCCAAGTGCGGCGAGGTCAACTTCGAGGACGGCAGCGGCGACGAAGCGCTGATGAGCCAGGCCGAGACGCTGCTCGGCAAGGTGCGCCGCAAGTACAAGGAATACGGCATCCAGGAGAAGCCGTTCATCCTCGTCAAGGACGACGCCGGCAGCCACGGCATGGGCGTCATGACCGTGCGCGACCCGAAGGACCTGCAAGACCTCAGCCGCCGCACGCGCAACAAGATGAGCACCGGCCGGGACGGCCGCGAAGTCCACGAGGTGATCCTCCAGGAAGGCGTGCCGACGTACGAGCGCGTCAACGATGCGGTCGCCGAACCGGTGGTCTACATGATCGACCGCTATGTCGTCGGAGGCTTCTACCGCGTCAACGCCGAACGCGCGTTCGACGAGAACCTGAACGCGCCCGGCGCGCACTTCGCGCCACTCGCGTTCGCCGAACACAACCAGCTGCCCAAACCCGGCGCGAAGCCGGGCGCGAGCGCGCCGAACCGCTTCTACATGTACGGCGTGATCGCGCGCCTGGCGATGGTGGCGGCCAGCTACGAGCTCGAGGCGACCGACCCCGACGCCGAGGTCTACGAGTAAGGCACGGGGTCGATTCGCCGGGCGCGGCAAGCTCGATTCGCGCCCGGTTGCTGCGCCGCAACATCGTCTGAGGCCGAGCTTGCCAGTGCCCCCGGGGCCGGGCGCAGAATGCCTCCCCTGTCGACCGACGCCCCGCGCTTTGCCGCGGGGTCAGTTCTTGTGAGCAGCAAATCCGGCACGTCCAGTCTGGCCGCCCTGACCCTGGGGGCACTGGGCGTCGTCTACGGCGACATCGGCACCAGCCCGCTGTACGCGCTGCGCGAGGTGTTCGCAAGCAAGCACGCGACGCTCTCCGAACCCGACATCCTCGGCGTGCTCTCGCTCGTGTTCTGGACGCTGACAATCATCGTCGCGCTGAAATACGTGATCCTGATCATGCGTGCCAACAACAACGGCGAGGGCGGCACGATGGCGCTGATGGCCTTGTCGTCGCAGGCCACGAAAGACCGGCCGCGGATGCGCGCAGCGCTGATCGTGATGGGCATCCTCGGCGCGGCGCTGTTCTACGGTGACGGCGTGATCACGCCGGCGATCTCGGTGCTGTCGGCGGTGGAGGGCCTCGAGGTCGTGACGCCGACCTTCAAGCCGTGGGTCGTGCCGATCACGCTCGCCGTGATCACCGCGCTGTATGCGGTGCAACGCTTCGGCACCGGTGCAATGGGGCGCTGGTTCGGGCCGTTCACGATCGTCTGGTTCCTGGTGATCGGCGTCTGGGGCGTGGTCTGGATCGTGCGCGCGCCGCAGGTGCTCGGTGCGCTGAACCCGTGGCAGGCGATCAGCTTCGGCATCGCGCACGGCCATGTCACGCTGCTGGTGCTCGGCGCGGTGTTTCTCGCCGTCACCGGCGCCGAGGCGCTGTACGCCGACATGGGCCACTTCGGCAGCCGGCCGATCCGGATTGCGTGGTTCGTGCTCGTGTTCCCGGCACTGGTGCTGAACTATTTCGGGCAAGGCGCGCTGATGCTGGTCGAGCCGGCCAAGGCCGACAACCCGTTCTTCAACATGGTGCCGGACTGGTTCCTGATTCCGATGGTCGTGATGGCGACGCTCGCGACCGTGATCGCCTCGCAGGCGACGATCTCGGGCACGTTCTCGGTCACCAAACAGGCGATCCAGCTCGGCTACCTGCCGCGCCTGCGCGTGCTGCACACCTCGGTGCGTGACACCGGGCAGATCTACATCCCCGGTGTGAACTGGCTGCAGTACGCAGCGATCGTCGCCGCGGTGCTGCACTTCGGCTCGTCGAGCGCCCTGGCCACCGCCTACGGCATCGCCGTCACGGCGACGATGGTGTTGACGACGCTGATGACCTTCTTCGTGATTCGCTACCGCTGGAACTACCCGCTGTGGATATGCCTGGCCGCGACCGGCTTCTTCCTCGCGATCGAGGGCGTGTTCTTCGCGTCGAACATCCTGAAGGTGCTGCACGGCGGCTGGTTCACGTTGCTGATCGCCGCCTTCGTGTTCACCGTGATGATGACCTGGGCGCGCGGCCGCGAGCTGCTGTCGCAAAGTCTGCGCGCCGATGCGATCGAGCTCAAGCCGTTCCTCAAGAGCGTCCTGTCCGACCCGCCGATGCGCGCCCCCGGCGCGGCCGTCTTCATGAACGGCATCGCCGATCTGACGCCGACCGCGCTGCTGCACAACCTGAAGCACAACAACGTGCTGCACGAGACCAATCTGTTCGTCACGGTCGAGACGCTCGACGTGCCATGGGTGCCGTTCGCCGAGCGCGCGCGCGCCGAACCGCTGTGCAAGGGCTGCTGGTCGGTGACGCTGAGCTTCGGCTTCAAGAACGACGTCGACGTGCCCGCCGCGCTCGAGCTGCTGCAGGGCCACGGTTTCGAGCTCGACCCGATGATGACCTCGTACTTTTTGTCGCGCTCGACCGTCGTGCCCTCGCTCGGCGGCGGCATGGCGGCGTGGCGCGAGAAGCTGTTTGCGAACATGCATCGCAACGCCGCGTCGGCTGCCGACTTCCTGAACCTGCCCCCGAACCGGGTGGTCGAACTCGGCACCAAGGTGCAGATTTGAGCCCCGTGTCAGGCGCACAATCACCCGACAAGAATTTCCGGCAGTCCGTTTGAGCTCATCCTCTTCGTCCCACAAGTCCGGGCTCGCCGGCCTGATGCTCGCGGCCGTCGGCGTCGTCTACGGCGACATCGGCACCAGCCCGCTCTACGCGCTGAAAGAGGTGTTCGCGCACGGCCACGTGATCCTCACCGCGGAAAACATCTACGGCGTGCTGTCGCTGGTGTTCTGGACCCTGACGGTGGTGGTCTCGGTCAAGTACGTGGTGCTGATTTTGCGCGCTGACAACAACGGCGAGGGCGGCCTGATCGCGATGCTGGCGCTGGCGTCGACCGCAGTGCGCGGCAAGCCCGCGTTGCGGCGGCGCCTGCTGCTGCTGGGTATCTTCGGCACCGCGATCTTCTTCGGCGACGGTGTGATCACGCCGGCGATCTCGGTGCTGTCGGCGGTCGAGGGACTCGAAGTGGCGGCGCCGGCGCTGCGCCGCTACGTGATCCCGGTGACGTTGATCGTGTTGACCGCGCTGTTCATGGTGCAACGCCACGGCACGGCCAGCGTCGGCAAGATGTTCGGGCCGGTGATGGTGCTCTGGTTCGTTGTGTTGGCGGTGCTCGGCTTGGGCCACATCGCGCAGAACCCGGCGATCCTGTGGGCGCTGAGCCCGCACTATGCGTTCGTGTTCATGCTCGGCAATCCGGGCGTGGCCTTCATCGCGCTCGGCTCGATCGTGCTGTGCGTGACCGGCGCCGAAGCGCTCTATGCCGACATGGGCCACTTCGGCAAACGGCCGATCCGCCTCGCGTGGTTCAGCCTCGCGATGCCGGCGCTGGTGCTGAACTATTTCGGCCAGGGTGCGATGCTGCTCGAACACCCGAGCCGCGTGAAGAACCCGTTCTTCGAGATGGCGCCCGAGTGGGCGCTGTACCCGCTGATCGCGCTGGCGACCTGCGCCACCGTGATCGCCTCGCAGGCGCTGATCACGGCCGCGTTTTCGGTCACCAAGCAGGCGACGCAACTCGGCTACCTGCCACGCCTGCGCATCCTGCACACCTCCGTGCGCGAGGCCGGGCAGATCTACGTGCCGTTCATCAACTGGAGCCTGTACGTCTGCATCGTGATCGCGGTCGTCGTGTTCGGCTCGACCACCAAGCTCGCGGC
>JAZJZJ010000130.1:0-8932 GCA_040389925.1 Pseudomonadota bacterium
ACGGCTCGGGCAAGTCGACCTTCATCAACGTCGTCACCGGCCACTACACGCCGACCGCCGGGCAGATCGTGTTCGAAGGTCGTGATCTGACGGGCCGCCCCGCACACGAAATCGCCGCGTCGGGCATCGCCCGTACGTATCAAATCCCGCGGCCTTTTGCGCACCTGAGCGTGCTCGACAACGTCGCACTCGCGACGATGTTCGGCGGTGCCGTCCACGACGTGGCCGCGGCGCGCAGGCAGGCACTGACCTGGCTCGAATTCACCGGCCTGATCGAGAAGGCCACCGCGCGCCCCGACGACCTGAACCTGCACCAGCGCAAGTTCCTCGAACTCGCGCGCGCGCTCGCTTCGCGGCCGCGCCTCGTGCTGCTCGACGAGGTGCTGTGCGGCCTGACACCGAGCGAGATCGACGACGCGGTCGCGCTGATCCGGCGCATCCGCGACCAGGGTTCGACGATCGTCTTCGTCGAGCACGTGATGCGCGCGGTGATGGCGCTGACCGACCGCATCGTCGTCTTCAACCACGGCGATCTGCTGGCCGAAGGCAGCGCGAGCGACGTGATGCAGCGCCCCGAAGTGATGACCGCGTACCTGGGGAAGGCGCATGCTTGAAGTTCGCGATCTGCAGGTGGCCTACGGTGCGGCGCGCGCGCTGTGGGGCGTCTCGCTCGACGTGCGCGCCGGCGAGCTGCTGTGTGTCGTCGGCCCGAACGGCGCCGGCAAGACGACGCTGATCAACACGCTCGCCGGCATCCTGCGCGCGAACGCCGGGCGGCTCGTGTTCGAGGGCCGCGACATCACTGCGCTCGCGCCGCACCGCTTCTGCGAAGCCGGCATCGCGGTCGTGCCCGAAGGCCGGCGGCTGTTCACCGGCATGAGCGTGCTCGAGAACCTGGAGCTCGGCAGCTACCTGCCGGCGGCGAAGGCGCATCGGCAGGAGTCGCTCGATTCGGTGCTCGACCTGTTTCCCGCGCTGAAGGTCAAGCTCACGAGTGCGGCCGGCGAGTTGTCGGGCGGCCAGCAGCAGATGGTCGCGATCGCGCGCGCGCTGATGGCGCGGCCGCGCCTGCTGCTGCTCGACGAGCCTTCGCTCGGCCTGTCGCCGCTGATCGTGCACGACATGTTCGCGGCCATCCGCCGCATCAACGCGGCCGGCGTGTCGGTGCTGATGGTCGAACAGAACGTCGTGATGGCGATGCAGGTCTCGACCCGCGCCTATGTGCTCGAAGAAGGCCGCATCGTCGCCGAGGGCGCGCCCGACGAGTTGCTCGCCCGCCCCGAAATTCAACGCGCCTACCTCGGCGTCTGAGAAGGAGAAACCACCATGCTGTTCCCCACCACGATCGTCGGCAGCTTCCCGCAGCCCGAGTGGCTGATCGACCGCGCCAAGCTGGCCGGGCGCTTCCCGCCGCGCACGCGCGCGAAGGAACTCTGGCGCATCCCGCCGCAGTACTTGGAGCAGGCGCAGGACGACGCGACGCTGATCGCGATCCGCGCGCAGGAAGCAGCCGGCCTCGACATCGTCAGCGACGGCGAGATCCGCCGCGAGAGCTACTCGAACCGTTTCGCGACCGCGCTCGAGGGTGTCGACCTCGACAACCCGGGCACCGCGCTCGATCGCTCCGGCCACCCGAACCCGGTGCCGCGCATCGTCGGCAAGATTCGCCGCATGCACGCGGTCGAGGTCGACGATCTGAAGTTCCTGCGCGCCAACACCGACCGCATGGTGAAGATCACCGTGCCCGGCCCGTTCACGATGCTGCAGCAAGCGCAGAACGACTTCTACAAGAGCGAGGAAGAGGCGGCGATGGACTACGCCGCCGCCGTCAACGCCGAGATCCGCGACCTGTTCGCGGCCGGCGCCGACGTGGTGCAGATCGACGAGCCCTACATGCAAGCGCGGCCCGAGAAGGCGCGCCAATACGGCCTGGCGGCGCTGAACCGCGCACTCGACGGCATCACCGGCACGACCGCCGTGCATATCTGCTTCGGCTACGCGGCGATCATCCACGAGCGGCCGAGCGGCTACTCTTTTCTGCCCGAGCTGGCGGGCTGCAGCTGCAAGCAGATTTCGCTCGAGACGGCGCAGTCGCACCTCGACTGCTCTGCGCTTGCTGCGCTCGACGGCAAGCGGTTGATGGTCGGCTGCATCGACCTCTCGGATCCGCAGGTCGAGTCGGTCGAGACGATCGTCGAACGCATCGAGCGCGCGCTGCCCTACGTGAAGCCCGAGAACGTGATCCTCGCGCCCGATTGCGGCATGAAGTACCTGCCGCGCGAAACGGCGGTCGGCAAGCTGCGCGCGATGGTCGAGGCAGCGAAGGTGCTGCGGCAGAAGCACGGCGGTTGACGGCGATGCTGTTCGCGTTCCACCTCGTCGATCGCGCCGACGCGAGCGAGTTGCGCACGCGCGTGCGACCCGAGCACAAGGCGTACCTCGCGCAGGTGGCCGAGCGCATCGCGTTCGCCGGGCCGCTGGTCGCCGACGACGGGCAAACAATGCTCGGCAGCCTGCTGGTGATCGACTTCGCCGACCGCGCCGCCGCGCTCGACTGGCTCGCCCGCGAGCCGTTCACGCTGGCAGGCCTCTACGGACAGTCGCAGGTCCATGCCTTCCGCAGCCTGTGGCCGCAGCGCGCCGGGTTCATCGAGGACCCGCACTGAGGAGTTCACTCATCCCAGCACTGCGCAAGCAGAACAATCCAACAACGGGTCATGGCTGGGCGTGACCCACCTTGCAGGAGACACCGCCATGTGCAGACTCTGTGACGAAGGGAAGCCCCAGAACCATTTCGGCTCGCGAAGAAACTTCTTCAAGACCGCCGCGGCCACCGGCGTCGCGGCGACCGCGTTCGATCTGCTCGCCGCCGGCCCGCCGGCCGCGCACGACGGCAAGGCGCCCGAGGACAGCGGCCAGCGCGGCCGCCGCTACGTCATCCGCGGCGGTGCGGTGATGTCGATGGACCCGAAGGTCGGCGATTTCGCGCAGGCCGACGTGCTGGTCGAGGGCAAGAAGATCGTCGCCGTCGGGCGCAACCTGCAGGCCGGCGGCGCGGCCGAGATCGATGCGCGCGGGCGCATCGTGATGCCGGGCTTCGTCGACACGCACCACCACCAGTTCGAGACCGCACTGCGCAGCTTTCTCGCCGACGGCCTGTTGCTGCCCGGCACGCCGGGCGGCGACGTCAACTACTACCAGTACATCCTGCTGAAATTCGCGCCGCTGTACCGGCCGCAGGACGTCTACATCAACGAGCTGTTCGGCTCGCTGAGCCAGCTCGACGCCGGCGTGACCACGGTGCACGACGTCTCGCAGATCCATCACTCGCCCCAGCACTCGGACGCCGCCATCAAGGGCATCGTGGATTCGGGGCGCCGTGCCGCGTTCGGCTACTTCGAGAGCGCGGGTGCGGCCGTCCTGGGCACCAACCCCGGCAACCAGTATCCGAGCGACGCCTACCGCATCAGGAAGCAGTGGTTCTCGTCGACCGACCAGCTCGTCACGATGATCATGGGCGGCGAGGTCTACCTGCCGGGCTACGAGAAGGCGTGGAAGATCGGGCGCGAACTCGGGCTGCAGGTCGCGGCGCACATCCTGTCGCCGTTCGGCATCCGGCCGACGCTGGACCTGCTCGCCCAGGGCCGCGGGGGCGACAGCGGCACGCTCGGTCTCGGGCCCGACAACCTGTTCATCCACATGACCGGCATGTCCGACCTCGGCTGGCAGAAGGTCAAGGACACCGGCGCGCAGGTCTCGCTCGCGGTGCCGATCGAGATGAACATGCGTCACGGCATGCCGCCGCTGCTGAAGATGCAGAGCCTGGGGATCGAGCCGTCGCTGAGCGTGGACGTCGAGTGCACGCTGACGGCCGACTTCTTCACGCAGATGCGCTCGTGCATGAACCTGCAGCGCCTGCTCGTGAACCAGATGATCCTCGACCCCGGCTTCGCCGGCGGCAACTGGTGGCCACCCCAGCCGCCCGGCACGCCCGACCCGCTGACGACCCGCGACGTGCTGCGCTACGCCACCATCAACGGCGCGAAGGGCCTGCGGCTGGACCACAAGATCGGCTCGCTGACCCCGGGCAAGGAGGCCGACATCCTCATCCTCGACGCGACCGCGATCAACGTCGCACCGCTCAACAGCGTGCCGGGGGCGGTGGTTTCGCTGATGGAGCGCTCGAACGTCGAGACGGTGATCGTCGCCGGCAAGGTGCGCAAGTGGAAGGGACGGCTGCTCGACACCAACCTCGCCCGGCTGCGCACGCAACTCGAGGACTCGCGCGACTACCTGTTCAGTGCCGCGGGCGTCGCGCAGGACGTCTTCCGCTGAGGCGCCCGAGTCGACCGAGGGCGCCGGCTGCTCCGCTGCGGCCGGCGCGCGCTCACGACAGGCGCCTGACCCCCTCCAGCGGGCACGCATAAATCGCGTTCCGCAACGCGGCGATCGCCTCGTAGCGCGTGAACGTGCGCCGCCACGCCAGCACCACACGCCGCGTCGGCACCGGTTTCGTGAACGGGATGTAGACGATGTGCGGCTGCTTGTCTTTCGGCACGCTGAGCTGCGGCACGACCGTCACGCCCATACCCGACGCGACCATGTACTTGATCGTCTCGAGCGACGAACCCTCGAAGCTCTTGCGAATGCCCTCGGCCTCGCTGCTCGCGAAGCGCGCGTATTCGGGGCAGACCTCGAGCACGTGGTCGCGAAAGCAGTGGCCGGTGCCGAGCAGCAGCATCGTCTCGCTCTTCAGCTCGTCGGTGCTGATGCTCTTGCGCTTGGCCAGCGGATGCAGCTTCGGCACGGCCGCCATGAACGGCTCGTCGTAGAGCTGCGCGACCGCCAGGCCGGTGTCGGGGAACGGCTCGGCCATGATCGCGCAATCGAGCTCGCCGTTGCGCAGCATTTCGAGCAGCTTGGCGGTGAAGTTCTCCTGCAGCATCAACGGCATCTGTGGCACATGCTCGATCGCCTGCTTGACCAGATCGGGCAGCAGGTACGGCCCGATCGTGTAGATCACGCCCAAGCGCAGCGGGCCACTCACCGGGTCTTTGCCGCGCTTGGCGATCTCCTTGATCGCCGCGGCTTGCTCGATCACCGATTGCGCCTGGCGCACGATCTCTTCGCCCAGCGGCGTGACCGTGACCTCGTTCGCGCCGCGCTCGAAAATCTTCACATCCAACTCTTCTTCGAGCTTCTTGATCGAGACGCTCAACGTCGGCTGCGAGACGAAGCACGCCTCGGCGGCACGCCCGAAATGGTGTTCGCGGGCGACGGCGACGATGTAGCGGAGTTCGGTGAGGGTCATGTCCGGATTCTGTCGGCAATTCAGGCCTTCAGGTAGTCGGAGCGCCCCCCGAGCCAGCGCGTCACGTGGTCGATCGCGACCTGCGGATACTTGTCGAGAAGGATCGTCGCGGTCGCCCGCGCCTGATGCACCAGCGCCTCGTCGAGCACCAGATCGGCGAAACGCAGCAGCGGCGCGCCCGACTGGCGCGCGCCGAGAAACTCGCCCGGGCCGCGAATCTCCAGATCGCGGCGTGCGATCTCGAAGCCGTCGCCGGTCTCCAGCATCGCCTTGAGCCGCGCCTTCGCGGTCTCCGACAACGGCGCGCCGTACATCAGCACGCACGCGCTCGCCGCCGTGCCGCGGCCGACGCGCCCGCGCAGCTGGTGCAGCTGCGACAGGCCGAAGCGCTCGGCATGCTCGATCACCATCAGCGAGGCGTTCGGCACATCGACGCCAACCTCGATCACCGTCGTCGCGACCAGCACCGCCATCTCGCCGGACGTGAACTGCGCCATCACCGCGGCCTTCTCGGCCGCCTTCATGCGGCCATGCAGCAGGCCGACGACGCGGCCCGGCAGCGCCTCGGTCAGGTGCGCGTGGGTCTCGGTCGCGTTCTGCAGGTCGAGCGTCTCGCTCTCCTCGATCAGCGGGCAAACCCAGTAGACCTGCCGCCCTTGCGCGACCGCATCGCGAATGCGCGCGATCACCGCCTCACGCTTCGCGTCGGCGAACAGCTTGGTCACGACCGGCGTGCGGCCGGGCGGCAGTTCGTCGATCGTGCTGACGTCGAGGTCGGCGAACAGCGTCATCGCGAGCGTGCGCGGGATCGGCGTCGCGCTCATCATCAAGGTGTGGGGCTCGATGCCGTGCGAGCGCAGCTTCTCGCGCAGCGCCAACCGCTGCTGCACGCCGAAGCGATGTTGCTCGTCGATGATCGCCAGACCCAGCTTCGCGAACTGCACTTGGTCCTGGATCACCGCATGCGTGCCGACCACCAGCATCGCCTCGCCCGACGCGACCTGTTCGAGCATCCTGGTGCGCGCCTTGCCCTTGCGGCTGCCGGTGAGCCACGCGACCGTGATGCCCAGCGGCTCCAGCCAGCCGACCAGCTTGCGCAAGTGCTGCTCGGCGAGGATTTCGGTCGGCGCCATCAGTGCGCATTGCCAGCCGTCGTGGATCGCGATCGCCGCGGCGAGCGCGGCCACCACCGTTTTGCCCGAGCCGACGTCGCCTTGCAGCAACCGGTGCATCGGCACGTTGCGCTGCAGATCGCGCGCGATCTCGTCGACGACGCGGCGCTGCGCCGCGGTCAGCGCGAACGGCAGCGCGCCGAGCAGCTGCTCCTGCAGGCCGCCGACCCGCACGCCGAACGGCGGCGCGCGCTGCAACTCGCGTTCGCGCTTGGCCTGCAACTGCGACAACTGCTGCGCGAGCAACTCCTCGAACTTCAAGCGTTGCCACGCCGGGTGGCTGCGGTCCTCGAGCGCCGCGATGCCGACATTCGGCGCCGGGTGGTGCAGGAAGTCGAGCGCATCGCGCAGGCTCATCATGCCGCCCGGCACCGCCTCGGCCGGCAGCAATGCCGACAGGTCGGCGCGCGCCAGGTTCGCCTCGACCGCCTTGCGCAGGTACAGCTGCGGCAGCTGCGCGCTGGTCGGGTAGACCGGCGTCAGCGCGGTCGCGAGCGGCGCGCCTTCGGCCACGACCCTGGTGGTCGGGTGCACCATCTCCAGCCCGAAGAAGCCGCCTCGCGCCTCGCCGCGAACCCGCACGCGCGTGCCGACCGCGAGTGCCTTTTGCTGCGACGGGTAGAAGTGCAGGAAGCGCAGCACCAGGTCGTCGCGCCCGTCGTGCACGCGCACGACCAGCATGCGCCGGCCGCGAATCTGCACCTCGCTCGACGCGACGATGCCCTCGACCTGGCCGACGCTGCCGTCGCGCAGACTGCCAATCGGCACCAGCTTCGTCTCGTCTTCGTAGCGCATCGGCAAGTGCAGCGCGAAGTCGATCGGGCGCACGAGGCCCAGCTTCTCGAGCGCGCGCTGCGGGCCGGACTTGTCCTTGGCGGCAGGGTGGGCGGGCGCCGAAAGTGCAGCAGAGGGCATGGGAGAATTCTGCCCTTCTTGTTGGCACGGGCCGGTCCAGCCCTCAACCCATGACGCACGCGCGCTTGTCCACCTGGTCGCTGAGCGATTTCGACTTCGCCCTGCCCCCCGAACTGATCGCCCAGCAGCCCGCGGCCGAACGCAGCGGCTCGCGCCTGCTCGATGGCACCGGCGCCGCGCCGGTCGACCGCGGATTCCGCGACCTGCCCGCGCTGCTGCGCGCCGGCGATCTGCTCGTCTTCAACGACACCCGCGTGATCAAGGCGCGGCTGCTCGGCGCGAAAGCCAGCGGCGGCGCGGTCGAGGCGCTGGTCGAGCGGGTGCTGCCGAACCACGAGGTGCTGATGCACCTGCGCGCGAGCAAGTCGCCGAAGCCCGGCAGCAGCGTGCGCTTCTCGGGTGTCGACGGCACCGCTGCGTTCGACGCGCAGGTGCTCGGCCGCGCCGGTCCGCAGGACGCGCTGTTCCACCTGCGCTTCCCCGCCGACCCGTTCGCGTTGCTCGAAGCGCACGGCCACGTGCCGCTGCCGCCGTACATCACGCACGCCGACACGCTGGAAGACGAGCGCCGCTACCAGACCGTGTTCGCCGCGAACCCGGGCGCGGTCGCCGCGCCGACCGCCGCGCTGCACTTCGACGAGGCCTTGCTCACCGAACTCGCGCGGCGCGGCATCGCAAGTGCGAACGTGACCCTGCACGTCGGCGCCGGCACCTTTCAGCCGGTGCGCACCGAGAACCTTGCCGAGCACACGATGCACAGCGAGTGGTTCGACGTACCGCAGACCACCGTCGACGCGATCGCGCGCACGCGCGCCGCCGGCGGGCGCATCGTCGCGGTCGGCACGACGACCTTGCGCGCGCTCGAATCGGCGGCACGCGGCGGCGAGTTGCAGGCTGGCGCCCGCGACACCGACATCTTCATCACGCCAGGCTTCACGTTTCGCGTCGTCGACGTGCTGGTCACCAACTTCCATTTGCCGAAGAGCACGCTGATGATGCTGGTCAGCGCGTTCGCCGGCTTCGAGCACATGCGCGCGCTGTACGCGCATGCGATCGACGCGCGCTACCGCTTCTTCAGCTACGGCGACGCGATGCTGCTGCAGCGCACGCCGCACGACACCGAGACCCGCCATGCTGACCTTTGACCTCCTGAAGACCGACGGCCATGCGCGCCGCGGCCGCCTCACGCTCAATCACGGCGTCGTCGAGACCCCGGTGTTCATGCCGGTCGGCACCTACGGCACCGTGAAAGGCGTGATGCCTGCGTCGCTCGAAGCGATGGGCGCGCAAATCATCCTGGGCAACACCTTCCATCTGTGGTTGCGGCCCGGGCTCGATGTTTTGCGCCAGTTCGGCGGCCTGCATCGCTTCGAGGCGTGGAACAAACCGATCCTGACCGACAGCGGCGGCTTCCAGGTCTGGTCGCTCGGCGAGATGCGCAAGATCAGCGAAGAGGGCGTGAAGTTCGCGTCGCCGGTGAACGGCGACAAGCTGTTCCTGACGCCCGAGACCAGCATGCAGATCCAGCGCGTGC
>JAZJZJ010000131.1:0-5379 GCA_040389925.1 Pseudomonadota bacterium
CTTCGCGGCCGACTACAAGGACCGCGTGTTCGCCGAGTTCCTGCGCGAATACGAAGCCGGCCGCACGCCGAACCCCGATGTGCTGTGCAACGCCGAGATCAAGTTCAAGGCGTTTCTCGATCACGCAATGCGGCTCGGCGCGGCGAAAATCGCCACGGGCCACTACGCGCGCGTCCGCGAACGCGACGATCGTTTCGAGTTGCTCAAAGGCTTGGACCCGCTGAAGGACCAGAGCTATTTCCTGCACCGCCTGACGCAAGCCCAGCTGAGCAAGACCCTGTTCCCGGTCGGCGGGTTGCCGAAGACCGAGGTGCGCCGCATCGCCGCCGAGATCGGCCTGCCGAATGCGAAGAAGAAAGACTCGACCGGCATCTGCTTCATCGGCGAGCGGCCGTTTCGCGAGTTTCTGAATCGCTACCTCGCGAACACGCCGGGGCCGATCAAGAACGACCGCGGCCGCACGATCGGCGAACACGTGGGCCTGAGTTTCTACACGCTCGGCCAGCGCAAGGGCATCGGCATCGGCGGGCTGAAGGAGCGCGGTGCGGCCCGCGGCGCGGGCGAGCACAACCCGTGGTTCGTCGCGCGCAAGGACATGGCGAGCAACACGCTGTATGTCGTGCAGGGCCACGACCACCCGTGGCTGCTGTCGCACCACCTGAACGCCGACGACACGAGCTGGATCGCCGGCCACGCGCCGACGCTTGACGCACTCGCCGCGAAGACGCGCTACCGCCAGCAAGACGCCGCTTGCGTGTTCGATGCCGCGAGCGCAGCCGCGTTCGACCTGCGCTTCGAGTCGGCGCAATGGGCCGTCACACCGGGCCAATCAGCGGTTCTCTACGATGGCGAAATCTGCCTCGGCGGCGGTGTGATCGCCACGGCCTCTCCCTGACCGCACTGATCGTGCATCATCGCGGCTCCCACGGAGCCCGCCGATGTACCTGCCCGCCCACTTCGAAGAAAAGCGCCCCGAGGTCTTGCACGAATTGCTGCGCGCGCACCCGCTCGGCCTGCTGGTCACGCAGGACGCCGCCGGCGCGATGGCCGCGAACACCGTGCCGTTCGTGCTCGATGCCGACCCGGCCGGCGGCCCCGGCATCCTGCGTGCGCACGTCGCGCGTGCGAACCCGCTGTGGCGCAGCGCGCGCGGCGATCTCGATTCGCTGGTCGTGTTCCAGGGCGAGCAGGCCTACATCTCGCCGAGCTTCTACGCCAGCAAGGCCGAGCACGGCAAGGTCGTGCCGACCTGGAACTACGTGATGGTGCAGGCGCGCGGGCGCCTCCGCGCCATCGACGACACCGACTGGCTGCGCGCGTTCGTCACGCGCCTGACCGATCGGCACGAGGCGCCGCGCGCGCAGCCGTGGGCGGTAAGCGATGCGCCCGAGGACTACATCGCGACGATGCTGCGCGCGATCGTCGGCATCGAAATCGTGCTGACGTCGCTGACCGGCAAGTGGAAGGTCGGCCAAAACCGATCGGCCGCCGACCGCGCCGGCGTGGCGCAAGGCTTGGCCGACGCGGGCATTCGATTTGAGGCATCCTCGGCACCCCCCGTGCCTGCCCCCGATCGAACTTGAACCCCAACGCGACCACAACGACACCGCAGCTCACCCCGAGCCAGTTCCGCGCCGCGACCGCCGCGGTGATGATGACGATCCTGCTGGCCGCGCTCGACCAGACCATCGTCAACGTCGCGGTGCCGACGATCGCGCGCCAGCTCGGCGGCTTCGAGTGGATGGCCTGGGTGATCTCGGGCTACCTGATCGCCTGCACCGTCGTCACGCCGCTCTACGGCCGCCTGAGCGACCTCGTCGGCCGGCGCCGCGTGATGACGATCGCGATTCTGATCTTCCTGCTCGCCTCGGTCGCCTGCGCGCTCGCGCAGACGCTGCCGCAGCTGGTGCTGGCGCGCGTGCTGCAGGGCGTCGGCGGCGGCGGGCTGATCGCGACCGCGCAATCGGTGATCGCCGATGTGGTGCCGCTGCGCGAACGCGGGCGCTACCAGAGCTACGTCAGCATCGTCTGGGCGGTGGCGAGCATGCTCGGGCCGGTGATCGGCGGCGTGCTGACCGAGTACCTGTCGTGGCCGTGGATCTTCTGGATCAACCTGCCGGTCGGCCTCGTCGCGCTGGTGCTGGTGCATCGCTCGCTGAAGGCGCTGCCGGTCCGACGTGGCAGCGCGCGCATCGACGGCGTCGGCGCGCTGCTGCTGCTCAGCGGGTTGACCGCGCTGCTGATCCCGATCACGCGCGTCGGCCAGGGCACGGCCTGGAGCGATGCGTGGAACCTGATCGGCTGGGCACTCGCGGTCGCGCTGCTGGTGGTGTTCGTGCTGCAGCAGCGGCGCCATCCGGACGCGATCGTGCCGATGGCGCTGTTCAAGAACCGCACGGTCGTCGCCTGCTGCGCGCTGCTGTTCGTCTGCTTCTTCAACTTCATCGCGATGTCGGTGCTGGTACCGCTGCGCTTGCAACTCAGCGCCGGCTTCAGTGCGGCCGACGCGGCGCTGCGGCTGTTGCCGCTGACTTTGGCGATCCCCGCGGCCGCGTTCGCGAGCGGCCGCTGGCTGAGCCGCACCGGGCGGGTGCTGCCGATGCAGCGGCTCGGCGTCGTGCTGGTGCCGCTCGCGCTGCTGGCGATGGGGTTCAGCGGCCCGACCGGCGCGGTCGCCGCGCTCGCGCTGATCGTGCTCGGCGCCGGCATGGGGCTGCAGATGCCGACGACGCTGATCACGGTCCAGCAATCGGTGCCGCGCGACCAGATCGGCACGGTCACCGCGCTGACCTCGTTCTTCCGCCTGCTCGGCGGCGCGATCGGCATCGCGGTGTTGAGCTCGGTCGTGCTGCTGTTGCTGCGCGAGTACCTGCCGGCCGGCGTGACCTCGCTCGACGGCGAAGGCCTCGGCCAGTTGCTCGACGCCTCGCGCGGCGGCCACGCGCTCGGCAGCGACGCGGCGTTCCAGCAGGTGATGTGGCTGAGCGCGGGCGTGTCGATGGTCTCGTTGTGGCTCGTCACGCGCTTGCCCGATCTGCAACTGCACGATGCACGGGCCGCGACGAAGGCGGCGGCTGCGGAGCTGTGACGCGGGGGTTTGGTAAAACCCTCGCATGTCGATTCTTTTTGCTCCCCTTGCAAGACCCTTCCTCGCGGCGCTGACGCTCGCGTGCGCGACGCTCGTGCACGCCGCCCCGAAAGTCGAAGACACGATGGCCCAGCGCATGCAGGCCTGCACCGGCTGCCACGGCGCGCAGGGCCGGGCCGCGAGCGATGGCTACTACCCGCGCATCGCCGGCAAGCCTGCCGGCTACCTCTACAACCAGCTCGTGAGTTTTCGCGACGGCAGGCGCCACTACGCGCTGATGACGAACCTGCTCGCGCCGCTTTCCGACGATTACCTGCGCGAGATTGCCGAGCACTTCGCGTCGCTCGACCTGCCGTACCCGCCGCCGCAAGCGGCGAACACCAGCGTCGACCAACTCGCACGCGGCGAAGCGCTGGTGCTGCGCGGTGATGCGGCATTGAAAATCCCCGCGTGCGTGCAATGCCACGGCAGCGCGTTGATGGGCGTGGCGCCGGCGATCCCCGCGATCATCGGCATGCCGCGCGACTACCTGAATGCGCAGCTCGGCGCGTGGCGCACCGGCAGCCGCCACGCGAACGCGCCTGACTGCATGGCGCAGGTCGCGCGCGCGCTCGCGCCGGCCGACATCAGCGCGCTCTCGCAATGGCTCGCGGCGCAGCCCGTGTCGGCCAACGCGAAACCTGCGGCGGCATTGCCCGAGGCACTGCCGCTGCCGTGCGGCGGCATGACCACCGCGGCAGGCAAGCCATGAAGCGCGCACTGATCCGGATCGCGCTGGTGGTGCTCGGCTTGGGCCTGCTCGGCGTCGCCGCGGTGCGCTGGCTGAACGAGCGCGGCGAAGAGCCGATCACCGTCACCTCCACATCGGCGCCCGCCACGGCCGAGCTGATCGCGCGCGGCGCCTACCTCGCGCGCGCCGGCAACTGCATGGGCTGCCACACGGTGCAAGGCGGCGCCGCGTACGCCGGCGGGCGCGGCGTGCCGACGCCGTTCGGCACGATCTATGCGCCCAACCTCACGCCCGACAACGCGACCGGCATCGGTGAGTGGTCGTCGGCCGAGTTCTGGCGCGCGCTGCACAACGGCCGCGCGCGCGACGGGCGCTTGCTGTATCCCGCGTTTCCGTATCCGAACTACACCCGCATCACGCGTGACGATTCGGATGCGATCCACGCCTACCTGCGCAGCCTGCCGCCGGTCGTGCAGGCCAACAAACCGCACGCGCTGCCGTTCCCGTTCGATCAGCAAGCCGCGCTTGCGGTCTGGCGCGCGCTGTACTTCCGCGCCACCGAGCCGGCGCGGCCCGAAGCCGACAGCGCGCGCGGCGCCGAGTGGCTGCGCGGCGCCTATCTCGTCGAAGGCTTGGGCCACTGCAACGCCTGCCACGCGAGCCGCAACGCGCTCGGCGCGACGCGCAACACGCTCGATCTGGCCGGCGGGCTGATCCCGGTGCAGAACTGGTACGCGCCGTCGCTGACCGCGCCCGACGAGGCGAGCGTGGCCGCATGGGACCTGCAGCACATCGCCGAGTTGATGCGCACCGGCATCTCGGCAACGGGCGCGGTGCTGGGGCCGATGCGCGAGGTCGTCGCCGGCAGCACGCAGCATTTGACCGAACCCGATCTGCGCGCGATGGCGGTGTACCTGAAGGGACTGCCGCAATCGCCGGCCGCGCCGGTGGCGCCTGAAGCAACTGCCGGCGCGGCGCCCGACGGGCCGGGCGCGAAGCTCTACGCGCAGCACTGCGTGCAGTGCCACGGCGAACAGGGCGAAGGCGTGCCCCGCGTCTACCCCGCGCTCGCCGGCAGCCGCGCGGTGACGATGCGCACGCCGGTGAACCTGGTGCACATCGTGCTCGAAGGCGGCTTCCCGCCCAGCACCGCGGGCAACCCGCGGCCCTACGGCATGCCGCCGTTCGCGACCGTGCTGAGCGACGCCGAGGTGGCGCAGCTGCTGAACCACCTGCGTGGCAGCTGGGGCAACCGCGCGGCGCCGATCTCGGCGCTCGAGGTGGCGCAGTTCCGCAGCGTGAAGTAGACGCTGAGCGCGCCGCGGCGCGCTCAGCGGTAGAACGCCTCGACCCGGCCCTTCAGCTTGATCATCAGCGGCTGGCCCTTGCGGTCGAGGGTCTTGCCGGCGGGCACCCTGACCCAGCCTTCGCTGATGCAGTATTCCTCGACGTCGAAGCGCTCCTTGTCGTTCAGGCGGATGCCGACCTCGTGTGCGAACACGGCCGCGACATGGTGCGGGCTGCGCGGGTCGATCGAGAGGCGATCCGGGATCGGCGGCGG
>JAZJZJ010000132.1:0-6397 GCA_040389925.1 Pseudomonadota bacterium
GACGCTGGGCATGGCGATCGACTCGAACGTGCTGATCAACGAGCGCATCCGCGAAGAACTGCGCGCCGGCAAGTCGCCGCAGGTCGCGATCAACGAGGGCTACGAGCGCGCCTGGGCGACGATTCTCGACTCGAACGTGACGACGCTGATCGCCGGCTTGGCGCTGCTCGCATTCGGCTCAGGCCCGATCCGCGGCTTCGCGGTCGTGCACTGCCTGGGCATCATCACCTCGATGTTCTCGTCGGTGGTGTTCTCGCGCGGTCTGGTGAACCTTTGGTACGGCCGCCAGAAGAAGTTGAAGAGCGTGGCCATCGGCCAGGTCTGGAAGCCGCCGGCCGACGTGCCCACGGCGAAGGTTTGAACCGCCTGATCCGACCCCACGACTGACAAGGAAGCATCATGGAGTTCTTCAGAATCCGGCGCGACATCCCGTTCATGCGGCATGCGCTGGTCTTCAACATCATCTCGGCCGTCACCTTCGTGCTGGCCGTGTTCTTTCTCGCGACGCGCGGGCTGCACTTCTCGATCGAGTTCACCGGTGGCATCGTGATGCAGACGAGCTACGCGCAGACCGCCGACGTCGAGAAGATCCGCACCAATGTCGACAAGCTGAACTTCGGCGAGTCGCAGGTGCAGAACTTCGGCAGCTCGCGCGACGTGATCATCCGCCTGCCGGCGAACCAGGCGACCAAGCAGACCGAGGTCGCAGCCACGGTGTTCGACGCGCTGTGCAAGGCCGAGAGCGGCACGGTCAGCGTCAAGCAGGTGACGACCGACAAGGGCGAGATCGCGAGCCGGCCGGTGTGTTCGGCCGCCGGCGGTGCAGGTGCTGCGGGTGTGGTGGCCGAGCCGGTGCAGCAACGCAGCGTCGAGTACGTCGGCCCGCAGGTCGGGCGCGAGCTGGCGGTGAACGGTGCCTATGCGCTGCTTGCGGTGATCGTCGGCATCATGATCTACCTCGCGATCCGCTTCGAGTGGAAGTACGCGGTCTCGGCGATCATCGCGAACCTGCACGACGTGGTCATCATTCTCGGCTTCTTCGCGTTCTTCCAGTGGGAGTTCAACCTGACGGTGCTGGCTGCGGTGCTCGCGGTGCTGGGCTACTCGGTGAACGAATCGGTCGTCATCTTCGACCGGATCCGCGAGGCCTTCCGGCGCTACCGCAAGATGAACACGCACGAGGTCATCGACCACGCGATCACCAGCACGATGAGCCGCACGATCATCACGCACGGCAGCACCCAGATGATGGTGCTGTCGATGCTGATCTTCGGCGGGCCGACGCTGCACGGCTTCGCGATCGCGCTGACGATCGGCATCTGCTTCGGCATCTATTCGTCGGTGTTCGTGGCCGCGGCGATCGCGATGTGGCTGGGCGTGAAGCGCGAAGACCTGATCAAGACCGGGCCGGTCAAGGAGACCGACCCGGACGACCCGAACGCCGGGGCCGTGGTGTAGAGTCAACCGCTGACATTTCTCAGGACGCGACCTTCACACATGCCGACTCCCGCCAACCCGACGGCATTGGCCCAACAGGCACGGCGCTCCTACGTGGAGGGGTTGCTCTCCGGTCTGCCGAGCGTCGCTGAGGCGATCGATCGGGGTGCGCGATTGCTGATCAGCCAAGTGGCCGAGCCGGGCGTTGCGGCAAAGCGCCGCGAGCTTCTGCCCGCTCTGCAGAAGGCGGCGCCGTTCTGGCTGCAGGGCATGACCTCGATGCTGAACGGTGCGCGCCAGAGCGGCATCGTGTCGGCCACCCATCCAGGCGACCTGCCGCTCTCGTCCACGCGCAACGCGAAGCTGAGCCTGGTCGACGACGAGACCATCGAGCACGAGATCGTCAGTTCCAAGCTGGCGCTGTCGATGATGGACCGCTCGTCATGGGAATTCACCGACCTGCGTTCGCGCATGAACGTGCTCGAACGCCGTGACGAACTCGACACCAACGACGTGCTGCGCCCGCATGTGTTCGCCCGCATCATCACGGCGTCGTGGCGCGCCGCCGGGCTGGATCTGGACACTTGGCGCCAGCTGCAGGCCGTGTTGCACGCGGAGTTCGCGCACTTCGCCGAAGAGGGCTACCACGAGGCGAACCGCTTCCTGCTGGAGCGCCACGTGCTGCCCGAGATCGACCTGCGGCCGTTCATCCGTCGCACGCAGGGCGCCCACAGCAGCGGCTTCATTCACTCGGGCCCCGGTGGTGGTGGCGGTGCAGAGAGCCGCCGCACCGACGGTGTCGGCGAAGAGACCCGGATGATGACCCGTGCCGGCGGCTTGGCGCGTGGCGCCGACCACGCCGAGGCCGTGCTCGGCCGCCTGAATCGCCTGATCGGCCGGCAACTGCCGGGCTTCGGCGTGACGCAGCACGACCGGCCGGTGACGACGGCGCCGCGCCTGAAGGCCGCGATCAACGACGCGCAGCGCGGTATCGCCAACCGACTCGCATCGGCCGAGCATGCGCGCACGATCGCCGGCGGGCAGGTCAGTGCGCCCGCCTTGCTCGAAGAGCTGAACCAGCGCAAGCAGGCGCTGAAGCAAGCCGCGACCACGCCGGTCGAGCGTGCCACGATCGAGATCGTGGCACTGCTGTTCCAGAGCATCCTGACCGAGGAGCGCATCCCGACGGCCGTGCGCGTCTGGTTCGCGCGGCTGCAGATGCCGGTGCTGCGCGTAGCCGTCAGCGAGCCCGACTTCTTCGCGACCATCGACCACCCGGCGCGCCGGCTGATCGACCGCATGGGCTCGTGCGTGATGGGCTTCGATGCGACCAGTCGCGCCGTCGGCGATGTGCTGGAGAAAGAGATCAAGCGCGTCGTTCAGGTCGTCGAGGCCTACCCGGACACTGGCCGGCGCGTGTTCCAGACCGTGTTGGTCGAGTTCGAGAAGTTCCTCGAACACTATTTCAAGAACGAGAACGAAGCCTCGCGCAAGGGCGTGTCGCTGGCGCAGCAGGTCGAGCAGCGCGAGACCTTGGCGATCCAGTACACGATCGAGTTGCGCAAGATGCTCAACGAGGTGCCGGTGCAGGAGGGTGTGCGCGAGTTCCTGTTCCATGTGTGGGCCGATGTGCTGGCGATGACGGCAGTCAAGCACGGCAATCAGAGCGACGCCACCAAAGACATGAAGCGCGCCGCCGCCGACCTGATCTGGTCGGCCGGCGCGAAGGTGTCGCGCGAGGAACGCGCCGAGGTGATCCGCCGTCTGCCGCCGCTGCTGAAGACGCTGCGCGCGGGCATGGACCACGCCGGTGTGCCCGCCGAAAAGCAGGATGAGCACATCCAGAGCCTGAACAACTCACTCGCCGCCGCGTTCACCGCGAAGACGGCGGCGATCCCGCACGAGCGGCTTGAGGAGTTGATGGCGCGGCTCGAGACCCTGGAAGAGTTGCTGCCCGAGGCCGATGGGCTCGAGATCGACGAGTCGATGGTGCACGATCTGTCGGGGCACGAGAGTTCGGAGCTCGAAGTCGTGTCGGAGGGTGGTTCGATGCCGACACCGGCGATGCTCGCGTGGGCGCGCGAGTTGCAGGTCGGCAGCTGGTACATGCTCGACTACCGCAACCGCAACGAGCCGATGCAACTGGCCTGGCAGGGCATGCGGCGGCAACTGAGCCTGTTCGTGTCGTCGCAAGGCCGCGGCGTGCTGTTCCAGCAGAACCGGCTGGCCGCCTTCCTGCAGGCCGGATTGCTGGTGCCGGCACAGGATGAATCGCTGACGGTGCGCGCGACGCGCAGCGCGATGGCCAAACTTGACGGGGATCCGAGCAGGCTGCTGGGTTGAATGGAAGGCGGCTGAAGCCGCGACGGGTGGCGCGGCACAAGCCGACGCCGGACGACTTCAGCCGCCTTTCCTAATGAACCACGCGATCTTCCTCGTCGACGAACAGCTCGTCGAGGATCAGCGCATCCGGCTCTTCGCCCAAGCTCCAGAACACCATCAGCACGATGATCTTCAGGTCTTCGAGGTCGAGCGGGCCGCCGGGGATCGCGCTGGCACGGTCGATCACCATCTCGCGCATCGGCGGTGGCAACACGCCGGCGGACTCGAGGAAGCTGATGAACCCGATTGACGGCTCGCCCAAGTGCTCATGCTCGGCCGGTGAATACACGCGCAGGCTGTCGGCGCTTTGCACGCCAACATATGCCTCGGCCGCGGCAGCGACGCCATCGAGCCAAGACAACGCTTCCTGGATCTCGTCCGATTCAAAACCGACCGACGACAGCTTGCGGGTCAGCTGATCGTGGTCCGGGCAGGCATCGGGCCGCCAGTAGTTTTCGTACAGGTACACGAGCACATCGAACATGGATTCACTATACCCCAGCGCCGCGCGCTGTCGTTCAGCGCCGTGACAGGCGCTGGAACAGCTGGCCGGGCAGGCGTGCGATCAGACCGTCGAGTTCCAGCCCGAGCAAGCGGGTGCTGAGCTCGGCCGCGCCCAAGCCGGTGCGGGCGGCGAGGGCGTCGAGCGTGACCGGATCGAAGCCGAGCGCGGCGAGCAGCGGGTCGTCGGCTGGCGCCGCGTCCGGGCTCGCAGCCCTGCCCGCCGCGGCGCCGGGCATGCGCAGCTCCTCGAGAATGTCCTGCGCCGTCTCGACCAGCTTCGCGCCCTGCTTGATCAGCGCGTGACAGCCGCGCGACTGCGGCGAGTGGATCGAGCCGGGGATCGCGAACACCTCGCGTCCAGCCTCAACGGCGAGCCGCGCGGTGATCAGCGAGCCCGACTGCAACGCCGCCTCGACCACCAGCGTGCCGCTCGCCAGCCCCGCGATGATGCGGTTGCGGCGCGGAAAGTTCGGCGCCATCGACGGCGTTCCGAGCGAGTACTCGCTGACGATCAAACCGGTGGCGGCAATCCGATGCGCGAGAGCGAGGTTGCGGCGCGGGTAGACGATGTCCAGGCCGGTGCCGACCACCGCGATCGTGCTTGCCGCGCCCTCCAGCCCGCCCGCATGCGCGGCCGCGTCGATGCCGAGCGCCAGCCCCGAGACGACGGTCAGCCCGGCGTGGCTCAGGTGGTTCGCGAACGCACGCGCGTTGTCCGTGCCCTGCGGCGTGGGGTTGCGGCTGCCGACGATCGCGATCGCGTCGGCCTGCAGCAATTCGATCCGGCCTTGCGCATAGAACAGCAGCGGCGGGTCAGGCGATTCGAGCAGCGCCTGCGGGTAGCGTGGGTTGTCGATGGTGATGGCGGCGCGTGGCTCGGGCGCGTCGGCGTTCAGCCAGGCGAGCGTGGTGTCGATCAGCGCGGTGAGCCTGTCGGCGTCGGTGTCGAGGGCGGTCGAGGCGGCCGGGCCGACGACCTCACGCCGCGCAGCGGCCGAGGCCGCGATCACCGCCTGCGGCGAACCGAACGCCGCCAGCAGCTTGCGCGCCGACTCGCGCCCGAGCGCCGGTGTCTCCAGCAGACGCAACCAAGCGCCGAGTTCGTCGCGATCGATCACACGGAGTGAACTGGCTCAGGGCCGGCCGCGCCGGTCGTCGTGCGTCCGGCCGCGTCAGGGCTGGGCGAAGCGGTCGCCCGCCGACACCGGGTCCTTCACCGACAGGATCAGCGCATACGACACCCGGTCGAACACGCGGAACACGAACAGCATGCCGTGGCGTTCGTCGGGCAGCTTGATCGTCGGCCGGCTCGCATCGGTCTTGTCGACCACGCGTGCGCCGTTGCGGATCAGCGCCAGCACGTGGCCGCGCTCCATGCCGTCGCGTGCGCCGCGGTTCAGTGCGACGACCTGGTTCTGGCCGGCCGTCAGCGCGTCGCCGTACAGCGAGACGATCTGGCCCTCCATCAGGCCCTGCGGGGCGTGCGGGGCATAGTTGGTGTACTCGCGGGTCGGCACCAAAGCGAGCCGGTCGCCGACGCTGGCCTCTTGGCGCACGTTCGTCACCGTGAACGTGGCGGGCACGATCTCGGACTTGCCGGCCGCGTCGACCCGCGTCTCGCCCTGCTTGACGTACTCGGCCGAGCCGACGTAGACGGCCTCGTAGCCGAGCAATTCCTTGGTGGTCGGGTCGCGCAGCGGCTTGGGCTGGCGGAAGATGCGGTAGTCGGTGCCGTCGCTCAGATCACCACGCACGTAGGCGGTGTCGCCGCGCGCCAGGATCACACGCCCCTCCTGGGTCGCGACGATGCGCGGCGCGGCATCGAGTTCGTTGCCCTGGAAGACCACCGCCTCGTTCAGGAACGGCTCGATCAGCCCGAACGGGATCGATGCCAGCGCATCGGCGCCGAGCGCGGACGAGCGCACGCGCGGCGAAAGCTTGTTGTTGCCGCTGACCGCTTGGCCCATGCGCAGGCGTGCGCGACCGCCGGTTTTGTCGAGGTACAGGATCTGGCCCGGATAGATCAGGTGCGGGTTGCGGATCTGGTCGAGGTTCATGCCCCACAGCTCGGGCC
>JAZJZJ010000133.1:0-12960 GCA_040389925.1 Pseudomonadota bacterium
TTGTGACCGCCGAAATCCTTGACGATGTCGCGAATCTGCAGGAACGTTTCTGCTGTGCTCATCGCTCTATTTTCAGGCCCAACCGTTGCGGGTCACGTCGGCCCATGTCAGATCGAGACAACGCCGGATCAGCGCCATCATCTCGTCGATCTGCGCCCGCGTGATCACCAGCGGCGGCGCGACGATCATGCGGTCGCCGACCGCGCGCATGATCAGCCCGTTGCCGAAGCAGTGGCCGCGGCAGACCATGCCGATGCCGAGCTCGGACGGAAAGGTCGCGTTGGTGGCCTTGTTCTTTACGAGCTGCACCGCGCCCATCAGCCCGCAGGTCTGCACCTCGCCGACGAGCGGATGCGACATCAGCGTCGCGAACTGCTCGGCGAGGTACGGCCCGGTGTCGTCGCGAACGGTGTCGACGATGTGCTCGCGTTGCAGCAGGCGGATGTTCGCGAGCGCGACCGCGCAGGCGACCGGGTGGCCGCTGTAGGTGTAGCCGTGGTTGAACTCGCCGCCTTGCTCGATCAGCACCTTCGCGATCTTGTCGCCGACCATCACGCCGCCCAGCGGCACGTAGCCCGAGGTCACGCCTTTCGCGAAGGTCATCAGGTCGGGCTTGAAGCCGAAGTGCTCGCAACCGAACCATTGCCCGGTGCGGCCGAAGCCGCAGATGACTTCATCCGACACGAGCAGCACGCCGTACTTGTCGCAGATGCGCTGGATCTCGGGCCAGTAGGTGTCCGGCGGCACGATCACGCCGCCGGCGCCTTGCACCGGCTCGCCGATGAACGCGGCGACCTTGTCGGCGCCGAGTTCGAGGATCTTGTCTTCGAGCCAACTCGCCGCCTTCAGGCCGAACGCGTCGCGACTCATGCCTTGGCCCAACTCGAACCAGAACGGCTGCTCGATGTGGACGATGCCCGGGATCGGCAGCCCGCCCTGTTCGTGCATGCCGCTCATGCCGCCGAGCGAGGCACCGGCCATCGTCGAGCCGTGGTACGCGTTCTTGCGGCTGATGATGACCGAGCGCTCGGGTTGGCCCAGCACGTCCCAGTAGCGGCGCACCATGCGCACGACCGTGTCGTTGCCTTCCGAACCCGAGCCCGAGAAGAACACGTGCCTGAACTGCGGCGGCGTCACCTGCGCGAGCAACTCGGCGAGTTCGATCGCCGGTGGCGTCGCGGTCTGAAAGAAGCTGTTGTAGAACGGCAGCGTCGTCATCTGCCTGGTCGCCGCCTCGATCAGCTCGGTGCGGCCGTAGCCGACGTTGACGCACCACAGCCCCGACATCGCATCGAGGATGTGGTTGCCGTCGCTGTCGCGCAGGTAGATGTTGTCGGCCGAGACGATCACGCGCGAGCCCGTGGCCGCGAGCGACTTGAAATCGGTGAACGGGTGCAGGTAGTGGGCAGCGTCGGCAGCTTGCCAGTCGGCGGTGGTTCGTGCGCTCATGCGTGTTCCTCGATCAGACGTGCAGCAGCAAGTGCTCGCGCTCCCACGGCGAGATCACCTTCATGAACTCGTCGTGCTCGATCTCCTTCACCTCGGAGTAGACGGTGATGAACTCCTTGCCGAGCACGTCGTGCAGGTCTTTCTCGTCGGCGAGCCAGCCGAGCGCTTCGCTCAAGGATCGCGGCAGCTGGTATTCCGAGAGGTACGCATCGCCCTTGCACTCGGGCGCCGGTTCGATCTTGTTCTTCATGCCGAGGTAGCCGCAGGCCAACGTCGCAGCCAGCGCGACATACGGGTTCGCATCGGCACCGATCACGCGGTTCTCGATGCGGCGCGCTGCGGGCGTCGCCACCGGCGAGCGGATGCCGACGGTGCGGTTGTCGCTGCCCCACTGGATGTTGATCGGCGCGGCGGTCGAGCGCGCCAGGCGTCGGTACGAATTGACATAGGGCGCGAACAGCGCCATCGCCGCCGGCGTGTACTTCTGCAGCCCGCCGATGTACCAGTAGAACTCCTTGCTCGGCGAGCCGTCTTCATTGCTGAAGATGTTCTTGCCGGTGACCTTGTTCAGGATGCTCTGGTGCACATGCATCGCGCTGCCCGGCTCGCCGGCCATCGGCTTGGCCATGAAGGTGGCATACATCTCGTGGCGCAGCGCGGCCTCGCGGATCGTGCGCTTGAAGAAGAACACCTCGTCGGCGAGGCCCAGCGGGTGGTCGTGGAAGAAGTTGATCTCCATCTGCCCGGCGCCGACCTCGTGGATCAGCGTGTCGACGTTCAGCTCCATCTTGCCGCAGTAGTCGTAGATGTCCTCGAACAGCGGGTCGAACTCGTTGACCGCGTCGATCGAATAGGCCTGCCGCGAGGTCTCGGCGCGGCCGCTGCGACCGCGCGGCGGGCGCAGCGGCGTGTTCGGGTCGGCGTTGCGTTCGATCAGGTAGAACTCGAGCTCGGGCGCGACCACCGGATCCCAACCTTCGGCGGCGTAGAGGTCGCAGATGCGGCGCAGCACCGAGCGCGGCGCGTACGGGATCATGTTGCCGTCGCGGTCGAAGCAGTCATGGATCACCTGCGCCGTCGGGTCGGCCGCCCAGGGCACGATGCGCACGGTGCTCGGGTCGGGGCGCAGGTGCATGTCGCGATCGGTCGGGTGGATCACGTCGTAGTACGGCCCGTCGGCGGGGAAGTTGCCGGTCACGCCGATGCCGACGATCGCTTCGGGCAGCCGCATGCCACGGTCTTCGGTGAACTTTTCGCGCGGCAGGATCTTGCCGCGCGCCACGCCGGTGAGGTCGGGCACGAGGCACTCGATCTCGGTCACGCGGTGTTCGTTGAACCAGTTCTCGAGATCCGCGAACGTGAAATTGCTTTTGTCGACCATGGGGCACCTGTTGCGTTGGCGCGGTCGTCTTGTGACGCTGCACCGGGATCGAGGATCGTGTCGCGCGTGGCGCCGGCGTCGAGGCTGGGCGGGCCACGCAAGATGCGCACCTATCGATCGGGCTCGCGATCAGGAACCGGACGGCGGTGCCGGTCGCGATACGCCTCGCAGGCGGCGCCGAAGGCCTTGAGCAGCCTCATCGAGACCGGGTTCGTCGCGGCCTGCCATTCGGGGTGCCACTGCACGCCAAGATTGAAGCCGCGGGCTTCAGCGACCGAAAAGGCCTCGACCAAGCCATCGGGTGCGAGTGCTTCGACGCGCAGCCCGTTGGCGAGCCGGTTCACGCCTTGGCCGTGAACCGAGTTGACACGAATGGTGGAGGCATCGAGCACGCTCGCGAGCACGCCACCGGGCTGCACGAATACGTCGTGTGCGAGGCCGTACTGCACGTCGGCGGCCGTATCTTTCGGCGCGCGGTGATCATGCCGATCCGGCACCTCCTGCACCGCCTGGTGCAGCGATCCGCCCAGCGCGACGTTCGCCTCCTGAAACCCGCGGCAAATCGCGAACAGCGGGATGCCGCGCTCGAGCGCCCGCGGAATCAGCGGCAGCGTCCACGCATCGCGATCGGCGTCGAGCGGCAGCGACGGGTCGTGCACGTCTTCGGCGAAATGGCGCGGGTGCACATTCGATGCCGAGCCGGTCAGCAGCACGCCGTCAGCGAGGTCGAGCAACGCATCGAGTTCGTCGCTGAGGTCCTCGATCGAGGCGGTCGGCACGACCAGCGGCGTGCATCCGGCGAGGCGCACCGCGTCGATGTACTTCTTGCCGGCGACGTGGAAGGGGTGATCGCCCAGCATGCGGTTGCATGCGGGCACGAGCACCACCGGTTTGGATCGGGAGGAGGGCGCTGTGGACATGCTTCGCAGCATACCGCGGGCGGTTGACTGCCCCTCGGCCGACGGGTGCGTCGGCCGGTCCCTCGAGGGGACCGCGGGCCGGCTTGGGGGCGACCCGCGCTCGGCCCGCACTGCCGTTCAGGCGTTCTTCTTCAGCACGTCGGCGATGGTGCTGACCATCTGGTCGATGTGCGAGTTCTCGACGATCAGCGGCGGCGACAGCGCGATCGTGTCGCCGGTGGTGCGGATCAGCACGCCGCGCTCCCAGCATTCGAGGAAGGCGTCGAACGCGCGCTTGCCCGGCTGGCCGGCGATCGGTTGCAGTTCGATGCCGCCGACGAGGCCGATGTTGCGCACGTCGATCACGTGCGGCACGCCCTTCAACGAGTGCAGTGCGCTCTCGAACACCGGCGCCATCGTTGCGCCGCGGGTCAGCAGGCCGTCCTCGGCGTAAGTGTCGAGCGTGCCGAGCGCGGCCGCGCAGGCCAGCGGGTGCGACGAATAGGTGTAGCCGTGCGGGAACTCGATCAGGTGCTCCGGGCCGGTCATGAAAGCGTCGTGGATGGCCTGCGTGGCGAACACCGCGCCCATCGGCACGCAGCCGTTCGTGATGCCTTTGGCGACCGTCATCAGGTCGGGCGTCACGTCGAAGTGCTGGGCCGCGAACGGCGAACCGAGGCGCCCGAAGCCGGTGATCACCTCGTCGAAGATCAGCAGGATGCCGTGCTTGTCGCAGATCTCGCGCAGGCGCTTCAGGTAGCCCTTCGGCGGCAGCAGCACGCCGGTCGAACCGGCGACGGGTTCGACGATCACCGCGGCGATCGTCGACGCGTCGTGCAGCGCGACCAGGCGCTCGAGGTCGTCGGCGAGCTCGGCGCCGTGCTCGGGCACGCCGCGCGAATACGCGTTCTTGCTCAGGTCGTGCGTGTGGCGGATGTGGTCGGCGCCCGGCAGCAGCGGGCCGAACGACTTGCGGTTGCCGACGATACCGCCGACCGTGATGCCGCCGAAGTTCACGCCGTGGTAGCCGCGCTCGCGGCCGATCAGCCGGGTGCGCGCGCTGTCGCCGCGAGCGCGGTGGTAGCCGATCGCCATCTTCAGCGCGGTCTCGACGGCCTCGGAGCCGGAGTTGGTGAAGAAGACCTTGTTCAGGCCGGCGGGCGTGAGTTCGACGAGGCGCTCGGCGAGCTCGAAGGCCTTCGGGTGCGCCATGTTGAACGGCGGCGCGAAGTCCATCTCGGCCGCCTGCTGTTGAATGGCCTCGACGATCTTCGGCCGCGCATGCCCGGCGTTCACGCACCACAGGCCGGCGATGCCGTCGAGGATCTGGCGGCCCTCGGGCGTCCAGTAGTGCATGCCTTCGGCCTTCGCCAGCAGACGCGGCGCCTGCTTGAACTGTCGGTTTGCGGTGAACGGCATCCAGAACGCGTCCATCGATTGCGGCGTGGAGCCGGTTGGGGCGGCGCGGCTCGCGGCGAGCGTGGCGGGGTCGTCTTTGTGCATGGTGGAGCTCCGTGGATGACGTCCCCGCAGTGTGCGAGGTGCTGAGGGCGGAGTCTAGAGAAACGCGCGCGCAATGTGGTTTCGGATGTGTGGCCACGAGGTGCGCTTGACGCAATATCATGCGAATAATCGAGATCAAGTCTGAACTAAATGCGGAATCCGATCAGCGAGACGAAACTGGATGCGATCGACCGAGCCATCCTCGGCGAGTTGCAGCGCGAAGGGCGGCTGTCGAATCTGGAGCTCGCGCAACGCGTGCACCTCTCGCCGTCGGCCTGCCTGCGGCGCGTGAAGGCGCTCGAAGACAACGGCGTGATCGCGCAGTACGTCGCGCTCGTCAACCCACGCGCCGTGGGAAAAAACGGCGTGAGCTTCACGATCGTCAACCTGGAGAGCGTCGGCGCCGCACAGATCGAGGCCTTCGAGCAGGCCGTGCGCGACCAGCCCGAGGTGCTCGATTGCTTCTACGTCGCCGGCTCGAACGACTACCTGATCCGCTTCACCTACCGCGATGCCGAAGACCTGGAGCGCTTCCATTCGGAGGTGTTGATGCGCCTGCCCGGCATCGCGCGCTCGAACTCGTTGCTGGTGCTGCGCACCGTGAAGAAGACGACCGCCCTGCCGGTATGAGCGCTGTGAACGAGCCGGTGCTGATCCTGCAGAACCTGACGCCCGACGGCCCGGGTTACCTCGGCGCGTGGTTGGCCGGGCAGGGCATCCCGTTCGATGTGTTCAACACCGAAGCCGGCGACGCCTACCCATGGTCGATCGCCGGCTACCGCGGTCTGGCGTTGCTGGGCGGCGAGATGAGCGCGAACGATGACCTGCCGTCGCTGCGCCAAGCCGAGCGGCTGATCCTGCAGGCGATGGATGCGGACATCCCGGTGCTCGGCCACTGTCTCGGCGGGCAGTTGATGGCGCGCGCGCTCGGCGCGAAGGTGATCGTGTCGCCGAAGCCGGAGATCGGCTGGCAAACGCTTCAGGTCGCCGACACACCGCTCGCGCGCGCGTGGTTCGGCGATCCGGGTGAGCGCACGGTCTATCACTGGCACGGCGAGAGCTTCGAATTGCCCGCTGGTGCCGCGCTGCTCGCGACCAACGCGTCGTGTCCGCACCAAGCCTTCGCGATCGGGCGGCATCTGGCGCTGCAGTTCCATGTCGAGCTCGACGCGCACAAGCTCGCGGCGTGGTCGGCGTCGGCCGACCCGGCGTTCCTGCGCCTGCAGCGCCAGTACCGAACCGTGCAGAGCGGCAACGTCATGCGCGAGCAGGGGAGGACGGCCCTGCCGGCACAGCAGCAATTGGCCGCCCGTCTGTATCGACACTGGCTCGGGTTGGCAGGCTGAAGGCGCTGACCGGCCCGAAGGCCCAACACCTCGTTCGTGCGAGTCCTCGGTCTTCGTGCAATAAGAGACGGATCGTGTCGCGAGAGCGATTCACTACATCTGTTGCACCTGAACCGAAGCGAGCGCAGGAGCATGACCCGGTCTCGTCCGCCATGCCAAGCCCTGTCGGGGGAGTTCCCTTCATGGACGGTTCGGCAAAGGTGTAACAACGATCCGAAACGGGCTCGCAAGGGCCGGTGTCGTCGCCTGACCGGCCCTTAAGCTGCGCGCCAGATGGGCGAAAAGCCCACCACACACCACGTCGTTCGGGATTCCGGAAGTCGCAAAAACGAGCAGCGCGTTTCGACGCGCGATGGGCGCTTTTGCGCGCGCGGAGTTCGCGACGAGCTGCCGTTACTCAGCGTTTGGGATCTTCCATGTACCGCGTGCCTTCTTTCCTGCTCCGGGCCGTCCGGCCACTTCTTGTCTCGGTTCTGGCTCTGCTGGGCGCGCTTTCGGCGCCGCACGGCATGGCAGCCAACCCACCCGGCCTCGCGCCGGCCGAGGGGGTCCTCGAAATCCTCGTCGAGGATCACGCCAAATTCGCCCGGACGCGTCACTTCCTGAAGACCGCCAATGGTCGCGTCGAATTGCAGTTCAAAGGCAAGCCACCGAGTCTGCGCGCGGGTTCGAGGCTGCGGGTGAAGGGCACGCAATCCGGCAACGTGATGGAGATCAACACGACGGATTCGACCGCCATCACGGTGACCGCCACAGCGCCTCTGCCCAATACCGTTGGCGAGCTCAAGACCGCCGTGCTGCTGGTCAACTTCAGCGACGATCGCACCCGCCCTTTCACACCAGCGCAGGCGAGCGATGTGATGTTCAGCCAGGTCTCGAGCTTCATGCGCGAGAACTCGGCGCAAAAGACCTGGGTCAGCGGCAACGCCTTCGGCTGGCTCGAGTTGCCGATCGCGCGCACCTGCGACGGCGGACTGATCGCCAGCCAAGCCGATGCCGCGGCCGCGTCGGCCGGCATCGACCTGTCCGCCTATGGTCGCGTGGCCTACTTGTTCCCCGAAAACGCGGTCTGCGGCTGGGGCGGCAGCGCGACGCTTGGTGGCACGCGGCCCTTGTTGTGGATCAACGGCTGGGTCACGCTCGGCGTGGTCGGCCACGAGTTCGGCCACACGCTCGGGCTGTATCACTCGCATTCGCTCGATTGCGGCGCTGCGACACTCGGCACCGACTGCACGCGCTACGAGTACGGCGACGCGATCGACATCATGGGCAACCGCAGCGCCGGGCACTTCTCGGCGATGCACAAGGAACGCTTGGGCTGGCTCGCCCCGACAGTCGCGAACGCGACCGGGCGTTATGCAATCGAGGCGTACGCGGCGCCCGCGGGCAGCCTGCCGAAGGCGCTGAAGATTCGCCGCGGCACCGATCCGACGAGCGGCGCCGCCCTCTGGTATCAAGTCGAGTACCGTCGTCCGGTCGGTTTCGATGCCGCGCTCGCCCAACTGCCCGCCTACAACGTCCTGCAGGGTCTGGTGGTGCGCAGCGTTGCCGAGGGCGATGGCAACAGCAGCACCTGGCTCGACGTCACGCCGGGCAGCTCGTCGTGGGACGACTGGGCCGACGCCGCGCTTGCATTCGGGCAGAGCTATGTCGATGCCGGGGCAGGGGTCACGATCGTCGCGGTCGCGGGCGACGGCGCGACGGCTCAACTCGATGTCACGTTCGGTCCCGGTGCCTGCACCCGCGTTGCCCCGGCGCTGGCCTTGACCGGTCCGACCCAGGCCGTGGCTGCCGGTACCCCGCTCACCTACACGTTGAGTGTCGCCAACCGCGACAACGCGAGCTGTGCCGCCGCGGCGTTCGACCTGCGCACGGCGGTGCCGGCCGGCTGGAGCGCGAGCCTCGCAACGGCGAGCCTGACGCTGGGGCCAGGGGCGACGGGTTCGACGACGCTGAACGTCGCCTCGCCGACCACGGCCTCCGCCGGCGCGCAGACGTTCAGCGCGAGCGCGATCCATGTTGCCGCGCCGGCACTGGTCGGAAGCGCGAGCGCGACCTACACGGTGGCAGCGAGCACCGCGACGGCCAGCGTCGCGACCGACAAGTCAAGCTACCGCAGCGGCGATACGGTGACCGCGACCGCGCGCGTGATATCCGGCGGCGTGCCGGTGGCCGGAGCCAGCGTCGGCTTTGTCTTTACCAAATCGAACGGCCAGAGGGTCGCCAAGACCGCTACCACCGATGCGGCGGGCATCGCGAAGACGAGCTACCGCATCGCGCGCAAGGATCCCGTGGGTGCTTGGCAGGTCGCAGGCAGCAGCGGTGCCGCTGTCGCCGCGGCCGCGGGCTTTTCGGTGCAGTGACATGACGTGAAGAGGCGGGGCTCGCGCCCCGCCTTTGTTCACTCAACCGCGCGTCAAGCTACTTCTTCGTGCGCTGCTGGCGCAGCAGCTGCTCGACCGTGGCGCCACTCGACGTCGTGCACACGCCGGCCGGGCACAGGCCGCAGGTCGCACCGGTGCTGACCGCCGTCTGGACCGGCGCCTGGGTGATTCCAGGCGGCGTGCCACGCGCCCTCGCCATGTCGCTGAACGTTGTCGTCGTGCCGGCATTGGGCGCGCTCGGGAAGTACGAACCCGAGTACGGCAAACACGCGCTGGCCGAGCCTGCTGCGCCGAGCACCTGGTTGGTCAGCACGGTGACGGGGCTCATCCCCACGACTTCGTCGACCACCATCACGTCGGTCAACTGCGTGTTGCCCGTGTTGCACACGTTGCCGTTGAAATCGATCTTCACCACCAGTTGGCTGTTGATCGATGCCAGCGACGCCGTGCAGGCCTTGTCCACCGTGATGCCGACCGGGAACGTCAGGATCGGACAGGTCGCCTGCTCGGCCTCGGTGGTCGTGTACTCGGTGGTCCCTGTCCCTCCGGTACTGGCGACGACCTTGATCCGGTTGGTCGAACCGTTGATCGTCGTGTTGAAGCCGCCAAGGTAGCAGCCCTGCGCACCGGCCGCCAGTGCAGTGATTGGCGGCAGGTTCGTGTTGGCTTCTCCCGAGGCATTGCAGGCGTAAAGCGTAATCGCGCCGACGGTGGGCAGCGGTCCCGAGGCAGGCTGCTGCGGGTAGTCGGTAAAGACGAAGTTGCTCAGCCCGCCGAATCCAACGTTGCTGACCTGGCCCTTGAAGCTGTAGTCGATGCTGTTGCCGTTGGCACCGATCTGCCCGGCCGGGCATTGCTTCGATATGCGCACGCCGCACACATCGAAGGCACCGCTCGCAAAGTCCTTCAACGTCGCCGAGATGCTCGACGACGAACGGGTCTCGTGCAAGAAGGCGCTGAAGCACGGCGAATTGGTGCTGTTGGCTTGGCGCAGCACCGCCGAGATGTTGATCCCGACTTCGAAGAACGAGTCCACGGGCAACTCGGAACTGTCGGGGTTGGTGATGCCGCAATACGCCGGCGAGGCCGACGAGCCGCACAGGGCCGAGCTGTTCAAGTCGCCGGCGAGCAGCTTCAGCACGCCGTTATGCGTCGCTTGCGCCGGATTCCACTCGAAAACCTGGATCGTCACCTTCGAGCCGCCGTTCTCGTAGTTCGCGAGCACGAGGACGTCGCCGACGGTGTGCAGGCCGTTGAAGCGGCCGTTGTCACCGACGCTGACATTGGTCTTGAAGAACCAGAAGCCGCTGAAGGCGTCGCCGTTGGTGGCACCCCGTTCGGCGGCCGCGTAGACGACCAAGTCACCAGCAATGTTGTAGGCCGTCGCGTAGGCGTTGGTGATCGCGTCCTTGGGCGGCGTCGAGCCGCTCTTGTGGCGCCAGCTCGAGATGTCGAGGTCGTCCTTCGAGCCGCCGGTGGAGAAGACCGTCAACGGCTCGGGATCGGCGATGAAGACGCGCCTGATGATGCTCACCGAGCCCCCGCCGGCGTTGACCGTGCTCCAGTCATCGCGCGCGTCGGCGGCGTTGTCGGTGCGATTGCCGTCGAGCTCGAAATACTGCGTCACGGGGCCGGCCTGCGCCATCGCGCCGTGCGGCGCGAGCAATGCTGCCGCAACGGAGGCGGTTGCGGTCAACCAACTCAGCTTGCGATATTTGATGGGGTTCAGTGCATGGGCCGTGCCTGCAGCAAGTGCGAGCGCCGACGCACCGAGCGCGCCGAGCCGCTTGCGAGTCCAATCCCCTGGTACGGACGGACTGAGAGACTTCTCGCCATGAGTTCTCTTCATTTGAACCTCCTCAATGTGTCAGACCTTGCGACCTTTCGAGACGACTCGTCGAGTCGCCGCTCGTGCTCGCGACGCCGGGGATCGACAGTCTGGGCAATCGTCCTGACAGTGGAGCCCTCGGTGCGGTCGATCCTAGGTACGGGAAGCGGGCGAGCCAATGGCCCAAACGGGTAAGGCGAGCCCCGCTTCCCCAAGTTGGCGGGGGCATGCGCCGTGCCGCAAGGTCGACGCAACGGGCGGGTCTGGATCGATGCCCACGCAAGTCGGCGATTTCGGTGCTGCGGCCGGTCGGTGGCGCAGCATCGAGGGTCAATCCAGGACTTGCCGCCGGGTGTGCAGGCCGCGCTTTTGAAACGCGTGGGCGACGTGCTTCTTGACCGTGTTGACGCTGATCTCTAGGCGCTCGGCGATTTCCTTGTTGGTCATGCCGTGGCGCATCAGGGCCAGCACCTCGGTCTCGCGGGTGGTGAGTCCGTCGGTGATGTGGTCGGCCGCGCACGCCAGCGGCGCAGCGGGCGCTTCGGGGTGACGCAGCGACAGGTAGAGCGACTGCAACACTGCGCGCGGGAACCACAGTTCGCCGGCGATCACGGCGTCCAGCGCATGCGCCAGCTGTGCCGGGCTCAACGTCCACTCGATGCAACCGCACGTTTGCGCGACCAGCGCCATGTCGAGAGTCACCGGCGGCGAATCCCAACCGATGAGAAGGTCCGTGGCGGCCGACAGCCGGCGACGCAAGTTCTGCAGCGCAGCGGCATCAGGGATCAGGCCGATATCGAGCACGAGGATGCGCGACATGTGCGCGCGGCAACGATGCTCGATTTCGTCGAACCCGGCTGCGGCGACCGAATCGATTCGATACACCCGGTCCTCGCAACTCGCCGAGGTGAGCATGCCGCAGTCGAACGAGCTTGGCGCGCGTTTCAAGTGTCGCACGACGAGAATGCGAGGCAGCGTCAGCGCTGCGCCGGAGCACAGATCGGCCACGCTGCACGACGTACTCGGCCAGAAAGAGTCGTCGACGGGTGCGCGCAAAGCAGCCGACGGCCGTTCCGTTAGCCCCTGCGGTGACGACAACGCACCAGGTTCCCATGCAGATGCGAGCCGTCCGAACGCTGAATCAACGCAATGCATGGATTCCTCGAGGACTTGCCACTTCGAACTCATTCGGCGGTGCAACAAGTTCCGCCGCCGATGGGGAGTGTGACCAAATGTACCCCTCATTTCGGGGATTGTGGCCTGTGAATCTAGGGGCCTTGAGAGTCGAGTCGGAGTTGCAGCTTTGACCGTTCGCCTCAGGTCGCATCGGGCCTCATTTCACAACCAAGGTTGATATTGCGTATCGTGAGATTGCAAGATGATGCACTGCCGCAAATTCTTCCACCATCACAAAACGAACACCGTATTGTGAAAGATCTAGCTAACACATTGATTTCATTGATAACAAATTTGAGTCTTATATAAGATACAAGTCTTCCGCTTCGGCGCACGCCTCGCTATTCTTGAGCCCAGCAACTCGCTCTTCACTCACTCACCTCACTGGAGCTCACCATGACGACCCTGACCCGCGACCAACAGATTGCCGCCCTCGAAAAAGACTGGGCCGAGAACCCGCGCTGGAAGGGCATCAAGCGCGGCTACTCCGCCGCCGACGTGGTGCGCCTGCGCGGCTCGATCGCGGTCGAGCACACGCTTGCCAAGCGCGGCGCCGAGAAGCTTTGGAACCTCGTCAACACCGAGCCTTTCGTCAACACGCTCGGCGCCCTGACTGGCAACCAGGCGATGCAGCAGGTCAAGGCCGGCCTGAAAGCGATTTACCTGAGCGGCTGGCAAGTTGCCGGCGACGCCAACCTTGCCGGCGAGATGTACCCCGACCAGTCGCTGTACCCGGCGAACTCGGTGCCGATGGTCGTCAAGCGCATCAACAACACCTTCACGCGCGCCGACCAGATCCAGTGGTCGGAAGGCAAGAACGACATCGACTTCTTCGCGCCGATCGTGGCCGATGCCGAAGCCGGTTTCGGTGGCGTGCTGAACGCGTTCGAGTTGATGAAGTCGATGATCGACGCGGGCGCCGCCGGCGTGCACTTCGAAGACCAGCTCGCCTCGGTGAAGAAGTGCGGCCACATGGGTGGCAAGGTGCTGGTGC
>JAZJZJ010000134.1:0-7964 GCA_040389925.1 Pseudomonadota bacterium
GATCGCGATCGGCTCCTCCGACAGCGACTCGCCGACGATCTTGAACTCGGCCGGGGTCTTGGAGTTGACGATCAGCCCGGCGAGGATGTTGTCGTCCATCACGAACGCGTCGGCGCGGCCCGATTCGAGCAACAGGAACGAATCGGCGTGGTCCTTGCCGAAGAGTTCCTTGAAGTCGACGCCGGCGCCCTTCTCGTGCTTGCGCAGCAGTTGCACCGAGGTCGTGCCGGTGGTGGTCGCGACGGTCTTGCCGTTCAGTTGGGCGATCGAGGTGATGCCCGAGTTGGCCTTGACCGCGGTGCGCACGTTGGTCACGAACGTGGTCGGCGCGAACGAGACCTGGGCTTGGCGCGCGGTGCTGTTGGTGGTCGAGCCGCACTCCATGTCGACGGTGCCGTTCTGCACCAGCGGCACACGGTTCGCCGAAGTGACGACGGTGTATTCGACCGGCAGCGTCGGTGCTTTCAGGTTCGCCTTGATCGCGTCGGCGATCTTCAGGCAGACATCGACGTGGTAGCCGACGTACTTGCCGTCGCCGGTCGTGTACGCCAGCGGCGCCGACGAATCGCGCGTGCCGATCACGATCTTGCCGGCGGACTTGATCTTGGCCAAGGTGTCGGCGGCATTGACAACACCGCAGGCCATCACGGCGGCGAGTGCGAGAGCGAGCTTCTTCATGCGAGATCCTTCAGAGGTTGGAGAACTGACAAGAACGGATTGTTGCGGATGCAAGCCGACATGGAAACCGTGCGCACCCGCAAACCGAGGGTAATGCCGGAGCCGAGCCCCGGCGGGTCGCGCAAAGTTCGTGCCCACGCGAAATGCACCGCCGCGATTCAAGGCGCACTCAAACACTTGTCAGCCGCACCGGCTGGGTGAGTTTTTCGGGCACGAGCAGCGCGTTCATCTCGGCACGGCTCATGATGCCGAGCGCCTCGGCCACCTCGGCGATCGTGCCGCCTTCGGCCCCCTGCATCGCGAGCGCGGTCTTGGCGATCAGCGCGGCCTTTTCGTAGCCGATGATCGGGTTCAGCGCGGTCACCAGCGTCACCGATTCGGCCACGCGCCTGGCGAGCAGCGCGTGGTTCGCCTCGATGCCTTCGACGCAGTTCACCTGCAGCGTCTTGCACGCCTGGGTCAGGTGCTTCACGCTCTTGTGGATCGCATAACCCATGATCGGCTCGAAGGCGTTGAGCTGCAGCTGGCCGGCCTCGGAGGCCATCGTGATCGTCACGTCGTTGCCGATGACCTCGAACGCGACTTGGTTCATCACCTCCGGGATCACCGGATTCACCTTGCCCGGCATGATCGACGAGCCCGCCTGACGCGCCGGCAGCTTGATGTCGCCGAAACCGGCCTGCGGGCCGCTCGACAGCAGGCGCAAGTCGTTGCAGACCTTGCTGAGCTTGCAGGCGACGCGCTTGAGCACACCCGAGAGCTGCACGAAGGAGCCGGTGTCCTGCGTCGCCTCGACCAGGTTCGCGGCCTTCACGACCGGCACGCCGCTGACGCGTGCGAGCAGCGGGATCACGATGTCGGCGTAGCCGGCCGGCGCGTTGATGCCGGTGCCGATCGCGGTCGCGCCGAGGTTCACCTCGGTGATCAGCGCGCGCGCTTCGCGCAGCCGCAACTCGTCTTCGCCGATCATGATCGCGAACGCCAGAAACTCCTGGCCGAGCGTCATCGGCACCGCGTCTTGCAACTGGGTGCGGCCGATCTTCAGCACATCCTTGAACTCGAGCGCCTTGGCCTCGAACGCGCCGCGCAAGTCGGCCATCGCGGCGAGCAGCGCCTCGATGCCGAACCACGCCGAGACGCGCAGCGCGGTCGGGTAGACATCGTTCGTGCTCTGCGACGCGTTGACGTGATCGTTCGGGTGCAGCTTGTCGTAGCTGCCTTTGGCGAATCCCAGGTGCTCGAGCGCCCGGTTCGCGATCACCTCGTTCGCGTTCATGTTGGTCGAGGTGCCGGCGCCGCCCTGGATCACGTCGACGACGAACTGATCGTGCAGCTGCCCGGCGATCAGGTCGTCGCAGGCACGCTGAATCGCGGCGGCCTGCGCCGGGTCGATCACGCCGAGTTCGGCGTTGGTCTGCGCCGCCGCCTTCTTGACGAACGCGAGCGCGCGCACGAGCTCGGGCATGGACGCGACCGTCTGGCCCGAGATCGGGAAGTTGTCGACGGCGCGGGCGCTGTGAACGCCCCAATAGGCGTCGAACGGAATGTCCTTCTCGCCGAGAAAGTCGTGTTCGCGGCGGTGCGCCTGGGGAGCGGGAGTGGTCATCGTCGGTCTTTCAGCCGTCGGTGGCGGCGGTGGCAGTTGGCGTCCGGGGCGGCGCGGCGGCCGGCGAGTCAGCGCGGGACTGTAGAGGCCGCGCAGGTTCCGCGCCAATGCCGAATCGCCGCGCCGTCATGCAACCGATGCATAGCGTTCGCGGCACGCGCCCGAGCCGGTGCGATCGCCTACGCCGGCGCCGACGCCAGGAAGTCCCAGAGCGCGATCGCGCCCGGCTTCGTGTGGCGCGCCATCTCCGGGCGCTCGCGATAGAGGCGGATGTCGACCGCGAGCTCGTGCATCCCGGCCGGCGCGGCGTGCACCAGACGCCGGCTCTTCAACTCCTTGCGCACCGAACTGGCGGGCAGGAAGGCCAAGCCGTGGCCCTCGATCGCCATCGCTTTCAGGCCCTCGGCCATGTCGGTCTCGTAGATCGGCTCCAGAGACAGCGGCTCGCTCGCCTGCTTGGCGATGACCTCGACCAGCCGGCCGAGGTAGGCGCCCGGCGCGTACGAAAGATACGGCACGGTTCGACCGGGCGCGGCCGGCAGGCTGAACATCGGCGCGCCGTCGGCACCGGCTCGGGCGTAGGCAGCGAGCGTCTCGTGGCCGAGGCTCAGCATTTCGTAGCGGTCGGGGTTGAGCTGCAGCGGCAGCGACGGATGGTGGTAGGCCAGCAGCAGGTCACAGCTGCCTTCGACCAAGTGCATCACCGCGTCGTGCACGTTCAGCGCGATCAGCCGGCTCTTCATCGCGGCGAAGCGCTTGCGCAAGTCCATGACCCAATGCGGAAAAAACGTGAACGCGAGCGAGTGCGGCACCGCGAACTCGATCATGTCGGTGCCCGCCGCCTTGTGGCTGCGCATCATGTTGCGCGTCGTCTGCAGCGCGCCCAGGATCTCGAGCGCCTGCGCCTGCAGCGTTTCACCGGCCGGGGTGAGCCGCGTCGGGTACGACGATCGATCGACCAGCTCGATGCCGGCCCAGGCCTCGAGCGACTGGATGCGGCGCGAGAACGCCGGCTGCGTCACATGCCGCAACTGCGCCGAGCGCGAGAAGCTGCGCGTTTCGGCCAGGCTGACGAAATCCTCGAACCATTTTGTCTCCACGCCGGGAAGTGTAACGAAGCCTCAGGCGGTGGCTTCGTCCGCCGTGCTCTGCTGCAGCCGCCACATGTCGGCATAGCGCCCGTTCAGCGCCAGCAGCTCGGCGTGCGTGCCGCGCTCGAGGATGCGGCCGAGCTCCATCACGAGGATTTGGTGCGCATCGACCACCGTCGAGAGCCGGTGCGCGATCACCAGCGCCGTCTTGTTGCGCGCCGCGCTGCGCAGTTCTTCCTGGATCGCGCGTTCGTTGGCCGAGTCGAGCGCCGAGGTGGCTTCGTCGAAAATCAGCAGCGGCGGGTTCTTCAACAGCGTGCGTGCGATCGCGACGCGCTGCTTCTCGCCGCCCGACAACTTCAGCCCGCGCTCGCCGACCATCGTGTCGTAGCCCTTCGGCGTCGAGACGATGAAGGCGTGGATGTGAGCCGCTCTGGCCGCGCCTTCCACCTCTTCACGGCTCGCACCGGTGCGGCCATACGCGATGTTGTATTCCACCGTGTCGTTGAACAGCACCGTGTCTTGCGGCACGATGCCGATCGATTCGCGCAGGCTCTTCTGCGTGACGGCGCGGATGTCTTGGCCGTCGATCGTGATGCGCCCCGCATTCACGTCGTAGAAGCGGAACAGCAGCCGCGCCAGCGTGCTCTTGCCCGAGCCTGACGGGCCGACCACCGCGACCGTCTTGCCGGCCGGGATCTCGAAGCTGACGTCGTGCAGGATCGTGCGGTCGGGGTCGTAGCCGAAGCGAACGTGCTCGAAGCGCACGGTCGCGCCATGGTGTTCGAGCGGCTTCGCGTCCGGCGCATCGGCGATCTCGCGGTTCTGGCCGAGCAGCGCGAACATCTTCTCCATGTCGGTCATCGACTGCTTGATCTCGCGGTAGATGACGCCCAGAAAGTTCAGCGGGATGTAGAGCTGGATCATCAGCGCGTTGACCAGCACCAGATCGCCCAGCGTCATCGTGCCGGCGACGACGCCGAGCGTGGCGCGCCAGACCAGCAGCGTCACCGTCGTCGCGATGATCAGGCTCTGGCCGAGGTTGAGCGCCGACAGCGAGGTCTGCGACTTGATCGAGGCTTTCTCGAGCCGCTGCAGGTTCTCGTCGTAGCGGCCCTGCTCGAAGCTCTCGTTCGAGAAGTACTTGACCGTCTCGTAGTTGATCAGCGCGTCGACCGCGCGCGTGCTGGCCTTCGAGTCCTGCTCGTTCATCGCGCGGCGAAAGTGCGTGCGCCACTCGGTCACCGTGATCGTGAAGCCGATGTAGAGCACCAGCGCGCCGAAGGTGATGGCCGCGAACCAGCCGTCGAATTTGGCCGACAGCAAGCCGATCACCAGCGTGATCTCAACCAGCGTCGGCAGGATGTTGTAGATCGTGTAGTTCAGCAGCGACTGGATCGAACGCGAGCCGCGTTCGATGTCGCGCGAAACGCCGCCGGTCTGGCGCTCCAGGTGAAAGCGCAGGCTCAAGCCCAGCAAGTGCTCGAAGGCCTCGAGCGAAACCCGCCGCGCGATCCGCGCCGCCACCGGGTAGAACAGGAACTCGCGCAGCTCGGTGAACAGCGTGATCGACAGCCGCAGCGCGCCGTACGCGAACAGCAGCGCGACCGGCACGGCGAGCGCGCTGCGCGGGTCGCCCGGCTTGAGGTCGAGCGCATCGACGAGCTGCTTGAGCACCAGCGGCACGCCGACGTTGGCGAGCTTCGCGCCGACCAGAAAACTCAGCGCGATGAGGACGCGCCAGCGCCACTGCCAGACGTAAGGCAGCAGCTTCTTGAGCGTCGACCAGTCGGAGCGGGGAGGCGAGGCGGTGGCGCCGGCAGGCGCCGGCGGGTTGAATGTCGCGGGGCGCATCAGAAAGGATCAGGCCTCCAGCCCGTACTTGCCTTCGACCACCGGCTGGTTCTCGTTGAGCCGGATCGCGCCGATCACCAAGCGGTAGATCACCCAGACCATGTCGGCGATCAGCACGATCCAGCCGATCAGCACCAGCATCAGCAGCAGCCCCACGCAAGCGGCGATCAGGCTGATCCAGAAGGTGCGGATCTGCCAAGTGAAGTGGGACTCGAGAAAGGTGCCGGCCACGTCGCCGCGCTTCACGTAGTTCATGATGATGGCGGCGATCGACGTGAAGCCGACGATGAAGCTGGCCGCGTACAAGCCGTAGATGATCTAGGTCAGGGTCTTGTTGGAGCGCAGGCGCTCTTCCGTCGTCAGGTCGGTCATGAGTCACTCTCCCGGTGGTGTTGGCGGAACGAAGCGGCGGAATCTTCGCATGCACGCGCCGCCAAAGGTGGAAGAATCCGCCCGACAACGACAACCGCTCAGGTGAGAACCGATGGCCGAGATTCAAGCTGACACCCCGTTGCCCGATTCGCCGGCCCCGCTGCGCCTGCCCGACGACCGCCAGCTCGTGCTGCGCGTGATGCCGATGCCCGCGGACGCGAACGGCAACGGCGACATCTTCGGCGGCTGGATCATGGCCCAGGTCGACATCGCCGGCGCGGTGCTGCCGGCGCGCATCGCGAAGGGCCGGATCGTGACCGTCGCGGTGAACGAGTTCATCTTCAAGCAGCCGGTATCGATCAACGATCTGCTGAGCTTCTATGCCAAGGTCGAGCGCATCGGCCGCACGTCGGTCACGGTCAACGTCGAGGTCTACGCCGAGCGCAACCCGGCGAACCTGCAGGTCGTGAAGGTGACCGAGGCCAACCTCACCTATGTGGCGATCGACAAGGACGGCAAGCCGCGGCTGATCCCGACGAGCTGAAATCGTGCACCCGGCGGCCGGTGCGTCACGCGTCGACGCGCCCGCGGGCCTCGATCGCCGAGAGCGCGTCGAGAAACTCGCGCCGCCAGCGGTGCACATCGTTCGAGCGAATCTGCGCGAGCAAGGTCGCGTGGCGCTCTTGCCGCTCGGCCAGCGGCATCTGCAGCGCGCGCTGAATCGCCTGCGCGGTGGCCGGGATGTCGTACGGGTTCACCAGGATCGCCGCGCGCATCTGCTCGGCTGCGCCGGCGAAACGCGACAGCACCAGCACGCCGGGGTCGGCTTCGTCCTGCATCGCCACGTATTCCTTCGCGACCAGGTTCATGCCGTCGCGCAACGGCGTGACGAGTGCGACGCGCGCGCAGCGGTACAGCGCCGGCAGCCGGCGCCGCGCCCAGGTGCGGTGCAGGTAGCGGATCGGCATCCAGTCGAGTTCGCCGTAGTCGCCGTTGATCTCGCCGGCCAGGCCTTCGAGGTCGCGGCGCAGGTCGTCGTAGGCGTTGACGGTCTCGCGCGTTGGCGAGGCGATCTGGATCAGGGTCGCGCTGTTGCGGGTTTCCGGGTAGCTGGCAAGCAACTCGCGGAACGCGCGAAAGCGCCGCGGCAAGCCCTTCGAGTAATCGAGCCGGTCGACGCCGACCAGCAGCCGGCGCTTGCTGTACTGGTCGCGCAGCATCGCCTCGGTCTCGCGCGATTCGGTGCTGTTGGCGAGGCGCTGGAACTCGTCGACATCGATGCCGATCGGGAACGCACGCGCCACCACACGCCGGCCGAAGGCCTCGAACCCGCCGTCGCCGAGCGCGGTCGCGTTCGCCTCCTCGACGACGAAACGCGCGAAATGGTCGGCGTCGCTGCGTGTCTGCAAACCGACCAGGTCATAGGCGAAGAACGAGCGCATCAGCCACTCGTGGCCCGGGATCGCCGCGAGGATCGGCGGCGGCGGCAGCGGGATGTGCAGAAAGAAGCCGATGCGCTGGCGGCAGCCGAGCGCGCGCAACTCGGCGGCGAGCGGGATCAGGTGGTAGTCGTGCACCCAGATCACGTCGTCGGGGCGCAGCAGCGCGGCGAGCTTGCGCGCAAAAAGGCGGTTCACGCGCTGATAGCCGGCGAAGAAGCCGGCGCCGAAGTCGGCGAGGTCGAGGCGGTAGTGCAAAGCCGGCCACAGGGCCTGGTTCGAGTAACCGGTGTAGTAGGCGTCGTGGTCGGCGCGCGAGAGGTCGATCGTCACCAGCTTGACGGCGCCCGAGCGCTGCTCGCGCACCTCGCCCTCGCCCGGCGCACCGCCTTCGACGATCTTGCCGCTCCAGCCGAACCAAAGCCCGCCGCTTTGCGCGAGTGCATCGCCGAGCGCCACCGCGAGGCCGCCGGCCGCCGGCTTGCGCGGATCGCCGATGCGGTTCGAGACGACGACGAGGCGACTCATATCCGGGAGTCCCAAGGCACCGACAAGCGCATCGCCGCGTTGATGATGCCGACCATCGAATACGTCTGCGGAAAGTTGCCCCACAGCTCGCCCGTCACCGGGTGCGTGTCTTCGGAGAGCAGACCGAGCGGGTTGCGCACCGCGAGCAGCGCGTTGAAGATCTCGCGCGCCTGCTCCTTGCGGCCGATGCGCGCGAGCGCGTCGATGCGCCAGAAGGCGCAGATGTTGAACGAGGTCTCGGGCAGGCCGAAGTCGTCGGGCGCTTCGTAGCGGCGCATGTACGGGCCGTCGCACAGCGCGGCCTCGAGCGCGTCGACGGTCTTGACGAAGCGCGGGTCCATCGGGTCGATCATGCCGACCTCGGCCATCAGCAGCACGCTCGCATCGAGCTCGCGG
>JAZJZJ010000135.1:0-14407 GCA_040389925.1 Pseudomonadota bacterium
CACGGTCGTGTTCTTCGGCTACACGCAGTGCCCCGATGTCTGCCCGACGACGATGGCCGAACTCGCGCAGGTCAAGAAAGCGCTCGGCGCCGACGGCGACAAGCTGCAGGCGGTGTTCGTCACGATCGACCCCGAGCGCGATACGCCCGAGATCCTGAAGTCGTACATGGCGAGCTTCGACCCGGCCTTCGTCGCGCTGCGCGGCACGCTCGAGCAGACCCAAGCCGCGGCGAAGGAGTTCAAGGTCTACTTCTCGAAGGTGCCGGGCACGACCGAAGGCAGCTACACGATGGACCATTCGGCCGGCGCCTTCATCTTCGACGCGAAGGGCAACGTGCGGCTGTTCGAGCGCTACGGCGCCGGCGCCGAAGGGTTGACGGCCGACGTGAAAGCGCTGATCGCGCAGAGCTAAAGAAAACGGCCCCGAGGGGCCGTTTTTCATGGTGCCAAAGGCAGGTCGCCGTCAGACGTTTTCGGCCAGCGCCTTGCGCATCTTCTTCATCGCGGCCACTTCGATCTGGCGAATGCGCTCGGCACTGACGCCGTACTCGGCCGCCAAGTCGTGCAAGGTCATGCCGCCCGAACTGTCGTCGTTGACCTTCAGCCAGCGCTCTTCGACGATCCGGCGGCTGCGTGCATCCAGCGCGTCGAGTGCAAGCGCAATGCCGTCGCCGGCGAGCCAATCGCGCTTGCGCGCTTCGAGCACGCGCGTCGGCTCGCTGTTCTCGTCGGCCAAGTAGGCGATCGGCGCGAAGCTTTCTTCGCTGTCGTCGGTCTGCGGCTCCAAGGCCACGTCACCGCCCGACAAACGAGTTTCCATCTCCAGCACTTCTTCGCGCTTGACGTTCAGGTTGCGGGCGAGCGTGTCGACCTCGCCTTGGGTCAGCGTGCCGCGGTGCGTGTCGACATCGAGCGCGTCGTCTTTCAGGCTCTGCTTCATCGAGCGCAGGTTGAAGAACAGCTTGCGCTGCGCCTTGGTCGTCGCGACCTTGACCATGCGCCAGTTCTTCAGGATGTACTCGTGGATTTCGGCCTTGATCCAGTGCATCGCGTAACTGACGAGGCGCACGCCCTGATCAGGGTCGAAGCGCTTCACGGCCTTCATCAGACCGACGTTGCCTTCCTGGATCAGGTCGCCGTGCGGCAGGCCGTAGCCGAGGTACTTGCGCGAGATCGACACGACCAAGCGCAGGTGCGACAGCACCAGCTTTCCGGCCGAATCGAGGTCGCCAGTGGCGCGCAGCTTGGTCGCGAACGCGATTTCTTCCTCGTGCGTCAACAGCGGCACGCGGTTCGCGGCGGTGATGTAGGCGTCGAGGTTGCCGAGCGACGGCACCATCGCCCACGGGTTGCGGACGCTGAGGGCAGCGGTGGCAGGGGAGGTGTTCACAGGGAGGTTCATGGAGAGTTCAGACACGCCGACTCCTTTCAAGTTCCGCAGATATTAGCACTCGATAGGTGGGAGTGCTGATTGGGTCGTGCTATTGCCGCGATTGCCGGGTGGACGTATCTCACGCTGCGCCACGTAAAGTTTTGCAGGTTAGCAAGCGCTGACAATCGAAGGGGCCGGGCGGGGCGCCCCGAGCCGGTCTACAGTCCCCGGATGAACGCGATGCCCGACCCCGATCCGATCGAAACCAAAGAGTGGCGCGACGCCTTTGCGGCGCTGGTCCAAGCCCACGGCCCGCAGCGCGCCCGGCAGATCCTCGACGGACTGGCCGAACTGGCCCGCCAGCAGCGCATCGGCTGGACGCCCGAGCTCGCCACGCCTTATGTCAACACGATCGCGGTCGACGCGCAGCCGGCGTTCCCGGGCGATCTGGCCGTCGAGGAGCGTCTGGCCTCGCTGATGCGCTGGAACGCGCTCGCGATGGTGGTGCGCGCGAACCACTCCTACGGTGAGCTCGGCGGCCACATCGCCAGCTACGCGAGCGCGGCCGATCTGTTCGAGGCCGGCTTCAACCATTTCTTCCGTGCCCGCAGCGCGGCGCACGGCGGCGATCTGGTCTTCTTCCAGCCGCACAGCGCACCGGGCGTTTATGCGCGCGCCTACCTCGAAGGTCGGCTGAGCGAAGACGACCTGACGCACTACCGACAGGAACTCAGCGCGCCGGAAGGCACCCGCGGCCTCAGCAGCTACCCGCATCCGACCCTGATGCCCGACTTCTGGCAGTTCCCGACCGGCTCGATGGGCATCGGGCCGATCAGCTCGATCTACCACGCGCGTTTCATGCGCTACCTCACCGACCGCCGCCTGCTCGATTGCAGCGATCGAAAGGTCTGGGGCGTGTTCGGCGACGGCGAGATGGACGAGCCCGAATCGATGAGTGCATTGACCTTGGCCGCGCGCGAAACGCTCGACAACCTCGTCTGGGTCGTCAACTGCAACCTGCAGCGCCTCGACGGCCCGGTGCGCGGCAACGGCCGCATCATCGACGAGCTCGAAAAGCTGTTCGCCGGTGCCGGCTGGAATGTCATCAAGCTGGTCTGGGGCAGCGATTGGGATGGCCTCTTCGCCCGCGACACCAGCGGCGCGCTCGCGCGCGCGTTCGCGAACACGGTCGACGGCCAGATGCAGACCTTCGCCGCGAAAGACGGCCGCTTCAACCGCGACAACTTCTTCGGCCAGAACGACGAACTCAAGCGCCTCGCCCAAGGCATGACCGACGAGCAGATCGATCGCCTGAAGCGCGGCGGCCACGACCTCGTGAAAATCCACGCGGCGTATGCGGCGGCCGCCGCGCACCGCGGCCAGCCGAGCGTCGTGCTCGCGCACACCAAGAAGGGCTACGGCATGGGCAGCGCCGGCCAGGGGCGCATGACGACGCACTCGCAGAAGAAATTCGAGAGTGTCGACCTGATCGAATTCCGCAATCGCTTCAACCTGCCGCTGACCGACGAGCAGGCGACCTCGCTCGCGTTCTACAGGCCGGCCGACGACAGCGCCGAGATGCGCTATCTGAGGTCGCACCGCGAGGCACTCGGCGGCTCGATGCCGCGCCGCGAAACCGCGTGCGCGCCGGTGCCGGTTCCCGTGCTGAGCGCGTACGCCGACTTCGCCGTCAACGCTGCCGGCAAGGAGATGAGCACGACGATGGCCTTCGTGCGCATGCTCGGCGGCTTGCTGAAAGACGCCGCGCTGGGTCCGCGCGTCGTGCCGATCGTCGCCGACGAGGCGCGCACCTTCGGCATGGCGAATTTGTTCAAGCAGGTCGGCATCTATTCGAGCGTCGGCCAGCGCTACGCGCCGGAAGACATCGGCTCGGTGCTCAGCTACCGCGAAGCGACCGACGGCCAGATCCTGGAGGAGGGCATCAGCGAGGCCGGTGCGATCGCGAGCTGGACCGCCGCGGCCACGAGCTACAGCGTGCATGGTCTGGCGATGCTGCCGTTCTACATCTACTACTCGATGTTCGGCTTTCAGCGTGTCGGCGACCAGATCTGGGCCGCGGCCGATCAGCGCCCGCGCGGCTTTCTGCTCGGCGCGACCTCGGGCCGCACCACGCTCGGCGGCGAGGGCCTGCAGCACCAGGACGGCACGAGCCACCTCGTCGCCGCGACGATCCCGAACTGCAAGGCGTACGACCCGGGCTTCGCCGGCGAGATGGCGGTGATCGTCGATGCCGGCATGCGCGAGATGCTGGTCGAGCAGCGCGACGTTTTCTACTACGTCACGCTGATGAACGAGAACTACGCACAGCCGAGCCTGCCGGCCGATGCACATGGCGATGTGCTGCGCGGCTGCTACCGCTACGACGGTTGGAAACTCGAAGCGGCAAGGGCGGGCGCGCAGAAGCTCACGCTGCTCGGCTCGGGCGCGATCCTGACCGAAGTCGTCAAGGCCGCGCAGCAACTGGCGGGCGAGGGCTTCGAGGTCGAGGTGTTCAGCGTCACGAGCTGGAGCGAGCTGGCGCGCGACGGCCAGCGCTGCGAGGCCGCCGCCTTGCGCGGCGAAGACGCACCGCAAGCGTTCATCGCGCAGCAACTCGCGCGCAGCGCTGGCCCGATCATCGCCGCGACCGACTACGTGCGCGCGCTGCCCGAGAGCGTGCGCGCGTTTCTGCCCGCGGGCCGGCGCTACCTCACGCTCGGCACCGACGGCTTCGGCCGCAGCGACACCCGCGCCGCGCTGCGCAAGTTCTTCGGTGTGGACGCCGCGACGATCGTGCGCGCTGCGAAGGTCACGGCGGGTAACAAGGGCTGAGCCGCGCCTGAGGCGCTGCGCTTTGCGTGGACAATCGCGCCTCCGTCGCCCGGTGAGACTTCACAGGGCGCACACAGACAAGAGGCGAATTTGTTCAAGAACCTGACCGTGTACCGCGTCGGCCCGGGCTGGGCCGCCAACAGCGCCGAGCTCGAAGCCGGCCTCGACAAGATGATCTTCGTGGAGTGCGGCGCGACCCAGCCTGTCTCCGCCGGCTGGGCGCCGCCGCGTGGCGTCAAGCATGCGCCGCTGGTCGAAGCTATCGGCGGCCAATGGCTGATGAAGCTGATGATCGAGCAGCGCGTGCTGCCGTCGTCGGTGATCAAGCGCCGCGTCGACGAACGCGCCGCGCAGATCGAGCAGGCCACCGGCCGCAAGCCCGGCAAGAAGCAGCAAAAAGAGATCAAGGACGAGGTCGTGCTCGACCTGCTGCCGCAGGCCTTCACGAAGCAGGCCGCGGTCAAGGTCTGGCTCAATCCGAAAGACCGCCTGCTGATGATCGATGCGACCAGCCCGGCGAAGGCCGACGAGGTCGTCACCCACCTCGTGAAGGCACTCGACGGCATCGTGCTGACGCCGCTGCACACCGCGCAGTCGCCGGCGGCCGCGATGTCGGAGTGGCTGACGACCGGCGAGGCGCCGAGCGGCTTCAGCGTCGACCGCGAGTGCGAACTCAAGTCGCCCGACGAGACGAAATCGGCGGTGCGCTACGCGCGCCACGCGCTCGACATCGACGAGGTGCGCCAGCACATTGCCAACGGCAAGGTGCCGACCCAACTCGCGCTCACTTGGCAGGGCCGCGTCTCGTTGCTGCTGACCGAGGCGATGCAGGTCAAGAAGATCGCGTTCCTCGAAGGCGTGTTCGAGGGCGCCAGCAAGCCGGCCAAGGACGAAGCCTTCGATGCCGATGCCGCGATCGCGACCGGCGAGCTCGGCAAGCTGATTCCCGACCTGATCGAGGCGCTCGGCGGCGAGCACCAGCCGGGCATGCCGGCGCTCGCGGCCTGACGCTGTTGGCCGGCACCATCGCGTAAACCCGCATCGGCGCCTCTGGCAACAGATACCCGTTTGCCGCAGGATGTTGCGTTGGAAATTCGGTTGCAGGAGGCCCCGTCATGTCTGAGCATGCAGACCACGATCTTGTCGCGCAAGCTGTCGAACTGCTGAACGGTCCGCCGTACTTCAACGTCGCCACCGAGAGCAACGGGCAACCTTGGAACAGCCCTGTTTGGGCAGCGAGAGATCAGAGCCTCGATTTGTACTGGTCGTCCTGGATCAAGGCCGTCCACTCCGAAAATGTAGAGAAGAATCCCCGGACTTTTCTCACCCTCTTCGATTCGACGCGCAAGCGCGGAACCAACAACCTGCGCTGCCTGTATCTCCAGTGCACCACCGTGGTGGTAGACGAGCTTGAAGAGGCAGAGAAGGCATTCGCGCTGCTTTATCCGGACGAGGCTGTGGACGTGACGGACTTTCTTGGCGTTGGCCAAAAGCGCTTCTACCGCGCTACGCCGATCAGGGCATGGCTGAACTGCTTGTCCGAACGCCAGCTAACGCCGTCGACAATCAAAATGCGCGCAGAGATTTCACTCGATTTGCTGAAGGCGGCAGCCAAACCTTCCTCCTGAGGGTGCCGGCCCGCTCCGGGCAAGCCCCGATTCGTCCATGCACATACGCGCATATAGTCGTTTACATGGACACGATGAACGATGTCTTCGAATCGGTGGCGCGCTACTTCGCGCTGCTCTCCGAGCCGACGCGGCTGCGCATCATGCACAGCATCTGCCAGGAGGAGAAGTCGGTGAACCGCATCGTCGAAGAACTCGGCGCGTCGCAGACCAACGTGTCGCGCCACCTCGGCCTGATGTACCAGGCCGGCGTGCTCGGCCGGCGCAAGGACCGCAACCAGGTGCTCTACCGCGTCACCGACGCCGCGTTCACCGAGATCTGTCGCACCGTGTGCGTGCGCGTCGCGGCCGAGCTCGACGGCGACAAGTCACTGAAGCGCAAGGTCAAGAGCCTGATCAACGAACTGAGCTGAGCCCGATGTCGAACGATTCTCCAAGTGCCGCGCCCGGGCGCATCCTGAAGGCACCCGAAGGCCAGCTCGACGCGGCCCGGCTGATGGCCGCACGCAGCGCGCGCCGCAGCTTCATGGGCAAGGCGCTGGCGATGGGCGCGGGCGCGACGGCGGTCGGCGCGCGCGCTGCCGACGGCGATCCGGCGATCCTGAACCTGCCCGCGCACAGCAAGGGCCTCGGCCAAGGCGTCGCGACGACCGGCTACGGCGCGCCGTCGAAATACGAGAAGAACCTGCAGCGCCGCGAGAGCCCGGGCCTCACCCGCGTGCCGCAGGCCTCGGTCTCGTTCTGCCCGCTGCAGGGCCTGTTCGGCATCATCACGCCGAATGGGCTGCACTTCGAGCGACATCATCAAGGCTGGTGGGATGTCGACCCGGCGCAGCACAGGCTGATGGTGAACGGCCTCGTGAAGCAACCCCTTGTGTTCACGATGGACGACCTGATGCGCCTGCCGTCGGTCTCGCGCATCCACTTCATCGAGTGCGGCGCGAACACCGGCATCGAGTGGAACAACGTCGCGCTGCCGAGCGTGCAGTACACGCACGGGATGCTGTCGTGCTGCGAGTACACCGGCGTCGCGCTGTCGACGCTGCTCGACCTGTGCGGGGCGGACGTGAAGGGCGAGCGCTACGTGCTCGCCGAAGGCGCCGATGGCTCGTCGATGACGCGCACGATCGCGATGAAGAACGCGCTCGACGACGTGATCGTCGCCTGGGGCATGAACGGCGAGATGCTGCGGCCCGAAAACGGCTACCCGCTGCGGCTGGTCGTGCCGGGCGTGCAGGGCGTGAGCTGGGTCAAGTACCTGCGTCGCATCGAGGTCGGCGACCAGCCGTATTTCACGAAGGACGAAGAGCTGCACTACGTCGACCTGATGCCCGACGGCCTGCATCGGCAGTTCACGTCGATCCAGGAGTGCAAGTCGGTGATCACGACGCCGTCGGGCGGGCAGACGCTGCTCGACAAGGGCTACTACAACGTCAGCGGCCTCGCGTGGTCGGGGCGTGGCAAGGTGAAGCGCGTGGATGTGAGTTTCGATGCCGGCCGCACATGGCGCACCGCCCGCATCGACGGGCCGGTGCTGTCAAAGGCGCTGACCCGTTTCAACATCGACTGGGTCCGGGACGGCTCGCCCGTCATCATGCAGTCGCGCGCGATCGACGAGACCGGCTACGTGCAGCCGAAGATCAACCAGCTGCGCGCGGTGCGCGGCTCGCGTTCGATCTATCACAACAACGCGATCCAGTCGTGGCGCGTCGCCGAAAGCGGCATGGTCTACAACGTGCAGACGACATGAGCCTGCAACGAGCCTTCATCGCTGCGCTGCTCGCGCTCGGTTGCGCGACCGCGCACGCTCAGGCCAAGCCCTGGAGCGCGATCGGCCGCGCCGCGACGCCGGCCGAAGTCAGGGCCTGGGACATCGACGTGCGCGCCGACTTCAAGGGCCTGCCGCCCGGCAAGGGCTCGGTCGCGCAGGGCGAGCTGCTGTGGGAGGCGAAGTGCGCGTCGTGCCACGGCAGCTTCGGCGAATCGAACGAGGTCTTCACGCCGCTGATCGGCGGCACGACCAAGGCCGACATCGCGCGCGGCCGCGTCGCCTCGCTCACGGCCGCCGGCGTGCCGCATCGCACGACGCTGATGAAGGCCTCGAAGGTGTCGGCACTGTGGGACTACATCCACCGCGCGATGCCGTGGAACGCACCGAAGTCCCTCAGCGCCGACGAGGTCTATGCGGCCACCGCCTACCTGCTGTCGCTCGCCGACGTGGTGCCGGCCGACTTCACGCTCAGCGACAAGAACATCGCCGAGGTGCAGCAGCGGCTGCCGAACCGCGACGGCAAGGTGGTCGACCGCGACCTGTGGGAGGTGGCCGGCAAGGGCGACGTCAAGAACACCGCGTGCATGGTGAACTGCCCGGTCGATGGCAAGGTCACGTCGACGTTCCCCGACAGCGAATGGGCCAGCAACGGCAATCTCGCCGAGCAGAACCGGCTCGTCGGGCCGGTGCGCGGCGTCGGCACGCTGACAACGGTGGCGGCGAGTACTGCCGGCCCCGATGTCGCCGAGCTGCTCAAGCGCAACGCGTGCACCGCCTGCCATGCGACCGCGCAGAAGATCGTCGGCCCGGCGTTCCGGGAGATCGCGCGCAAACACGCCGGCCGCAAGGACCTGGTCGACTACCTCGCCGGCCGCATCCGCAGCGGTGGCGACGGCGTCTGGGGCACGATCCCGATGCCTGCGCAAGCGCTGCCCGATGCCGACGCGCGTAGCATCGCCGGCTGGATTGCGAACGGGGCGAAATGAGTCTTCATCGACGTGAGTTCTTGCAACTGTTGGCGTACGCGTCGGCGACCGGGCTGGCGCTCGACGCGCCCGATGTGCTCGCCGCCGAGCCCGGCGCCGCGCAGCGCTTCTACGACCTGCCCAAGTTCGGCAACGTCAGCCTGCTGCACTTCACCGATTGCCACGCGCAGCTGCTGCCGGTGTACTTCCGCGAGCCGAGCGTGAACCTCGGCGTCGGCGCGGCCGCGGGCCAACCGCCGCACCTGGTCGGCGAGCACTTGCTGAAGGCCTTCGGGATCGCACCGAACAGCCCGCAGGCCCATGCGTTCACCGCGCTCGATTTCACCCGGGCCGCGCGCACCTACGGCAAGGTCGGCGGCTTCGCGCACCTCGCCACGCTGGTGAAGCAGCTGCGTGCGTCGCGCCCGAATGCGTTGCTGCTCGACGGCGGCGACACCTGGCAGGGCTCGGCCACCGCGTTGTGGACGAACGGCCAGGACATGGTCGACGCCTGCAAGCTGCTCGGTGTCGACGTGATGAGCTCGCACTGGGAGCACACGCTCGGCGCGCAGCGCGTGCAGCAGATCGTCGAGAAAGACCTCAAAGGCAAGATTGCCTTCGTCGCGCAAAACATCAAGACTGCCGACTTCGGCGACCCGGTGTTCGAGCCGTATGTGACGCGCACGCTCGGCGGCGTACCGGTCGCGATCATCGGCCAGGCCTTCCCGTACACGCCGATCGCGAACCCGCGCCACTTCGTGCCCGACTGGACCTTCGGCATCCAGGAAGAGAACATGCAGAAGGTCGTCAACGAGGTGCGCGCGAAGGGCGCACAACTCGTCGTGCTGCTGTCGCACAACGGCATGGATGTCGACCTGAAGATGGCGAGCCGCGTGACCGGCATCGACGCGATCCTCGGCGGCCACACCCACGACGGCATGCCCGCGCCGACGATCGTGAAGAACGCTTCCGGCCAGACGCTGGTGACCAACGCCGGCTCGAACGGCAAGTTCCTCGGCGTGCTCGATGTCGACGTGCGTGACGGCCGCATGCGCGACTTCCGCTACAAGCTGCTGCCGGTGTTCGCAAACCTGCTGCCGGCCGATGCCGCGATGCAAACGCACATCGACGCGGTGCGGGCGCCGTTCAAGGCCAAGCTCGACGAGCAACTCGCGACGACCGAAGGCCTGCTCTACCGCCGCGGCAATTTCAACGGCAGCTGGGACCAACTGATCATCGACGCGCTGATGCACGTGAAGGGCGCCGAGATCGCGTTCTCGCCCGGCTTTCGCTGGGGCACGACCTTGCTGCCGGGCCAGGCGATCACGCGCGAACTGATGATGGACCAGCTCGCGATCACCTACCCCGCGAGCACGCTGACCGACATGTCGGGCGAGACGATCAAGACGATCCTCGAAGACGTGGCCGACAACCTGTTCAACCCCGACCCGTATTACCAGCAGGGCGGCGACATGGTGCGCGTCGGCGGGCTCGAATACACCTGCTCGCCGAATGAGAAGGCGGGCGCGCGCATCTCGAACATGCGCTTGAAGGGCCAGCCGATCGCGGCCGACAAGACCTACAAGGTCGCAGGCTGGGCGCCGGTCGCCGAGGGTGCCCAAGGCGAGCCGATCTGGAACGTGGTCGAAACCTGGCTGCGCGACCGGAAGGTCGTCAAGTCGAAGCGGCCGGGCCAGCCGGCGCTGGTCGGCATGCAGGGCAACCCGGGGCTGGACGCTTAGCCCGGGCCGAACCCTCAGTTGAAGCGCGTGTCGATCCGCTCCAGCAGGTCGTCCACCACGCCGAGCAGCTCCGACACGCTGACCGGCTTCGTCAGGTAGTGCGTGCAACCGGCTTCGAACGCGGCGTCGATCTGCTCCGCCAGTGCGTCGGCCGAAACCACGACGACGGGGATGCCGGCGGTGTGCGGGTCGTGCTTGAAGTGGCGCAGCAATTCCATGCCGCTGATGTCGGGCAGGTGCATGTCGAGCAGGATCAGGTCGGGTGGGCGCGCGCGGATCGCCGCCAGCCCGTCCAGCCCGGTGATCGACACCTGCAACTCCACCTGCGGCCGCTGCGCGAGGATGCCGCGCATCACCTCCACGTTGGTCTCGTTGTCCTCGACGTAGTGGACGATGCGCCGGTGGTACACGGCCGGCGCCGGCGCCAACGCGGCGAGGTCGGAGCGCACCGTGTCGGGGTCGATCGAGCAGGGCAAGGTCAGGATGAAGGCCGAGCCCTGGCCGGCTGCGCTGCGGGCGCGCAGCGAGCCGCCCATCAGCTCGGCCAGCCGCTGGCTGATCACCAGGCCGATGCCGGTGCCTTGCTGCACCGAGCGTTCGCGGCCAAGGCGGTTGAAGGGCTGGAACAACTCGGCAAGCTGGCTCGGCGTCATGCCCAGGCCGGTGTCGGTGACGACGATCTCGACCATGTCGGTGCCGATCGGCCGGCTGCCGATGTGGATGCGCCCGCCGTCGGTGTTGTACTTCACCGCGTTGCTCAGCAGGTTGATCAGGATCTGCTTCACGCGGGTCGAGTCGCCGAGCGCGGTGGCCGTGCCGGGTGCGAACTCGTGCGTGATCGAGATGCGGCGCTGCTGCGCCTCGCCGTCGACCATCGAGACGGTCGAATCGAGCAGATCCGGCAGGTTCAGGGTCTCGACCTGCAGCCGCAGGTTGCCCGACTCGATGCGCGAGAGATCGAGCACGTCGTTGATCATCTCCAGCAGATGCCAGCCGGCCTGCTGGATTTGCGCGACCCAGGGGCGCTGTGCGTCGGTGAGCGGATGCCGCGCGTCGAGTTCGAGCAGTTGCGCGAAGCCGAGCATGGCGTTCAGCGGCGTGCGCAGCTCGTGGCTCATGCGCGAGAGAAAGTCGCTCTTCGCGCGGTTCGAAGCCTCGGCCGCCTCGCGCGCGCGCTCCGCCTCTTCGAGCTTCAGGTGCTCGGTGATGTCTTCGACCACGCCGACGATGCTGCGCGGCTTGGCGTTCTCGTCGCGCAGCAGCGAGACGGTGGCCTGGACCCACACGGTCGCGCCGCTCTTCGCGATGTAGCGCTTGTGGCGGCGGTACATCGGGATCTCGCCGCGCACCAGCTGCGCCATCAGCTCGACGTCCTGCAGCATGTCTTCGGGGTGGGTGTAGTCGGCCAGGCTCAGGCGCAGCAACTCTTCGGCGCTGTAGCCGGTGAGTTCGCAGAAGCGCGGATTCGTCTGTTTCACGTTGCCGCGCAGGTCGGTGTAGATCACGCCGATCGGCACGTTGTTCAGGATGTTGCGAAAGCGCTGTTCGCTGTCGCGCAGCGCGCCTTGCGCGACCTCGCGCTCGCGCACCTCGGCCTGCAATGCGGACGTGCGCTCGCGCACCGCCGTTTCGATGCGCCGCGTGCGGCCAGTGACGGCCAGCAGAAAGCCACCGAGCATCGCGGTCGAGAGCAGGCCGACGAGCGCGAACAACCACACGTCGGCGCTGTGGACCCCGGGCCGCTGGCCGGGCGCGGGCGTGACGCGCACTTCCCACTGGCGGCCGGCGTACGGGAGCGCGTGCACCAGCAGCTGCTTCGGCGTGCGCGCTTCGCACGCGGGCGCGCCGGCGAGACGGTGCGGCGCCGCGCCGGGGCTCACGTCGATCAGGCACAGCGCCAGCCAGGACGGCAGCCGGGTGGCCAGCGCCTGCAGTTGGTCGTCCATGCGCATCACCACCGAGACGGTGCCGCGCATCGCGGCCGCGCGCGCCGCCGGCTCCGGCGCAGCCGGTGCATAGACAGCTTGGTAGATCACGACGCCGAGCGTGTCTTCGTGCGCGGCCTGCTGCGTCAGCCGAAAGCCGGCACTGGCAGCGGGCAGGCCGGTGTCGCGCGTGCGCTCGACCGCGGCCCGCGCGGCCGCGACCGACATCACGTTGACGCCGACCGCGCCGGTGTTGCCTTGCGGCGGCTCGATGTAGCGCACGACCAGCATGTCGTCGCCCGGCCAGCCGGGCGGCGTCGCCGGGCCTGCCGCATCCGCGCGGTCGAATACCTTGAAGCGTTCCAGGCCGGGCTCGGCGCGCACCTGCGCCTCGAACGCGGGCAGGTTCTCGCGGCGCACGCGCTCGGTCCAGGTCATGGCCTGAAGCCGGCCGGGCGCGAGCCAGTTGCGCGTGGCCAGCCGCATCTCGTCGGCGGTGACGCTGGCGGAGGCGACGAACACGCCGTTCAGCGCCTCCAGCGCCTGCAGCGGTTCGCGCAACTGCGCGTCCAGCGCCTGCACCGCGTTGGCCGCATCGTGGTCGAAGGCGGTCTGCAGCCGCTCGTTGCTCCACTGCACGACCTGGCGGATGCCGAGCGCGAGCAGCACGGTCACCAACGCCAGCGTCAGCCCCACGCTCAGGCGGCGCGGTGCCCACGCGAGGCGCGGCCGGCCGAGCAGCGTCAGGATGATCGGGGTGGCGATCAGCACGCCGAGCAGGTCGCCGATCCACCAGGTGGCGGCGCTGAGCGGCAGTTCGGCCGTCGGCAGCGTGCCGGCGAACCACAGCGCGGCATTCGCGATGACCGGGCTCACGAGGCCTGCGACCACGCTGGCGACGAGGAAGGCGGCGATGTCGCGCGGCTCCGACAGCGTCAACGGTTGCTGCACGAAGCGCTTCACCAGCAGCGCACCGACCAGCGCCTGAAGTGTCGCGCCGACCGCAATCGCGAGCGGCACCGGCAGCATCGCCGCGCTGAAGCTGCGGCTTTGCAGCGGCAGCATCAGGTTGACGCACACCGAGCCGATCAGCACCGCCGGCAGCATGCGCGGCCCGAACAACAGCACGCTGGCGAGGGCGACGCCGGCAGCCGGGTACAGCGGCGTCGAGTAACCCGGCGGGATCGCCAGCGGCAGCGCTGCGATGCCGGCCAGCACGTAGCACAGCGCGGTCAGCGCGAACGCGACCGTCCAGTGCAGCGGCTCATCGGTGGGTGGGTCGGTGGCCAAGCGTCGGCGGGTTCGTCAAAGAGGCCGATTCTGCGCGGCTTGGGGCGCCAATGCAGCGCCGCGGAGCGGATTTGGTTGAAACAAGTTGGCAGTTGCCGACAGCCTCAGACGTTGAACAGGAAGTTGAGCACGTCGCCGTCCTTCACGACGTATTCCTTGCCCTCGGCGCGCATCTTGCCGGCATCCTTCGCGCCCTGTTCGCCCTTGAACTGCACGAAGTCGGCGAAAGCGATCGTCTGCGCGCGGATGAAGCCGCGCTCGAAATCGGTGTGGATCACGCCGGCGGCCTGCGGCGCGGTGTCGCCGATGTGGATCGTCCAGGCGCGCACTTCCTTGACGCCGGCGGTGAAGTAGGTTTGCAGCCCGAGCAGCGTGTACGCCGCGCGGATCAGCCGGTTCAGGCCGGGCTCGGTCTGGCCCATTTCCGACAGGAACATGAGCCGGTCTTCGTCATCCATCTCCGACAACTCGGCCTCGGTCTTGGCGCAGATCGCGACGACCGGCGCGCCTTGCCCCTGCGCATACGCGCGCAGCTTGTCGAGGTACGGGTTGTTCTCGAAGCCGCTCTCGTCGACGTTGCCGACGAACATCGCCGGCTTCGCGGTGATCAGGCACAGCGGCTTGACCAGCACCAAATCTTCCTTGCTGAACGCGATCGTGCGCACCGGCTTGCCTTCATTGAGCGCGGCCATGCACTTGTCGAGCACGGCGACGATCTTTTGCGCTTCCTTGTCGCCCGAGCGTGCGACCTTGTTGTAGCGGTGCAGGCCCTTCTCGACCGTGCTCATGTCGGCCAGGCACAGTTCGGTCTGGATCACCTCGATGTCGGAGATCGGGTCGACCTTGCCGGCGACGTGGATCACGTTCTCGTCGTCGAAGCAG
>JAZJZJ010000135.1:14663-41905 GCA_040389925.1 Pseudomonadota bacterium
CATTGAACAGGGTGGACTTGCCGACGTTGGGCAGGCCCACGATGCCGCATTTCAAACTCATGGGGGTCTTTCAGGATGCCTTGGCGAATGCGCCGGGCGAAATGCGGATTTTAGGACGAGACCTACACTCGCCGAATTGCTCGTCCCGCCAACCGCAAGAGAGACCTGCCATGACTGCGCTTCAAACCCTCCGGCCGCACGAGAAAGACCTCGGCGGCGGCTTCAAGGTCCGCCGCTTGCTGCCCGCCGCGGCGCGCCAGGCCGTCGGCCCGTTCGTGTTCTTCGACCACTTCGGGCCGATCACCGCGCACCCGGGCGACAACCACGACGTGCGCCCGCACCCGCACATCGGCCTGGCGACTGTCAGCTACCTGTTCGAAGGCGCGATGCTGCACCGCGATTCGACCGGCGTGGTGCAGCGCATCGAGCCCGGCGCGGTCAACCTGATGACGGCCGGGCGCGGCATCGTGCACTCCGAGCGCACGCCGAAGGACTTGTTGAGCGCCGATCGGCGCAGCCACGGCTTGCAGCTCTGGCTCGCGGTGCCGGCCGAGCACGAAGAAGACCTGCCGACCTTCCAGCATGTGCCGGGCGCGGAGATTCCGGCCGTCGACGTCGACGGGGTGCTGGTGCGCGTGCTGATCGGCAGCGCGTTCGGGCTGACCTCGCCGGTCAACACCTTGTCGCCGACGCTCTACCTCGACCTGAACTTCGCGGTCGCCTCGGGCGCGTCGCTCGCGATCCCGACCGCTGCCGAGGAGCGCGCGCTCTACAGCGTCGACCACGACTTCGAGCTCGACGGCGAACTCGTGCCTGCGTTCACGATGGTCGTGCTCGCGCCCGGCAGCGAGCCGGTGCTGACGGCGCCGCGCGGCGGCCACATCGTGCTGATCGGCGGTGCGCCGCTCGGCCATCGCTTCATGGTCTGGAACTTCGTCTCGTCGCGCAAGGAGCGCATCGTTCAGGCGCAGGACGACTGGGAAGCGCAGCGTTTCGAACGCGTGCCCGGCGAAACCGAATTCATCCCGCTGCCGCCGCGGCATCTCTGAGCCCGTCGTTGACATGAGCGACCCGACCCTGAGCGAAGAAGAACGCTGGTGCGCCGAGCGCGCCATCGACGTGGCCGCCTGCGCTGACCGCCTCGCGCCCGAACACGGCCGCATCGGCGAGCGCCCGGCGTGGTTCGCGATGCCGTATGCGAGCCTGTGGGCGATTGAGAGTGCGCACCGGCCCGAGTGGATCGGCTGGTGGGTGATCGCCGGCGACCTGCCGACCGACGCGCTCGCCGCGCACGACCTCGCCACGCCGCGCGACGCGATGCGCGCGTTCGGCAAGCGCTGGGTGCTGCACGGCGAACAGCTCGATCGCGGCGATGTGCCACCGGCCTGGTCGCACCTGGCCGACGACGCGCTGCCGAAACTCGCCGCGCAGTTGAAGAAGCGCGGCGCGGCGCTGCAGGTCTGGGCCGACGACGCGGCCTCGTGGCCGGCGGACCCGGCGGACAAAAGCGAGGCGGACTGACGCGCGGTGGACGAGACGCCCGAGCCGTACATCCGCGAGGAGCTCGACGCGCGCTCGCTGCACTTCTCGATGGCGGCGATCCAGAGCCGCATGCACCTGCTGCGGCCCGATGCGCTCGAGCTCGACTACACGCGGCTCGTGATGGGCTGGCCGATGCTGCGGCCGACGGCCGAAAAGCTCGCGATGATCGGCCTCGGGGGCGGTTCGATCGCGAAGTTCTGTCACCGGCACCTGCCGCGCACGTCGATGCTGGTCGTCGAGATCGACCCGCGCGTGATCGCGCTGCGCGAGACCTTCCACGTGCCGCCCGACGATGCGCGCTTTCGCGTGATCGAAGGCGAGGGCGCGCAATTCATTGCGAGCACCGACGAGCGTTTCGACGTGCTGATGGTCGATGCCTTCGATGCCGACGGCATGCCGGCCGCACTCGGCACGCAGCGCTTCTACGACGACTGCCTCGACGCGCTGACGGCCGACGGCCTGTTCGTCGTCAACCTGCATGCGGGGCATCCGCAGCATTCGCTGTACGTCGACCGGATCGCCCGCAGCTTCGGCCAGCGCATCCTGCGCGTCGAAGACCGCGACGGCAGCAACGCGGTGGTGTTCGCCGCCAAGGGCGACCTGCTCGTGCACGCGGGCGGCGGCGCTCTGCGCAAGCCGGCGACGCTGGCCGACGAGCCCTGGAAGGAGCTGCGCGGCGCGTTCTCGCGCATCGCGAGCGCCTTGCAGCGAGAACACGCGAGAGATCAGGCGAACGTCATCGCGCCGTCGTCGAGCCGGCCGTAGCGCAGTGCGAGCAGATCGCGCAGGTAGTTCTGGTTCAGCTTCCACGGCGCGCGCGTGCCCTGCTTCGGAAAGCGGTGCAGCTCGCGCTGCAGGTAGCCCGACGAGAAGTCGACCCACGGTGCGGTGGGCATCAATGGGTCGGCATGGCGCGGCGTGCACTGGCGCAGCCCGTGCGTCGCCATGTGGTTCAGCAGCCGGCAGACGTATTCGCTGATCAGATCGGCCTTCAGCGTCCACGACGCGTTGGTGTAGCCGAACACCGCGGCGAAGTTCGGCACGCCGCTGTACATCAGCCCCTTGTAGTTCAGCGTGCCGGACCAGTCGACCGGCACGCCGTCGACGCTGACCTGCATCCCGCCCGCCAGTTCGAGCGCGAGGCCGGTCGCGGTGACGATGATGTCGGCGTCGAGCTCCTGGCCGGAAGCCAGCCGGATGCCGGTCTCGGTGAACGCTTCGATCGTGTCGGTGACGACCGATGCGCGCCCCGACCGGAGCGCCTTGAAGAAGTCGCCGTCGGGCACCAGGCACAGGCGCTGTTCCCACGGGTTGTAGCGCGGCGTGAAGTGGGTCGCGACGTCGGCGTCGGGGCCGAGCCAGCGCTGCACGCCGCCGAGCAGCAGGCGCTTCGCGAGTACCGGCCGGCGTCGGCACAGGGTGTAGATGAACAGCGCGAGCGAGACATTCTTCCAGCGCACGAGCCCGTGCGCGAGCCGCGCCGGCAGCAGGCGGCGCAGGCCGGTCGCGATCGGATCCTGCGACGGCAGCCCGATCATCCAAGTGGGCGAGCGCTGCAGCATCGTCACGTGCGCGGCCGTTTTCGCGAGCGCGGGCACGAGCGTGACGGCGGTCGCGCCGCTGCCGATCACGACGACGCGTTTGTTCGCGTGATCCACATCGTCGCCCCACTGCTGCGGGTGCACGACGCGGCCGGTGAAGCGCTCGCGGCCGGCGAACGCGGGCGTGTGGCCGGCGTCGTAGCGGTAGTAGCCGCCGCAGGTGAACAGGAAGTTGCAGCTGAACTGCACCGGCGTGTTCGCTTCGCCGACCTCGGCATCGAGCGTCCAGCGCGCATCGCTCGTCGACCACGCCGCGCGCTTCACGCGGTGCCTGAAGCGAATCTTCCCGTCGATGCCGTGCTCGCGCGCCGTCTCCTGCAGATAGGCCAGGATCGACGCTCCATCGGCGATCGACTTTGCGCCTTGCCACGGTCTGAAGCGGTACCCAAGCGTGTACATGTCGGAGTCCGAACGCACGCCGGGGTAGCGAAACAGATCCCAGGTGCCGCCGAGCCGTTCGCGCCCTTCGAGCACCGCGAAGCTGCGCTCCGGGCAGCGCTGCTGCAGATGCACACCCGCGCCGATGCCGGAGAGGCCGGCGCCAACGACAACCACGTCGAAGTGTTCCATCGCGGCGATGCTACGGCGCGCCGGGGCACGCCACAATGCCGCGCATGACGAGCAAGAAAGACACCGGCCTGTTCACCGCTGATGACGGCGCCGCGCGCTGCCGCTGGTGCCAGGCGAGCGCCGCCTATCAGCATTACCACGACCACGAATGGGGCTTCCCGGTCACCGACGACCGGCGCCTGTTCGAGAAGCTCTGCCTCGAAGGCTTTCAGGCCGGGCTGTCGTGGCTCACGATTCTGAACAAGCGCGAATCGTTTCGCGCCGGCTTCGCGAACTTCGACGCCGAGCACGTCGCGCGCTTCAAGGAGGCCGACATCGCGCGGCTGCTCGCCGACGCCGGCATCGTGCGGCATCGCGGCAAGATCGAATCGACGATCAACAACGCGAAGCGCGTGATCGAGTTGCGCGCCGAGTTCGGCTCGCTCGCGGCGTACGCGTGGTCGCACGAACCGTCGCCACGCTCGCGGCCGAAGAAGATGACGCTGACGGCCTTGCGCGCGAACACCACATCGCCCGAATCGGTGGCGATGTCGAAGGATTTGAAGAAGCGCGGCTGGAGCTTCGTCGGTCCGACGACGGTTTATGCCTTCATGCAGGCGATGGGGCTGGTCAACGACCACCTCGAAGGCTGCCACGTGCGCGCGAAGGCGCTGCAGGCCCGCGCCGCGCTGCCGGCCCGGGAGGAGGCGTCATGACAAGACGCGCGAAAACCGGGTGGATCGCCGCGATGCTGACGCTCGTCGCGGTGGCCGCGATCGCGTTCTACGTCCTCTCGCTGCCGCCGTTCGGTGCGCGCGCCAGCGGTGAACGGCTCGCGCGCGTGCAGGCGAGCCCCGAGTTCCGCGACGGCCACTTCGTCAACGCGAACCCGGAGATGCCGACCGATTTGGCGACGACGCTCGGCTACTTCAAAGACCAGTTCGCCGGCAACGAAGCGCGCGTGCCACCGGTACCGATCCCGATCGTGACGGTCGACCCGGCAGCGCTCGCCGCGCCGCCCGCCCGCACCGGCTTGCGCGCGTTCTGGATCGGTCACGCCAGCGCATACATCGAGATCGACGGCCTGCGCCTGCTGATCGATCCGGTGTTCTCCGACCACGCCTCGCCGTTCGCGATCGGCCCGAAGCGCTTTCACCCGCCGCCGATCGCGCTCGCGCGCCTGCCGAAGATCGACGCGGTGCTGATCTCGCACGACCACTACGACCACCTCGACATGGCGAGCGTGCAACACCTCGCCGCGCGCGGCACGGCCTTCTTCGTGCCGCTGGGCGTCGGGGCGCACCTCGAGGCGTGGGGCGTGCCAATCGCGCAGATCCGCGAGCTCGACTGGTGGCAGGCGCAGACGCTCGGCGGTGTGAAGATCGTCTGCACGCCGACGCGCCACTACTCCGGCCGCGGTCTCGGTGACCGCAAGGCGACGCTGTGGTCGTCGTGGTCGGTGCTCGGGCCGGCGAACCGCTTCTACTACAGCGGCGACACCGGCTTCTCGAACCACTTCCGCGAGGTCGGCGAGCGCTTCGGGCCGTTCGACATGGCTTTCGTCAAGATCGGCGCCTACGGCCCGGGCGCGGCCTGGACCGACATCCACATGACGCCCGAAGACGCGGTGCGCGCCAGCCGCGAGGTCGGCGCGAAGCGGATGTTCCCGGTGCACTGGTCGACCTTCAACCTCGCGTTCCATGCCTGGGACGAGCCGATCCGCCGCGCCGCTGCGGCGGCGACGGCACAACAGGTCGATCTGGTCACGCCGCGCATCGGCGAGATGGTCGTCGCGGCGCAGCCGTTCGCCTCGACGGCGTGGTGGGAAGACGTGCGCTGAATTTCAGCGCGCGTCTCCGCGCCGCGTCAGCATCAGCACGTTGCCGATCACTGCGAGCGCCGCGCCGACGAACGTGAGCAGGTCCGGTCGAAAGCGCTCGAACGCCATCGAAATGACGAGCGCGAGCAACGGCGTCATCACGCCGACGGTGCCGGTCGGGCCGACGCCGATGCGCTGCTGCAGCGTCAGGAAGCACGCGAACGTGAGCACCGAGCCGGCCAGCGCCAGGTACAGCAGCGCGATCCACCACGAGGCGACGGCCGGCAGCGCGAAGCTCCGGCCCTGGGCCAGTGCGATCAGGCCGCTGATCGCCGCGCCGTAGAGCATGCCGAAGCCGAGTGCCGGCCAGAACGGCAACGCGTTCTCGCGGTTGCGGCTGGCCGTCAGGCTGCCGACGGTCGACAGCAGCACCGACGCGAGCGTGAACAGCGCGCCGAGCGCCGCGCCACTGCGGCCCGCGGCCTTGCCGAACTCGGGCCAGAAGATCAGCGCCACACCGGCCAGACCGAGCACCCCGCCGACGATGAAGCGCGCCGGCAGCCGCGTGCCGAACAGCGCCCGCGCTGCCAAGCCGCCGATCAGCGGCGAGGCCGAGTAGCCGACCGCGACCAGCCCCGAGACGACGTGCTGCTCGGCGTGGTAGACGCAGACATACGACACGCCATAGAGGAACGCACCCTGCAGTGCGAGCAGCGCGTGCTCGCGGGCCGTGAAACGCAGCGGTAGCGCGCGCCACGCGCACATTGCGAGCACCACCGCGCCCGCCAGGCCGAAGCGCAACGCGACGCCGACCTCGGGTGCGGTCTGGCCGATCTGGAACGTGATCGCGTACCAGGTCGTGCCCCAGACGAGCACGCAGATGGCCAGCAGCTGCCAGGTGCGCAGGCGCTGCACGTCAGTCGAACTTGAAGGTGGCGCTGCCGCTCATGCCGACGCGCAGCACGCGCTCGATGCCTTCGACGATCACCGCGTTCATCCCGAACGTGATCTTGCCGTCGAGCCGCGCATCGGCGCGGTAGCCGGCCAGCGTGTCGCCGACCGCGTGGCCGGGTTCGGCCGTGACCGGGTCGACATCCGGGATCGGGCAGCGCGCGCAGGGCTTGACCAGCTTGATGCGCACCGGGCCGGCGTCGGTCGCGAACGCGATCTCGTCCAGCGCATCTTCGCCGTGGGCGTCGAGCCCGTCGAGCACGAGGTTCGGGCGAAAGCGCGCCATCGTCACGTCGGGCAGGCCTTGCGATCGCAGCCGGCGGTTCAGTTCGTCGAGCGCGGCGACCGAACTGACCAGGATCGGGAAGCCGTCGGCGAAGGCATTCTCGGCGTCGAGTGTGCCGGTCCAGCGGTGATCCGACAGGCGCTTTTGCTCCGGGTCGAAGCGCGCGAGGCGCAGCGGCCGGCCGAGAAAATCGCTGAACCACTGTGCGCACAAATCGCCCATGTCGTAAGCCGCGACCTCGTCGCCCCAGACCGTCGCGCTCACCCTCTCTTCGACCCGGTCGAGCGCCACGTGCAGTGCCAGCATGCCCGGCGCGCGCAGCACCATTTCGCTGTGTTTCAGCGTCGGCTGGATCAGCGCCATGCGCGGCAGCTCGCGCTGCGTGACGAACATGCCGGCCGGGTCGACGACCATCCACGCGCGGTCGAACTCGATGCCGGTCTCGATCAGCAGCGCCTCGGTCAGCGCGATGCCGCCGCAGGACTTGATCGGGTAGACGTGCAGTGACGCCACGCTGACGGTTTGATCGCCTTCCATTCGGGGCCGCTTCGATGCGAAAAAGAGGCCGATTGTGCCCTCGGCAGCACCGCACCGGGTCGGTCCCTACAATTGGCTGCAATGAAGAATTTCGATGTGCAGGTGCTCGGTGCGGGCATCGTCGGGCGCAGCCTCGCACTCGCGCTGGCGCGAGCCGGGTTGAGCGTGGCGCTGCGGCCCGAGGCTGCGCGTGCGCCGGGCAGCGACGATGTGCGCGCCTATGCGCTGAACGCCGCGTCGGTCGAGCTGTTGCGCGGGCTGAAGGTCTGGGACGCGCTGCCCGCGCACGCCGCCACGCCCGTGCTCGACATGCACGTGCAAGGCGACGCGCATGCCGCGGCGATCGATTTCTCGGCCTGGCAGCAGCAGGTCAGCGCGCTCGCCTGGATCACCGATGCCGCCGTGCTCGAGCGCGAGCTCGCGGCGGCGGTGCGTTTCGCGCCGCACATCACGGTGGTCGATCCGGCCGATCAGGTCAGCGCGTCGCTCACCGCGCTGTGCGAAGGCAAGGCCTCGGCGACGCGCGAGACGCTGGGCGTCGGGTTCGATCGCGTCGACTACGGCCATCGCGCGATCGCGGCGCGGCTCACGAGTACGCGGGCGCATCAAGGCATGGCGCGGCAGTGGTTCCGCGCGCCCGATGTGCTGGCGCTGCTGCCGTTCGACACGCCGCAGCCGCAGCATTCGTTCGCGCTGGTCTGGTCGCTGCCCGACGCGCGTGCCGCCGAGCTGCTCGCGCTCGACGCCGCGGCGTTCGAGCAGCAACTGATGCAGGCGACGCACGGCGAGGCCGGCGAACTCAGGCTCGCCTCCGAACGCGCCGCGTGGCCGCTGATGCAGGCCAACGCGAGTGCCTGGTGCGGCCCCGGCTGGGTGCTGCTCGGCGACGCCGCCCATGTCGTGCACCCGCTCGCCGGGCAGGGGCTGAACCTCGGGCTGGCCGACGTCGCGGCGCTGGTCAAGGTGATCCGCGCGCGCGAGGCGTGGCGCCCGCTCGGCGACGAGAAGCTGCTGCGCCGCTATGCCCGCGAGCGCATCGCGCCAACTTGGGCCATGGGGCAGGTGACCGACGGCCTGCTGCGACTTTTCGCCGAAGACACGCCCGCGCTGCGGGAACTTCGCAACCGCGGCCTGACTCTGGTCAACAAGCTTTCTCCGCTGAAGCGCTGGTTGACCGCGCGTGCACTCAATTCCTGAAGGATTCACATGAAAACCCTGCTGCGCTCGACGCTGGCGCTCACTCTGAGCCTGACTTTCGCCCATGCGGCCTTCGCCCAAGAGGCGCTGATCCGCAAGAACCTGGCCGAGCGGCTGCCTGACTTCCCGAAGATCGACGAGGTCAACAAGACGCCGATCCCGGGTCTGTACGAGGTGCGCATCGGCACCGAGCTGCTTTACACCGACGAGCGTGGCGACCATGTCATCCAGGGCAACATCATCGAGACCAAGTCGCGCAGCGACCTGACCCAGGCGCGCATCGACAAGATCACCGCGATCGACTTCGCCGCGCTGCCGCTGAAAGACGCGATCGTCTGGAAGCAGGGCACCGGCGCGCGCAAGCTGGCCGTGTTCGCCGACCCGAACTGCGGCTACTGCAAGAAGTTCGAGACCGAGATGCAGCAGGTCAAGGACGTGACGGTCTACACCTTCCTGCTGCCGATCCTGGGCGGTGACTCGCCCGACAAGTCGCGCAACATCTGGTGCGCGAAAGACAACAGCGCCGCCTGGCGCGACTGGATGATCAAGGGGGCGGCCGCGCCGCGCAGCATGGGCAACTGCGACACCTCGGTGCTGCAGCGCAACCTCGCGATGGCGAAGAAGTACCGCGTCAACGGCACACCGGCGCTGGTGTTCGAGGACGGCAAGCGCGTGCCCGGCGCGTTGCCGCCCGAAGAAGTCGAGAAGCGGCTGGTGGCCAGCCGCAGCGGCAAAGGCTAGAAATGTCTGCCCCAGGGTGCTTGCGGCCCCCCCCCGGGGGGAACTCGGGCCGCCGAGGTCCACGAAGTGGGCCTCTTCGCGGCCCATGGCGGCCCGGCGCTGGCCCGAGGTGTGTTCAGGCGTACGACGCCGGCGGCGCACCCGACGCGCCGCTCTTGAACGTCGCCGCGAGCGCCTTCGCGGCCTGCACCAGCATCATCGCGTCGACGCCGACCGCGACGAACAGCGCACCGTGGTCGAGGTAGTACTGCGAGGCGTTGTTGTCGGTCATCAGGATGCCCGGCGCCTTGCCCGCGGCGCGCACCGTCGCGATGCCTTGCGTGAGCGCGGCCACCACGTCGGGGTGGGCCGGCTGGCCCAGAAAACCCATCGAGGCCGACAGATCGGCCGGGCCGAAGAACACGCCGTCGACACCGTCGACCGCGGCGATCGCGGCCAGGTTCGCCAAGCCGGCCCGGGTTTCGACTTGCACCAGCACGCACATCTCGTCGTCGGCGCCGTGCAGGTAATGGGGTACGCCGCTCCAGCGCGACGAGCGCGCGCCGGCGCTGCCCACGCCGCGCACGCCGCGCGGCGGGTAGCGCGTGGCCGCGACCATGCGTGCGGCCTGCTCGGCGGTGTCGACCATCGGGATCAGCAGCGTCTGCGCGCCGATTTCGAGGTACTGCTTGATCAGCACGACGTCGCCGATCGGCGGGCGCACGATCGGGTGGGTCGGATAGGCGGCGACTGCCTGCAACTGACCGAGCACCGAGCGCAAGTCGTTCGGCGCGTGTTCGCCGTCGAGCAGCAGCCAGTCGAAACCGGTGGTGGCGAGCGCCTCGGCGATGTACGGGTCGGCGAAGCTGGCCCACAGGCCGATCTGCGGTCGGCCGTCTTTGAGCGCTTGCTTGAAGGTGTTCTTGATCATGTGTCGGTTGTACCCGATCACGCGTACTTCAGCTCCCCGGTCTTGCCCCGGAAGACGCGGTACGAAAAGATCGTGTAGCCGGCGATCGCCGGCACCGAAATGCACACACCGATCAGGATCACCGTCAGCGCCGCCGGGCTGCTCGCGGCCTGCCAGATCGTCATCTGCCCGATCACGACGAACGGGTAGATGCTGTAGGCCAGACCGAGAAAGCCGAGCACGAACACGACGATCAACAACACGAACGGCAGCCAACACAGCGGGCCGCGCACCGCGTCGGTGTTGAGCAGCCAGCGCACCGCGAGCAGCGCGATGCCGGTCATCAACGGGATCGCCATCAGCGCAATGATCTCGGGCAGCGCGAACCAGCGCTGGCGCACGACCTCGCTGACCCAGGGCGTGGCCATCGAGATCAGCACCATGCCGCCGACCATCGGCAGCCAGGCGCGTTTGGCCCAGTGAACCGCGCGCTGCTGCAATTCGCCCTCGGTCTTCATCACGAGCCAGGTCGCGCCCATCAGCACGTAGGCCATCGGCAGCGCGACCGCGATCGCCGCGGCGAACAGCGGGTAGTTCCAGCCGGTGCCGAAGCCGCTGACGTAGCGGCCGAGCATCCAGCCCTGCGAGACGGCGGCAACGGTCGAACCGGCGAAGAACAGGCGGTCCCAGGTCTTCTTGTGGCTGTCGCGCGCCTTGACGCGAAAGTCGAACGCGACGCCGCGCAGCATCAGCCCGATCAGCATGAACGCGACCGGCAGGTAGAGCTCGCCGAGCACCACGCCATGCGCGCGCGGGAACGCGATCAGCAGAATGCCGACGCCGAGCACGAGCCAGGTTTCGTTGGCGTCCCAGAACGGACCGATCGAGGCGATCATCACGTCCTTCTCGGCGTCGCTGGCGCGGTGCATCAGCATGCCCACGCCGAGGTCGTAGCCGTCGCTGACGACGTAGACGAGCATCGAGATGCCCATCAGCGCCATGAAGATGACGGGCAGGGCCGTGTCGAAGGTCATCATGCTCATGCGCCAGCTCCCGTCGAAATGGCCGCGGTGCTGCTCGCGCCCGCAGGCGTGGCGGCTTGATCGCGCGCGTCGTCGGCCGGCACCTCCTCGGGCTTTTCCGCCATGTACTTCAGCACCGTGACATACGCGACGATCAGCGCGAGGTAGAGCACGATGTACAGCGCCAGCGTCAGCCCGATCATGGCCGAAGGCACTTTCGAGACCACGTCGGCGGTGCGCAGCAGGCCGTAGACGATGAAGGGCTGGCGGCCGATCTCGGTGACGTACCAGCCGGAGACGGTCGCGACCCAGCCCGAGAACGTCATCAGGGCGAAGACCCACAGCAGCGTGCGCGGCAGCGCCGCCGGCTGCCACTTCGCGCGCCGGTAGAGCCACCAGCCGAGCCAGCTCACGCCCAGCATCAGCATGCCGACGCCAACCATGATGCGGAAGGCGAAGAACAGCGGCAGCGCCGGCGGGTGCGCGTCGCCGAACGAATTCAAACCCTTGATCTCGCCGTCGAGCTCGTGCGTGAGGATCAGGCTCGCGCCCTTCGGGATCGCGATCTCGAAGTGGTTCTTGCGCTCGGCCGTGTCGGGAACGGCGAACAGCAGCAGCGGCGCGCCGCGCTCGGTTTCCCAGACGCCTTCCATCGCGGCGATCTTGGCCGGCTGGTGCTCCAGCGTGTTCAGGCCGTGCGCGTCGCCGACGAAGATCTGCACCGGGATCAGCACCGCCGCGAGCGTCAGCCCGACCCGCATCACCCGCGGCGCCGAACGCTGGCCGACGCCGCGCAGCACCTGCCAGGCCGACAGGCCGATCAGCAGGAACGCGCAGGTCAGCCCCGAGGCCAGCAGCATGTGCGTGAAGCGGTACGGGAACGACGGGTTGAAGATCACGTCGATCCAGCTCTTGACGTGGTAGACGCCGTCGATGATCTCGTGCCCGGCGGGCGTCTGCATCCACGAGTTCAGCGCGAGGATCCAGAACGCGGAGAGCGTGGTGCCGAACGCGACCAGCGCCGTCGACATGAAGTGCACGCGCTCGCTGACCTTGCCGTGCCCGAACAGCATGATGCCGAGGAAGCCGGCTTCGAGGAAGAACGCGGTCAGCACTTCATAGCCCAGCAGCGGCCCGGCGATGTTGCCGGCCCGCTCCATGAAGCCCGGCCAGTTGGTGCCGAACTGGAAACTCATCGTGATGCCACTGACGACGCCGAGCGCGAAGCTGAGCGCGAACACCTTGGTCCAGAAACGGTAGGCGTCGAGCCAGCCTTGGGCGAGCGCCTTGTCGGGCCTGTGGCGGGTTCTCAGCCAGCGCACGCGGAAGAACAGCAGCAACCAGCCCATGCCGATGCTGATGGTCGGGAACAGGATGTGGAACGTGATGTTGGCCGCGAACTGCATGCGGGCCAAGAGCAGGGCGTCCATGGATTCAGGCCTCCGGGGTCAGCGTCGGGCCGCGGCGCGGCCGGTGAATTCAAGCACCTTCTGCACCTTGGCGCCCATTTTCATCAGGCGCGACAGGGTCTGCTGGTCGATGCGCTGCATGTCGTCGAACCAGGTGGTGGTCAGCTCGATCAAGTCGTGCATGCCGCGCATGCGCTCGAGCGCGATGCGGTCTTCGGGCGTCGACGGCTCCTCGAGCAGCGCATTGCGCAGCATCGACAGCGTCGGCTCGATCTCGCGGCGGCGGCGCTCCTCGGCGAGGGTGCGGAAGATCTCCCACGCGTCGCTGGGCGCGTCGAAATACTCGCGCCGGTCGCCGCTCCGGTGCCGCAGGTTGACGAGACGCCACGACTGCAACTCCTTCAGCCCCATGCTGACGTTCGAGCGCGAGAACTCGAGCCGCTCGGCGATGTCGTCCGCATTCAGCGGCTCGGGCGCGACGAAGATCAGCGCGTAGATTTGGCCGACCGTGCGGTTGATGCCCCAGCGGCTGCCCATCTCGCCGAAGTGCGCGACGAAGCTGCGAACGAGGGGCGAGAGGGGCGTCATCGGGTCGGTCTTTCTGAACACATCGAGCGCAGTGTATTTCAAGTTTCAGTAATTACTGAAAATTGGCGATACCAACAAATGTGAACACCTGGCGGCAGGGTCGTGGCTCTTTGATAGATTCGACGCCCATGATCACCTGTACCGTCTCTGCCCACGACCCCCACGCTCACCTGTTCCGCGTCACGCTGCGCATCCCCGAACCTGCCGCTGAACAGCGGCTGAGTCTGCCGGCATGGATTCCCGGCAGCTACCTGGTGCGCGAGTTCGCGCGCCATCTGTCGGGGCTGGCGGCGAGCCAGGGCTCGCGCGACGTGCCGCTGCAGCAACTCGACAAGGCCACCTGGCTGGCGCGCTGCGACGGCCGCGCGGCGCTGCAAGTGAGCTACCTCGTCTACGCGTTCGACACCTCGGTGCGCGCCGCGTTTCTCGATGCCCGGCGCGGGTTCTTCAACGGCACGTCGGTGTTCCTGCGGGTCGAAGGGCGCGAGGTCGAGCCGCACCGGGTCGAGCTGCGCGGCCTGCCGGCCGGCTGGCAGGTGGCCACCGCCCTGGCACCGGTCAAGGTCGACGCCGCCGGGCGCGGCGTCTATGAAGCTGCCGGCTACGACGAACTCGTCGACCACCCGGTCGAGCTCGGCCGCTTCTGGCGCGGCCGCTTCGAGGCGCACGGCGTGCCGCACGAGTACGTGGTCGCCGGCGCGCTGCCCGATTTCGACGGCGCGCGGCTGCTCGCCGACACCAAGCGCATCTGCGAGGCGCAGATCGCGTTCTGGCATGGCCGCAAGAAGCCGCCGTTCGGCCGCTACGTGTTCCTGCACAACCTGGTCGAAGAAGGCCACGGCGGGCTCGAGCACCGCGCCAGCACCGCGCTGATTTCGTCGCGGCGCGACATGCCGGCGACGGGCAAGCCGGAGACCAGCGACGGCTACGTCAACCTGCTCGGCCTGGTCAGCCACGAGTACTTCCACACCTGGAACGTCAAGCGCCTGCGCCCGGCCGAGTTCACCCGCTACGACTACACCCGGGAGAACTACACCGAGCTGCTCTGGTTCTTCGAAGGCTTCACGTCGTACTACGACGATCTGATCCTGGTCCGCACCGGGCTGATCGACACGGCACGCTACCTGCGGCTGGTGGCGCGCACCGTGAGCGGCGTGCTGTCGATGCCGGGGCGCAAGGTGCAGAGCGTCGCGCAGTCGAGCTTCGACACCTGGGTCAAGTACTACCGCGGCGACGAGAACACGCCGAACGCGACGATCAGCTACTACACCAAGGGCGCGCTGATCGCGCTCGCGCTCGACCTGACGTTGCGCGCCGAGGGCCGCGGCACGCTCGACGACGTGATGCGCGCGCTCTGGGCCGCCAGCGGCGGCGGGCCGATCGACGAGGCGCAGATCGGCGCTGCGCTGGCGCAGATCGGCGGCCGCTCGTACGCGAACGAACTGGCTGCCTGGGTGCACGGCACCGACGATCTGCCGCTGCAGGACTTGCTCGCGCGCGCGGGTGTCGATTGGCACCTTGATGCCGCGACGCTCGCGCAGCGCCTCGGCCTGCGTGTCGGCGAAAGCGCGCTGACCGGCGTCAAGGTCACCAACGTGCTGCGCGGTGGGGCCGGCGAGCAGGCCGGGCTGTCGGCTGGCGACGAACTGCTCGCGGTCGACAGCTGGCGCGTGCGCCGCCTCGACGACGCGCTGCGCCTGATCGTCGCCGGCCGCGCTGCGCCGCTGCTGGTGGCGCGCGACCAGCGCGTGCTGACCTTGTCGCTGACCCTGCCGGCCGAGACCGCGGCCAGCGCCGGCGCGGTCGCGCTGAAGGCCACTGCGGCACCGGCGAAGGCGCCGGCCGCGCTGCGCAAGGCATGGCTCGGGGGCTGAACGTCCTGTTCGGCGTCGCGCCGCAGCGCGGCCGGCGGGTGGCGTGGTGCGCGCTGGTACTGGCCGTCGTCGGCGTGCACAGCTGCGTGACCGAGACGGTCGCCGAACGCATGGCCGCGATCGAGGCCGACGCGGCGATGCCTGCGCGCATCGAGGTCGCCTACGTGCGCGAGATGGCGCTGAGCGCGCCGCCGCCGACCGCGACGCCGGCCGCACCGCCGCCCGCCGCCGCCCCGGCGGCGCCGCACATCCGCAAGCCCAAGCCTGCGAAGCCCGCCTCGGCGCCCGAACCGCGTCCGGCGGCCGCAGAGCCGAGCGCCGCGGCTGCGAGCGCGCCCGGGGTCGCGGCGTCCGAGCCCGCCGTGGCATCGCAGGTCGCCGCCGACGCGGCCGCGTCGGCCGTCATCGCGGCTGCACCCGCATCGGCGCCCGCGAGCAGCGCCGCGCCACCGTTCGAGTGGCCGGCGTCCACGCGCATGAGCTACCTGCTCACCGGCAACTACCGCGGCGAGGTCAGCGGCAGCGCGCAGGTCGAGTGGATCCGTTCCGGCTCGCAGTATCAGGTGCACGTCGATTTCATCGTCGGCCCGAAGTTCGCCCCGTTGATCACGCAACGCTCGAGCAGCGACGGCGAGATCACCGCCGCCGGCCTGGCGCCGCGCCGCTACGACCAGGACATCAAGTTCCTGACCAACGCGCGACCGCGCCAGACCATCCTGTTCGACGTCGGCGGCGTGGTGCTCGCCAACGGCGACGTGCGGCCGTCGCTGCCCGGGCTGCAGGACACTGCGAGCCAGTTCGTGCAGCTGACCTGGGTGTTCAGCACGCGGCCCGAGATGCTGCGGGTCGGCGGCAGCGTCGACATCCCGCTGGCGCTGCCGAAGAAGGTCGCGGTCTGGACCTACGACGTGGTCGACGAGGAGACGCTGAACACGCCGTTCGGGCCGCTCACCGGCATCCACCTGAAGCCGCGCCACACCGACCAGAAGGCCGGCTCGCTCAGCGTCGAGATGTGGATGTCGCCGCAGCTGCGCTACCTGCCGGTGCGTTTGCGCTTCGAGCAGGACGCGCAGACCTACGTCGACCTGATGATCTCGAAGCCGCCCGAGATACAGTGACGAATCACCCGAGGACAAGCCCATGAGCTACGACAACATCCTGACCGAAACCCGCGGCGACGGCCCGCGCAAGACCGGCCTGATCACATTGAACCGGCCGAAGCAGCTGAATGCGCTGAACGACGCGCTGATGGACGAGCTCGGCGCCGCGTTGAAAGCCTTCGACGCCGACGCCGGGATCGGCTGCATCGTCATCACCGGCAGCGAGAAGGCCTTCGCGGCCGGTGCCGACATCAGCGCAATGGCGAAGATGACGCTGAGCGACTCCTATGGCGCCGACTTCATCACCCGCAACTGGGAGACGATTCGCACGATCCGCAAGCCGGTGATCGCGGCGGTGGCGGGTTTCGCGCTCGGTGGCGGCTGCGAGCTCGCGATGATGTGCGACTTCATCATCGCCGCCGAGACCGCGAAGTTCGGCCAGCCCGAGATCAAGCTCGGCATCATTCCCGGCGCCGGCGGCACGCAGCGCCTGCCGCGCGCGGTCGGCAAGGCCAAGGCGATGGACATGATCCTGACCAGCCGCATGATGGACGCGGCCGAAGCCGAGCGCGGCGGGCTGGTCTCGCGCGTCGTCCCGTTCGCCGAGCTGATGACGGTGACGCTCGCCGCCGCCGAGGCCATCAACGAGCTCAGCGCGATCAGCGTGATGGCAGCGAAGGAGAGCGTGAACCGCGCGTTCGAGGGCACGCTCGCCGACGGCGTGATGTTCGAACGCCGGCTGTTCCACTCGATGTTCGCGACCGAGGATCAGAAGGAGGGCATGGATGCCTTCCTGAACAAGCGCAAGGCCGCGTTCAAGCAACGCTGAACATCACTCGATCTTGCGCAGCGACGGGAACAGGATCACGTCGCGAATGCTCGGCGAATCGGTGATCAGCATGATCAACCGGTCGATGCCGATGCCGCAGCCGCCCGTCGGCGGCATGCCGTACTCGAGCGCGCGAATGAAGTCGGCGTCGTAGTACATCGCCTCTTCGTCGCCGGCTTCCTTGTTCGCGACCTGCGCCTGGAAGCGCGCGGCCTGGTCTTCGGCGTCGTTCAGCTCCGAGAAGCCGTTCGCGTACTCGCGGCCGGTGATGAACAGCTCGAAGCGCTCGGTGATCGACGGGTCGGCATCCGACGCGCGCGCCAGCGGCGAGACCTCTACGGGATAGTCGATGATGAAGGTCGGGTCCCAGAGCTTCTCTTCGACCGCGGCCTCGAACAGCCCGAACTGCAGCTCGGCCAGCGTCCAGTGCGCCGGTGGTTCCTCGCCGAGCGACTTCAGCTTCGCGTGCAGCACGGCCGCATCGCCGGCTTCGGCGGCCGTCAACCCCGCGTGCACGACCAGCGAATCGCGCACCGACAGGCGCGCGAACGGCTGATCGAGCGCGACCGGCTTGCCTGCATACGTGATCGCCGCCGAGCCGGTCGCGACCCGCGCGGCGTGGCGCAGCACCTCTTCGGTGAAGTCCATCAGGTCGTGGTGATTCCAGTACGCCGCATAAAACTCCATCATCGTGAACTCGGGGTTGTGCCGCACCGACACGCCCTCGTTGCGAAAGCTCCGGTTGATCTCGAACACCCGCTCGAAACCGCCGACGATCAGGCGCTTCAGGTACAGCTCGGGCGCGATGCGCAGGAACATCTGCTGGTCGAGCGCGTTGTGGTGGGTCACGAAGGGCTTGGCGTTCGCGCCACCCGGGATCGGATGCAGCATCGGCGTTTCCACTTCCATGAAGTGGTGCTCGACCATGAACTGGCGGATCGACGACAGCGCCTTGCTGCGGGCCGCGAAACGCGCACGGGCTTCGCCATCGGTGATCAGGTCGACATAGCGCTGGCGGTACTTCTGCTCCTGATCGGCCATGCCGTGAAACTTGTCGGGCAGCGGGCGCAGGCTTTTCGTCAGCAGGCGCAGCGAACTCACGCGCACCGAGAGCTCGCCGGTCTTGGTCTTGAAGAGCGTTCCTTCGGCGCCGAGGATGTCGCCCAGGTCCCAGTGCTTGAACGCGGCATACGCTTCTTCGCCGAGCGCGTCGCGGGTCACGAACAGCTGGATCTGGCTGCTGCCGTCTTGCAAGGTGCCGAAGCTCGCCTTGCCCATCACGCGCTTGAGCATCAGCCGGCCGGCGACGATCACCTTGACATTCAGCGGCTCCAGTTCCTCGTTCGCCTGGTCGCCGTGCTGGCGCAGCAGCTCGGCCGCGTGGTGCTTGGGGCGGAAGTCGTTCGGGAACGCGATGCCTTGCTGGCGGATGGCGGCGAGCTTCTCGCGGCGCTCGGTGATGAGCTGGTTTTCGTCGGACATGTGTGGCTTTCGGTGGACGCGCGATTTTAGGGGCGCGCCGCCGGGCCGCCCGCACCCCATAAAATCGCGCGTTTGCCCCGCACGGGGCGCCGCCTTGGTCTCCATGCCCACACCCGCCGTGATCCTGAACCGCAAGCTGCGCTTTGCCGTCGTCGGCTGCGGCCGCATCGCCCAGAGCCATTTCGCGGCGCTGAAGCAGCACGCGGCGCGCGCCGAACTGGTTGCCGTGTGTGACAACCACGCGCCGAGTCTTGCCGCGGCGGTCGCGTCGACCGGCGCTGCCGGTTTCGCGTCGCTCGACGAACTGCTTGCTTCGAGCGACGCCGACATCGTCGTGCTCGCCACCCCGAGCGGCCTGCACCCGCGCCAGGCGATCAAGGTCGCGCAGGCCGGCCGTCATGTGATGAGCGAGAAACCGATGGCGACCAAGTGGGACGAAGGCGTCGCGATGGTGCGCGCCTGTCGCGACGCCGGCGTCAAACTGTTCGTCGTCAAGCAGAACCGGCTCAATGCGACGCTGCAGCTCGTCAAGCGCGCGGTCGAGGCCGGCCGCTTCGGGCGCCTCGCGCTGGTCAACGTCAACGTCTTCTGGACCCGCCCGCAAGCCTATTACGACGCCGCGCCGTGGCGTGGCCGCTGGGACATGGACGGCGGCGCTTTCATGAACCAGGCGAGCCACTACGTCGACATGGTCGACTGGCTGGTCGGCCCGGTCGACAACGTGCATGCCTATACCGCGACGCTGGCGCGCGACATCGAGGCCGAAGACAGCGGCGTGATGAGCTTGCGGCTGCGCAGCGGTGCGTTGGCCTCGGTCAACGTGACGATGCTGACGCACAACAAGAACTTCGAGGGCAGCATCACGCTGCTCGGCGAGCGCGGCACGGTGCGGGTCGGCGGCGTGGCCGTCAACAAGATCGAGCACTGGGAGTTCGACACACCGCACGCAGACGATGCGAAGGTCGCGAGCGCGAGCTACGGCGTCGAGAGCGTCTACGGCCCGGGGCATCCGCTGTACTACGACAACGTGATCAACACGCTGCGCGGCGAGGCGAACGCAGCGGTCGACGGCTACGAAGGGTTGCGCTCGCTCGAAGTGCTGATCGCGGCGTACCGCTCGGCGCGCGACGGTGTGCGCGTCGGCTTGCCGCTGGTCTTCTGATGATTCACCCCTCGGCGATCGTCGACGAAGGCGCGCAGCTCGGCGCCGGCACGCAGGTCTGGCACTTCGCGCACGTGTGCGCGGGTGCACGCATTGGCGCCGGGTGTTCGCTCGGACAAGGCGTGTTCGTGGCCAACGACGTGACGATCGGCGCCAACGTGAAGATCCAGAACAACGTCTCGGTGTTCGACGCGGTCACGCTCGAAGACGACGTGTTCTGCGGCCCGAGCATGGTGTTCACGAACGTGCACAACCCGCGCTCGGCGGTGCCGCGCAAAGCCGAGTACCGCAAGACGCTGGTCAAGCGTGGCGCGACGCTCGGCGCGAACTGCACGGTCGTCTGCGGCACGACGATCGGCCGCCATGCCTTCGTCGGCGCCGGCGCGCTCGTGAGCCGCGACGTGGCCGACTTCGCGCTCGTTGTCGGCGTGCCGGCGAAGCGCATCGGCTGGGTCAGCCGGCATGGCGAGCGGCTGGTATTCGTGAACGACGAAGCGGTATGTGCGGCGACTGGCGAGCGCTACGTGTTGCGCGGCGGCGTGTGCGCGCTCGCGAGCGAGGAGCACGCATGACACCGCTCGACTTCGTCGACCTGAAAAGCCAGTACGCGGCGTTGAAAAGCAGCATTGCCGAGCGCATGCAGCGCGTGCTCGACCACGGCCAGTACATCATGGGGCCGGAGGTCGCCGAACTCGAAGGCCGGCTCGCGCAGTACACCGGCGCGAAGCACTGCGTCACGGTTGCGAGCGGCACCGAGGCGCTGCTGATCGCGCTGATGGCGCTCGAGCTGAAACCCGGCGACGAGGTCGTGACGACGCCGTTCACCTTCGCGGCGACGGCCGAGATGATCGTGCTGCTCGGCGGCGTGCCGGTCTTCGCCGACATCGAGCCCGACACCTGCAACATCGACGCCTCGAAGATCGAAGCGACGATCACGACGCGCACGCGGGCGATCATGCCGGTCAGCCTGTACGGCCAGTGCGCCGACATGGACGCGATCAACGCCATTGCCGCCCGCCTCGGCCTCGCGGTGATCGAAGACGCGGCGCAGAGTTTCGGCGCCTCGTACAAAGGGCGAAAGAGCTGCAACCTGAGCACGATCGGCTGTACCAGCTTCTTCCCGAGCAAACCGCTCGGTTGCTATGGCGACGGCGGCGCACTGTTCACGAACGACGACGCGCTCGCGCAGGCCGCGCGGGAGATCCGCGTGCACGGCCAGAGCGCGCGCTATACGCACACCCGCGTCGGCGTCGGCGGGCGCATGGACACCCTGCAGTGCGCCGTCGTGCTCGCGAAGCTGGAGCGCTTCGAGTGGGAGATCGCGCAGCGCCTTGCGCTCGGCGACCGCTATCGCGTGCTGCTCGCCGACGTGCCCGGCGTCGAGCGGCTCGCGGTGTGCGACGACCGCGACTGCGTCTGGGCGCAGTACACCGTGTTCGTCGACAACCGCGCCGCAGTGCAGGCGGCGTTGAAAGAGCGGGGCATTCCGACCGCCGTGCACTACCCGAAGCCGGTCCATCACCAGGCGGCCTATGCACGCTTCGCGGCGCCTGAAGACTTCCCGCACAGCATCACCGCCGGAGCGCGTGTGATGAGTCTGCCGATGAGCGCTGATCTGACGCATGCGCAGCAAGACTGCGTGGTCAACGCCCTGCGCGCGGCCATGACCCGATGAGTGTCGGCTCCGACGGCGAGCCGGCGCCGGTCGACTTCGCGGCGCTCTACGACGCGCACCCCGAGTACATCGCGCGGCGCCAGAGCGGATCATTCGAGCAGGCGCAGATCGACATCGAGGTTCACCTGTTCAAGGTGCCGAACCTGATGGCGTTGCTGCCGCCCGGCTGGCTGCCGGGCAGCATTCTCGAGATCGGCTGCGCGACCGGCGAGCTGATCGCCGCGCTGCCGGTGCGCGCGGGCGGACGCAAGGTCGGCATGGACATCTCGGCCGAGAACATCGCCGCGGCGCAGGCGCGTTTTCCCGACGTGGCGTTTCGCTGCGGCGACTTTCGCGACGCACCGGCCGAGCACTTCGACGTGGTCGTGATGAGCGACGTGCTCGAGCACGTGCCCGACGACGCCGGCTTCCTGCGCGACGCCGCGCAACTCGGCGAGCTCGTGCTCGTCAACCTGCCACTCGAAGACAACTGGCTCAATCGCAAGCGCCGCTACGGCCCCGACGATGTGTCGGGCCACCTGCGCAAGTACGCGCTCGCCGACGGGCTCGCGCTGGTCGCGCGCGCCGGGCTGGACGTGGTCTCGCACACGCAGGTCTGGGTGCACGAAACGCCGACCGAGGCGGTGCGCCGTGCGCTGCGCCGCGAGCGGCTCGGTGCGGCGTTCGCCGGCAACCGGCCGGCGCGCGCGCTGCGGCAGGCGGTGTTCGCCACGGCCACCGCCGTGCAGCCGCTGGGGCGGCGCTTGTTCGCCTCGAATCTGTTTGTCGCGGCGCGTGCGAGGCGCGGGCCTTGAGCCTGAAACGCCAGTTGCTGCTGTCGTTCGGCGTGCAGGGCGCGGGCGCCGCGTCGGTGCTGGCGGCGACGCTGTGGCTGGGCGCGAGCCTCGGGCCGGAGATGCAGGGCGGCTTCAGCCGCAGCAAATCGGAGGTCGAGTTCATCGCCGCGTTCGCGATGTTCGGGCTGCCGCAGGCGCTGTTCTTCCACATCAAGTCGGGCGGGCTGAACGGGCGCACCGCGCTGCGTTGGGTGCTGTGGAGCGCGATCGTCGCGCTGCCGATTGGCACGGGCTGGGCGCTGGTCCAGCACCCGCCTGCGGGCGCGCTGACGCTGTTGCTCGGCCTCGCGGTCGCGGCGTGCGTCGCGCAGGGCGAGTTGCGTACGATCTTGCTGGTGCGCGAACGCATCGGCTGGTTCAACGCCGTCACCGCGCTGCCGCAGGTGCTGGTGCTGGGGGCTGTGGGGATCGTGATCGCCGCGGCGATCGAGCCGGGCCCATCGACCTGGTTCGTCATGTTCGGCAGCGCGTTCAGCGTGACCGCGCTGCTAACCTGGCGCCGGCTGCACGCGACGCTCGACGCGGTCGGCGCATCGACGGTCGGGTGGCGCGCGCTCAGCCACTACGGGTTGGCCGCGTGGCTGACGGCCGTCTTCTCGACCGCGGCGATCGTCGCGATGCAGCGCTGGATCGAGGCCACTCAGGGCCGCGCCGCGCTCGGCCAGTTCACGCTGGCGATGACGCTGGTGCAGGTGCCGTTGACGCCGATCGCCTACGCCGCGCCGCTGCTGTTCCGGCGCTGGATGGAACGGCCCGGCGCGCAGGCGTCGCGGCGCTGGAGCGCGTGGCTGTTTCTGGTGCTGATGGCGATCGCGGTGCTGGTCGCGCTGCTGTCGACGCGCCGGCCCGATCTCGGTCTCGGCGCGGCCTATGCTGGCGCCACGCAGGCGCTCGCGTTGCTGCTCGTCGGTGGCGCGGCCGAAGCGGCTTCGCGCGTGTTGACCGTGCAGGCCAGCGCCACCGGCCTGCCGTGGATCGCGGTGCGGGCCGAGGCGGTGCGCTGGGGCGTGCTCGCGGTCGGCTGGCTCACGCCGCTACCGCTTGGGTTGCTGCCGTTGTGTGCGGTCTGGTCGGCCGCGGCGGTTGCGGCGGCGCTGGTGTTCGTCTGGCACGGACGAGCGGCAGCGGGCAGCGCGCCATGACTCGCGTCGCGCTGCTCGGCCCGGCCAACTCGATTCACCTGCAGCGCTGGGCCGCGGCGCTCGTGCAGCGCGGTCATGCCGTGCAGGTGATCTCGCAGCACCGCTGCGAGCGTGAGTTGCTGCCTGCGGCGGCCGAAGTCGTGTCGCTGCCGTACGCAGGCTCGCTCGGCTACTTCCGCAACGCCGGGCCGCTGCGCCGCGCACTCGCACGCTGGCAGCCCGAGATCCTGAACGTGCACTATGCGAGCGGCTACGGCAGCACCGCGATGCTGACCGGCTTCGCGCCGACGCTGCTCTCGGTTTGGGGCAGCGACGTGTACGACTTCCCGTACGAGAGCGCCGCGAAAGGCTGGCTGCTGCGCCGCAACCTGCGCCGCGCGACCGCGATCGCCTCGACCAGCGAAGCGATGGCGCGGCAGGTGCGGCGCCTCGTACCTGAGGTCGGCGAGATTGGGATCACGCCGTTCGGCGTCGACCTGTCGCGCTTTGCGCCGGCACCGCACGCGGAGCGGCCGCTGACCGTTGGCATCGTCAAGCTGCTGACGCCGAAGTACGGCGTCGATCTGCTGCTGCGTGCGTTTGCCGGACTGCCTGACAGGTGCCGGCTGCTGATCGTCGGTGATGGACCGCAGCGCGCCGAACTCGAAGTGCTCGCGCAAGCACTCGGCATCGCCGCACGCACCGAGTTCACCGGTGCCGTCGCGCATGCCGAGGTGCCTTCGTTCCTGAATCGGCTGGATGTCTATGTTGCTCCGAGCCGGCTCGACAGCGAGAGCTTCGGCGTCGCGGTGATCGAGGCGAGCGCGTGTGCGCTGCCGGTCGTCGTCAGCGATGTCGGCGGCCTGCCCGAGGTCGTGCGCGACGGCGAGACCGGTCTGGTGGTACCGCGCGAGGACGTGCCCGCACTGCGGGCCGCGCTGCAGCGGCTTGTGCTCGACGCCGCGCTGCGCGATCGCCTCGGCCGCGCCGGCCGCGCGCGCGTCCTGCGTGCCTACGAGTGGGGGCACTGCGTCGAGTTGATGGAGCGCTGCTACGAGCGCACGATCTCGCGGGGCGCCACACGATGAACATCCTGCTGATCAACCACTACGCCGGCTCACCGCGTGACGGCATGGAGTACCGGCCGTATTACCTGGCGCGCGAGTGGGTGCGGGCCGGGCACCGCGTGCAGATCGTCGCCGCTGCCTGGTCCCATGTGCGCAGTCGCCAGCCGGTGCTACCGGGCGGATCGCAAGTGCTCGACGAGGTCATCGACGGCATTGCCTACCGCTGGCTGCCGGCGCCTGCCTACGTCGGCAACGGCGTTGGCCGCGTCAGGAACATATGGGCCTTTCTGAGCCGGCTGTGGCGCGATTCGAAGGCCTTGGTACGCGCGTTCAAGCCCGATGTCGTGATCGCCTCCAGTACCTACCCGATGGACATCTGGGTCGCGCGGCGCATCGCGCGGCTTGCCCGCGCCAGGCTGGTCCACGAGGTGCACGACCTGTGGCCGGCGTCGCCGATTGAACTCTCGGGGATGTCGCCGCGGCATCCGTTCATTCGGATGTGCCAGAAGGCCGAGAACGATGCCTGCCGCGACGCCGACGTGGTCGTCTCGATGCTGCCGAAGGTTGCCGCGCACATGCAATCGCACGGACTTGATCTGCGCAAGCTGCACATCGTGCCGAATGGCATCGCGCTGGACGAATGGCAGGGCGAGCCCGCGCCGCTCGAACCTGCGCTTGCGGCGCGGCTGGCGGCGCTGCGGGCGGCGGGCCGCACGATCGTGGGCTACGCCGGTTCGCACGGCCTGCCGAACGCGCTCGACGTGCTGCTCGATGCAGCCGCGCTGCTGAAAGACAACAGCGCGCTCGCCTTCGTGCTCGTCGGCGATGGCCACGAGAAGGCGCGCCTCGTGCAGCGCGTGCGCGACGAGGGTCTTGCGAACGTGCTGATGCTGCCGCCGATCTCGAAGGCGCAGATCCCGGCGCTGCTGGCCGGGTTCGACATTGCGTACATCGGCTGGCAGCGCGTGCCGATCTATCGCTTCGGCATCGCGCCGAACAAGCTGATGGACTACATGATGGCCGGCCGCGCGGTGCTGCATTCGGTCGATGCCGGCAACGACCCGGTCGCCGACGCGGGCTGCGGGCTGACGGTGGCGCCCGAGTCGCCCGCGGCCGTGGCCGACGGGCTGGTCGCGCTCGCGGCGCGCACACCCGACGAGCGCGCCGCGATGGGCGCGCGCGGCCGCGCGTTCGTGATCGCGCACCACAGCTACCGCGTGCTCGCGCAGCGCTTCATCGACGCGGTGGCGGCGCGATGAGCGACGAGCGCGAAGCCCATGACGTCGCCGCGCGCTATGCGCGCCGGACCGCGACCGATCGCTACAGCGCGCTCAATCCCGACGTGTGGCAGACGCTGCAGGAGCGCCAGCGTGCGCTGCTCGGGCTGTTCGCGCGCCTCGGCTGGAGCGATCTGGCCAGCAAGCGCCTGCTTGAAGTCGGCTGCGGTGGCGGGACCAACCTGCTGGAGTTGCTGCGCCTCGGCTTCGCGCCCGAGCACCTGATCGGCGCCGAACTGCTGCCCGAACGCCATGCGCAGGCGCGCCGCGTGCTGCCCGATGCGCTCGCGCTGCACGCCGGCGACGCGCTGCAGCTCGACCTGCCCGCCGCGTCGCAAGACGCGGTGTTCGTCTCCACCGTGTTCTCGTCGCTCCTCAGTGATGCCTTCCAGCAGCGCCTGGCCGATGCGATGTGGCGCTGGACCAAACCCGGTGGCGGCGTGCTCTGGTACGACTTCACCGTCGACAACCCGCGCAACGCCGACGTGCGCGGCGTGCCCTTGAAGCGCGTGCGCGAGCTGTTCCCGCACGGCGTGTTGCAAGCCCGTCGCGTCACGCTCGCGCCGCCGATCGCGCGCGCGGTGACCCGCGTGCATCCGTCGCTCTACACTCTGTTCAACACCGTTCCGCTGTTGCGCACTCACGTCCTCGTGTGGATCGCCAAACCCTGAACCCCATGCCCGACACCTTGCCGTTCCTGCCGTTCGCGCTGCCCGAGATCGGCGAAGAAGAGATCGCCGAGGTCGTCGACACGCTGCGTTCCGGTTGGGTCACGACCGGGCCGAAGGCGAAGCGGTTCGAGGACGATTTCGGCGCGTTTTTGGGCGATGCGTCGTTGCACTGCATGGCCGTCAACTCGGCCACCGCCGGCCTGCACCTTGCGCTCGAAGCGCTCGGCATCGGGCCTGGCGACGAAGTCATCACGACCACGCACACCTTCACTGCGACCGCCGAGGTCGTGCGCTACCTCGGGGCGGATGTGGTGCTGGTCGACATCGATCCAGCCACGCTGTGCATCGATCCGAAACTGGTCGAGGCCGCGATCACGCCGCGCACGAAGGCGATCCTGCCGGTCCACTACGGCGGCCTCGCGGCCGACATGCCGGCCCTGCTCGACATCGCGAAGCGCCACGGCCTGAAAGTCGTCGAAGACGCCGCACACGCGTTGCCGACGACCAGCGGCGGCGCGCTCGTCGGCACGCTCGGGTCGCATGCGACCGTGTTCAGCTTCTACGCCAACAAGACCATCACGACCGGCGAGGGCGGCATGGTCGTAACAAGCGACGCCGAACTCGCCAAGCGCATCAAGACGATGCGCCTGCACGGCATGAGCCGCGATGCATTCGACCGCTTCACCGCCAAGGTGCCGAGCTGGTACTACGAGATCGTCGCACCCGGTTTCAAGTACAACCTGACCGACATCGCGGCGGCGATGGGCATTCACCAGCTGCGCCGGGCGTGCGCGTTCCATGCGCGCCGTGCCGAGATCGCGCAGGCGTATCACGCGGCTCTTGCCGGGCTGCCGCTGATCACGCCGCCCGACGCGCCGGCGGGCGACCTGCATGCCTGGCACCTGTACCCGTTGCGGCTGAGCGATGCGGCGACGATCAACCGCGACGCGCTGATCGAGTCGCTGTTCGCCGCCGGCATCGGCTGCAGCGTGCACTACATCCCGCTGCACCTGCAGC
>JAZJZJ010000136.1:0-7582 GCA_040389925.1 Pseudomonadota bacterium
CCGAGGTCGCGAATGACAGTGCGGGCAGCGACGCCGCCGACTGGTTCTTCGCGCAGCACGAGTTCGTGATCCGTGGCGGCGCGCTGCGCTGGACCGACGAGCAGCGCCAGGCCGCGCCGCTCGCACTCACCGACGTGCAGATCGTCGTGCGCAACGGGCTGCGCCAGCACGCGTTCCGGCTCGACGCGACGCCGCCGGCCGACTGGGGCGAGCGCTTCAGCGCCACCGGTCAATTCACCCAGCCGCTGCTCGCGCGCCGTGGCGACTGGCGGCGCTGGAGCGGCACGGCCTGGGCGAATCTGCCGCGCGCCGACGTGCGCGAGCTGCGCCAGCACGTGACGCTGCCGTTCGAGCTCAGCGAAGGCGTGGGCGCGCTGCGCGGCTGGGCCGAGCTCGAAGCCGGCGAGCTCCGCGCCGTCACCGTCGACATGGCGCTGCGCGCCGTGAACCTGCGGCTGGCCGCGAACACCGACCCGCTCGTCGTCGCCGAGGTCGAAGGCCGTCTGATCGCGCAGCGCAGCGCCGAGGGTGTGGCCATCGCGTTGCAGCGCTTCACCTTCGAGACCGGCGACAACCTGCGCTGGCCGCAGGGTGACATGACGCTCGCGTGGCGCCAGCGTGACGGCCAGCCGGCGAGCGGCGGCGAGTTCAGCGCGCAGCGGCTCGACATGGCGTTGATGGCGCAGGTGGCGAGCCGCATTCCGCTCGGCGACGCGCTGCGCAAGCTGCTCGCCGACGTGAACCCGAGAGGCATGGTCACCGACCTCGCGGCCGCGTGGGACGGCCGGCTCGACGCGCCCGCGCACTATCGCGCGAAGGGCACGCTGGCCGGGCTGTCGCTCGCGGCCAGCCCGTCGAGCGAGCCGCGCGGTGTCGGCCGGCCCGGCCTGCGCGGTGCGACCGTGCAACTCGAGGCGACCGAGGCCGGCGGCAGCGCGCGCATCGCGATCCACGGCGGCGCGCTTGAGCTGCCCGGTGTGTTCGACGAGCCGCTGCTGACACTCGACCAATTGAACGCGCAGCTGCTGTGGAAGATCGAGCCGGCCGCAACCGCCGGCGCGCCGAAGAAACTCAGCGTCCAGGTCAAGGACGCGCGCTTCTCGAACGCCGACGCGAGCGGCGAACTCACGGCGTTGTGGAGCACCGGCCCGGGCAGCGGCGTGGGGCGCGGCGGGCGCCTGCCGGGGCGGCTCGAACTCGACGGCAAGCTCGCGGGTGGCGTCGCGAAGCGCACCTTCCGCTACCTGCCGCTGGGCTTGGCCAAGGGCACGCGCGACTACCTGGAGCATGCGGTGCAGGGCGGCCGGCTCGCGAGCGCGAGCTTCCGCGTCCGGGGCGATCTGTGGGAGTTTCCGTTCTTCAACGCGAAGACGCCGAAGGACGGCGAGTTCCGCATTGGCGCGAAGATCGAGGACGCGAGTTTCGCGTTCGCGCCCAGCCTGCCGGCCGCCGGCAGCGCGCCGGCGTTCACCTCGACCTGGCCGGTGCTGACGAAGGCCAACGTCGAACTCGCGCTGGATCGCGGCACGCTCGAGTTGCGCAACGGGCGCACCCAGCTCGGCGGCGTCGACTTCCCGACGGTGCAGGCGACGATCCGCAATCTCGAGGCCGACCCGGTGCTGACGCTCGACGCGGCCGGGCGCGGGCCGCTGGCCGAGATGCTGCGCATCGTCAACACCTCGCCGGTCGGTGGCTGGATCGACAAGGCGCTCGAAACCAGCGCCGCCACCGGCGCCGCCGACCTGAAGCTGAACCTGGCGATCCCGCTGATGAAGGTCGCGGCAACGAGCGCGAAAGGCAGCGTCGCGCTCGCCGGCAACGATGTGCGCATCTCGCCCCAGACGCCGCTGCTTGCGGGGGCGAAGGGTCGCGTCGACTTCACGAACAAGGGCTTCGCGGTGGTCGGTGCGAGCGCCAAGCTGCTCGGCGGCGACGCCAGCTTCGACGGCGGCTCGCAGCCCGACGGCAGCGTGCGTTTCAACGGTCAGGGCGTCGTCAGTGCCGACGGCCTGCGCCGTGCCACCGAGCTCGGCCAGATCGCGCGCGTCGGCGCCGTGTTGACCGGCCAGGCGAGCTACCGCGCGAGCCTGGGTTTCGTGCACGGCCAGCCGGAGTTCAACGTCACCAGCAACCTCGTTGGCTTGGGCATCAACCTGCCGGCGCCGCTCGCGAAGGCCGCCGAGGTGCCGCTCGCGCTGCGCTTCGCGAGCACGGTCGACGCTGCGCCCGCTGCGCCGCCGCGCGACACGCTGCGCTTCGAGCTCGGCAACCTGATTCAGGCGAGCTACCTGCGCGACCTGAGCGGCGCGCAGCCGCGCGTGCTGCGCGGCGGCGTCGGCGTGATGGAACCGGCGCCGCAGCCCGCCAGCGGCGTGGCCGCGAGCATCAACCTCAACAGGTTCGTCACCGACGAGTGGGAAGCGGCGGCCGACAGGCTCGTCGGCGCGGCCGAGCCGCGCGATGCGAGCGGCAGGTCGGCCTGGGAGCCTGATGCGATCGCGCTGCGCGTGCAGGAGCTGGTCGTCGGCCAGCGGCGCCTCACGCACGTCTCGGCCGGCCTCTCGCAAGACGCGGGCGTCTGGCGCGCCAACGTCGACGCCGACCAGCTGGGCGGCTACCTCGAATACCGCGTGCCGGCGCGGCGCGGCAGCGCGGCGACCGCCGGCGGGCGCGTGTACGCGCGGCTCTCGCGGCTTTCGTTGCCGAAGGGCGACGAAGAGCAAGTCGAGGCGCTGCTCGACCAGCAGCCCGAGGCGATGCCGGCGCTCGACGTCGTGGTCGACAACTTCGAGTTGCGCGGCAAGAAGCTGGGCCGGGTCGAGATCGAGGCCGTGAACCGCTCGGGCGGGCAGGGCCGTGATTGGCAGCTGTCGAAGTTCAACATCACGACCCCCGAGGCGCAGTTCACCGCAACCGGGCACTGGGCGGCGGCGGTGGCGGCGCCGAGCGCGCCGCGCGGTGCGCAGACGCCGCGCCGCTCGGTGATCGACTTCAAGCTGCAGGTCGGTGACAGCGGTGCGCTGCTCGACCGGCTCGGCACGCGCGGCGCCGTGCGCGGCGGCAAGGGCCAGCTTGCGGGGCAGATCGGCTGGACCGGTTCACCGTTCGCGCTCGACTACCCGACGCTCGCCGGGCAGATCAACGTGGCGGTCGATTCGGGCCAGTTTCTGAAAGTCGAACCGGGCGCCGCGCGGCTGCTCGGCGTGCTCAGCCTGCAGTCGCTGCCGCGGCGCCTGTCGCTCGACTTTCGCGACCTGTTCCAGGAAGGCTTCGCGTTCGACAACATCACCGGCGACGTGAAGATCGCGCAAGGCGTGGCGGCGACCAACAACCTGCGCATGCGCGGCGTCCAGGCGCTGGTGCTGATGGAGGGCAGCGCCGACATCGCGCGCGAGACCCAGGACCTGCGCGTCGTCGTCGTGCCCGAGATCAACGCCGGCACCGCCGCGCTCGCCTATGCGGTGATCAACCCGGCGATCGGCCTCGGCGCGTTTCTCGCGCAGGCGATTCTGAAGAAGCCGCTGACCGAGGCCGGCACGCGCGAGTTCCGGATCAGCGGGCCGTGGGCCGACCCGAAGGTCGAGCGCGTCGAGCGCCGCTTCGGCGAAGATGCCACGGTCAAGAAGTGAAGCGAGGTTCCGCATGAAGATCGCCGCATTGCAGATGGTCTCGACCACGAGCGTCGAAACCAATCTGGCCACCGCACGCCGCCTGATCGGGCAGGCCGCGCGTGACGGCGCCGAACTGGTCGCGCTGCCCGAGTACTTCTGCTTCATGGGGCGCGCCGATCGCGACAAGCTCGCAGTCGCCGAGGCGCCAAGCGACGGACCGATCCAGTCGATGCTCGCCGACGCGGCGCGCGCGCACGGCGTGTGGGTGATCGGCGGCACGTTGCCGATCCGCTCGAGCGACCCCGACCGCGTGCTGAACGCGAACTGCGTCTACGCGCCCGACGGCACGCTCGCGGCACGCTACGACAAGATTCACCTGTTCCGCTACGACAACGGCCGCGAGCACTATGACGAAGGCCTCGCGATTCAGGCCGGCGCGACGCCGACGACAGTGCAGGCCGGCGCGTTGCGTGTGGGTTTGAGCGTCTGCTACGACCTGCGTTTTCCGGAGCTGTACCGCGAGCTCAGCTTCGCGGCCGGGCAAGCGCCCTGCGACCTGATCTCGGTGCCTGCCGCGTTCACGCACACCACCGGCCTCGCGCACTGGGAACTGCTGCTGCGCGCCCGCGCGGTCGAGAACCAGTGCTACGTGATCGCCGCTGCGCAAGGCGGCCGGCACGAGAACGGCCGCCGCACCTTCGGCCACAGCATGGTGATCGACCCGTGGGGCGAGGTGCTGGCGCTGCTGCCCGAAGGCGAGGGCGTCGTGCTCGCCGAAGTCGACCCGGCGCGGATCGCGTCGGTGCGTGCGCAGCTGCCGGCGCTGGCGCACCGGCGGCTGCGCTGACCGGTCAGGCCAGTTCGGCGTTGATCGCCGCGAGCGCGGCGGAGCCGGGGCAGAGCTGAGCGTCGCTCAGCCGGTTCAACGGCTCGTCGACCGTGTTCAGGTGTTCGTGCAGGTCTTGCGCCGAGGCGTTCACGTACAAGAGGCCGGTGAGGATCTCGCCGCGCGACTCGTGCGTCGCGATGTGGCTCATCGCCGCGAGCCGGTCACCGGCGTCGTAGCCGGCCGCGAGCTTGCGCAGGCGCAGCACGCTGCCGTCGTGCTGCGTCACTTCGATCACTTCGCCGGGGGCATACATCGCGGTGATCGCGTCGCGGTGCGGCATGAAATCGAGCCGGTTCACGGCCTCGTTGTGGGCGCGCACGTAGTCGTAGCTCTTGGTGCTGCCGGCGTGGTTGTTGAACGCGACGCAGGGGCTGATGACGTCGATCAGCGCCGCGCCGTGATGCCGCATCGCGCCCTTGATCAGCGGGATCAACTGTTCCTTGTCGCCCGAAAAACTGCGCGCGACGTAGCTCGCGCCGAGCTGCAGCGCGAGCGCGACGAGGTCGATCGCCGAGTCGGTGTTGACGACACCTTTCTTGCTCTTGCTGCCCTGATCGGCGGTGGCCGAGAACTGGCCTTTCGTCAGGCCGTACACGCCGTTGTTCTCGACGATGTAGGTCATGTTCACGCCACGCCGCATCGCATGCGCGAATTGGCCGAGGCCGATGCTGGCCGAGTCGCCATCGCCCGACACGCCGAGGTACAGCAGCTCCCGGTTCGCGAGGTTCGCGCCGGTCGCAACCGAAGGCATGCGGCCGTGCACGGTGTTGAAGCCATGCGAGGCGCCGAGAAAGTAGTCGGGCGTCTTCGACGAGCAGCCGATGCCCGAGAGCTTGGCGACGCGGTGCGGCTCGATGTCGAGTTCCCAGCAGGCCTGCACCAGCGCCGCCGAGATCGAGTCGTGGCCGCAGCCGGCGCACAGCGTGCTGATCTTGCCTTCGTAGTCGCGGCGCGTGAAGCCGAGGGCGTTCTTCTGCAGCGTCGGGTGGTGGAGTTTTGGTTTGGCGAGGTAGGTCATGTGTTGGTGCCTGTAGCCTTCGAGCGCGCCGCGGACACGAGGTGGCCGACTGCGCTCGTGTCCCCCGGCCCGGGCTTCGCCCGAGCCTCCTCCTTTACCTCGCTCCGTCGGCCACCCCGCGTCCGCGGCGTACCACCGCTGGAGCGTGTCGTCGAGAGGGGCCAGCGGTGCAGGATCAGGCCGGTGGGGCGTGTTGCGCAGCGAGGTAAAGGAGGAGGCGTTCGCCGCAGGCGGACGACGGGGGACACGAGCGGAGCAATGCGCCCCACCGGCCTGATCCCGCTCAGAACAGCGAAGCAACTCACGCCGCCTGCCCCTTCTTGATCGGCTCGACGTTGTGCGCTCGAATGTGCTTCGCGATCGCCTCCGTGATGAACCGCGCCGTGATCGGCGTCCCGTCGTAGTGCAGGATCGGTTCCAGCTTCGCCGGGTTGATCTCGTGCTCGGTGACGATCAGCGTACGCAGCTGCGCGTCGCGGTTCTGCTCGACGACGAACACGGTCTCGTGCGATGCGATGAACTGGTCGAGCGCGGAACTGAACGGGAACGCCCGCACCCGCAGCACGTCGACATGCACGCCCTGCGCCTGCAGCGCATCGAAGGCCTCGCTCATCGCCGGGCTGGTCGAGCCGAAGTGGATCACGCCGAACTTGGTCGGCTTGGCGGCGTCACGGCGAATCGGTTGCGGCACCAGTTCTTTCGCGGTCTCGAACTTGGTCAACAGCCGCTGCACGTTGTACAGGTAGTCGGGGCCGGCCTCGGAGTAGCGCGCGTACGAGTCGCGCGTGGTGCCGCGGGTGAAGTACGCGCCCTTGTTCGGGTGCGTGCCGGGCAGCGTGCGGTACGGAATGCCGTCGCCATCGACATCGAGGTAGCGGCCGAAATCCTTGCCGGCGCCGAGCTCCTCGGCGGTCATCACCTTGCCGCGGTCCATCTGCACGGTGTCGTCCCACTCGAGCGGATCGCACAGGCGGTGGTTCATGCCGATGTCGAGGTCGGTCATCAGGAAGACCGGCGTCTGCAGGCGGTCGGCAAGGTCGAGGCAGGTCGCGCCGAACTCGAAGCACTCTTTCGGATCTTCGGGGAACAGCAGCACGTGCTTGGTGTCGCCATGCGATGCGTAGGCGCAGCTGATGATGTCGGCCTGCTGGGTGCGCGTCGGCATGCCGGTGCTCGGGCCGCCGCGCTGCACGTTGATGATCGTGACCGGGATCTCGGCGAAGTAGGCCAGGCCGATGAACTCGGTCATCAGCGACACGCCCGGCCCCGAGGTGCAGGTGAACGCGCGCGCGCCGTTCCAGCCGGCGCCGGTGACGATGCCGATCGACGCGATTTCATCCTCGGCCTGCACGATCGCGAACTTGTTCTTGCCGGTGGCCTTGTCGACGCGCAGCTTGCTGCAGTACTTCTGGAACGCCTCCGCAACCGACGAGCTTGGCGTGATCGGATACCACGCGCAGACGGTGGCGCCGCCATACACGCAGCCGAGGGCCGCAGCGGCGTTGCCTTCCATGAAGATGCGGTGGCCGACGGCGTCGCGGCGCTCGATCTTCAGCCCGAGCGCATCGTCGAAATATTCGCGGCCGTGGTGCAGGCCCATCATGAAGGCGTCGAGGTTCGGCTGAATCAGCTTGGCCTTGCCCTTGTACTGCTCGCCGAGCAAGGTGGCGATCACCTCGGGCTCGATGCCGAGCATCGCCGACAGCACGCCGACGTAGACGATGTTCTTCAGCAGCTGGCGCTCGCGCGGGTCGTTGTAGCGCGTCGCGCACAGGTCGGCGAGCGGCACGCCGAGCACGTGGATGTCGTCGCGAAACTTCGATGACGGCATCGGCTTCGAACTGTCGTACAGCAGGTAGCCGCCCGGCTCGATTTCGGCGATGTCCTTGTCCCAGGTCTGCGGGTTCATCGCAACCATCAGGTCGACGCCGCCGCGCCGGCCGAGATACCCTTTTTCGTTGACGCGCACCTCGTACCAGGTCGGCAGCCCCTGGATGTTGCTCGGGAAAATGTTGCGCGGGCTCACCGGCACGCCCATGCGCAGCAGGCTGCGCGCGAACATCT
>JAZJZJ010000137.1:0-3251 GCA_040389925.1 Pseudomonadota bacterium
GAACCCCGAAGGCATGCCCTCGGGCGAGAAGTATTTCTGGCAGTCGGTGATCGGTCTGGTCGCGGCGCTGTACCTGGCGTTCTCGGTGAGCGAGACCTCGAACCTGCGTGTGCTCGAACTGTTCATCCGCTGGGTGCAGAGCGGCTTCGCCAACGACTTGCCGCCGAAGGCCGACCTGATGGTGCCGTTCTTCAAGACCATCAGCTACCCGCTCGGCGTGTTCGGCTTCATCGGCCTGACGTATTTCGTGATCGTCGGCGCGAGCAACGCGGTGAACCTGACCGACGGCCTGGACGGCCTGGCGATCATGCCGGTCGTGATGGTCGGCTCGGCGCTCGGCATCTTCGCGTACATCACCGGCAGTTCGGTCTACAGCAAGTACCTGCTGTTCCCGTACATCCCGGGCGCCGGCGAGTTGCTGATCTTCTGCGCCGCACTGGCCGGCGCGGGGCTGGCTTTTCTGTGGTTCAACACGCATCCGGCCCAGGTCTTCATGGGCGACGTCGGTGCGCTCTCGCTCGGCGGCGCGCTGGGCACGATCGCCGTGATCACGCGCCAGGAGATCGTGCTCGGGATCATGGGCGGCGTGTTCGTCGCCGAAGCGCTGTCTGTGATGCTACAGGTCGGCTGGTTCAAGTACACGAAGAAGAAATACGGCACCGGCCGCCGCATTCTGAAGATGGCGCCGCTGCACCACCATTTCGAAAAGTCGGGCTGGAAGGAAACGCAGGTTGTCGTGCGCTTCTGGATCGTCACGATGCTGTTGTGCCTGATTGGCCTGGCGAGCCTGAAACTGCGCTGAAGCTGCGTTGATGAACTACTTGCAAGACACGACCGTGCTGGTGCTCGGCCTCGGTGAATCCGGGCTCGCGATGGCGCGCTGGTGCGCCCGCTTCGGCGCGGACGTGCGGGTGTGGGATTCGCGCGAGCAGCCGGCGAACGCGGCCGCGCTGGCCGAGCACGTGCCGAGCGCGCAATGGGTGCGCGGGCCGTTGACGGACGAAGCCTTCGTCGGCGTCAAGCTGGTGCTGAAAAGCCCCGGTCTCTCGCCGCAGGACGAGCGCATCGCCGCGCCGCTGAACCGCATCAGGGACATGGGCGTGCTGGTGCAGGGCGAGCTCGATCTGTTCACGCAGGCGCTGCGCGATCTGAAGGCCGAGCGCGGCTACGCACCGCAGGTGCTCGCGATCACCGGCACGAACGGCAAGACCACGACAACCGCGATGGCCGCGCAACTGATCGCGCGTGCCGGCAAGCGCGTCGCGGTGGCCGGCAACATCGGGCCGACGATGCTGCAGACGCTCGCGGATGCGCTCGATCTGGAGCCGGCGCCAGCGGCCGAAAGCGTCGCCGACGCGCCCGCGCAGGCGGATGCCGACGTGACGCCGGAAGACATCGCCGATCTGCAGGCGCTCGACGGCACGGCGGCCGACGAGATCACCGCCACCGCGCCGCCGCTCTCCGACGATGCGCCCGAGCCGATCCTGCTCGCACCGCCCGAGCCGGCCGCACCGGTGTTCGAGTTCCTGCCCGACGTGTGGGTGCTCGAACTCTCCAGTTTCCAGCTCGACGAGGTGCGCGGCTTCGAGCCCAGCGCCGGCGCGGTGCTGAACATCACGCAAGACCACCTCGACTGGCACGGCTCGATGTCGCACTACATCGCCGCGAAGGCGCGCGTGTTCGGCAAGCACGCGACGATGGTGATCAACCGCGACGACGCGATGGTCGAGGCGCTGGTGCCCGCACCCGAAGTCGTCAAGGGCAGCAAGGGGAAGAAGGCGACGACGATCTCGCGCCACGTCGTGCGTTTCGGCACCGGCGCGCCGACCCGCCCCGGCGACTTCGGCCTCGTCGACGAGAACGGCATGACCTGGCTCGTGCGTGCCCGCGAACTCGACGAAACGCTTGCGCGCAGCAAGGGCGGCAAAGGCAGAGGCAGAGGCAGAGGCGAAGGGCAGGCGGAGCCCGAAGACCTGCTGATCCAGCGCCTGATGCCGGCCGACGCGCTGCGCGTGCGCGGCCGCCACAACGCTGCGAACGCGCTCGCCGCGCTCGCGCTCGCGACCGCGATCGACTGCCCGCTCGCGCCGATGCTGCACGGCCTGCGCGAGTACGCCGGCGAGCCGCACCGGGTGCAGTACATCGCGTCACTCGATGGCGTCGACGCCTACGACGACAGCAAGGGCACGAACGTCGGCGCGACGGTCGCGGCGCTGAACGGCTTGGGCGCCGACAAGGCACCCGCCAAGCTGGTCGTGATCCTCGGCGGTGACGGCAAGGGGCAGGACTTCGCGCCGCTGGCCGAGCCGGTGCGCCGCCATGCGCGCGCCGTCGCGACGATCGGCCGCGACGCGCAGGCGATCGAAGCCGCGCTCGCCGGCACCGGCGTGCTCGCGCAGCGCCACGAGACGCTCGAAGCCGCCACGCGCTGGAGCTTCGAGCGCGCCCACGCCGGCGATGCGGTGTTGCTGAGCCCGGCCTGTGCAAGCCTGGACATGTTCGGCAACTACGGGCACCGCGCCGAGGTGTTCGTCGCCGAGGTGCACGCGATCGTCGCCGACCACGGGGGGCTCGCGGCATGAGCACGACGGCGATGAGCTGGTTCGATGCGATTCGCGAGCGCATCGCCGCGCTGTTCAAGCGCAGCGGCAACGAATCCGACACCAGGCGCGAAGGCAAGCCGATCCCGGTGCGCGACTGGATCAACGTCGGCCAAAGCGGCTCGGCGGCGCGCCTGCTCGGTTTCGATCAGGCGCTGGTGTGCGTCACGATCGCGCTGCTCGCGCTCGGCATCGTGATGGTCTACAGCGCCACCGTCGCGCTGCCCGACAGCCCGAAGTTCGCGCGCTACGCGCCGACCTATTTCATGTCGCGCCAGGCCTTGTTCGTCGCGGTCGCACTGGTTGCGGCGCTGATCGCGGTGCAGATTCCGGTGAGCTTCTGGGAGAAAGCCTCGCCGTGGGTCTTCGTCGTCTCGCTGCTGCTGCTCGTGATCGTGCTGATCCCCGGCATCGGCAAGGGCGTGAACGGCGCGAAGCGCTGGATCCCGCTCGGCCTGTTGAACTTCCAGCCGTCCGAGCTCGCGAAGGTTGCGATCGCGATGTATGCGGCGAGCTACATGATGCGCAAGATGGACATCAAGGAGAAGTTCGTCCGCGCCGTCGCGCCGATGGCGGTCGCGCTCGGGGTCATCGGGCTGCTGCTGCTGGCCGAGCCCGACATGGGCGCGTTCATGGTGATCGCGGTGATCG
>JAZJZJ010000137.1:3435-8663 GCA_040389925.1 Pseudomonadota bacterium
GATCTTCGGCCAGGGCCTGGGCGGCAGCGTCGAGAAGCTGCACTACCTGCCCGAGGCGCACACCGATTTCATGCTCGCGGTGATCGGTGAGGAACTCGGCTTCGTCGGCGTGGCCTGCGTGATCTTCGCGTTCTTCTGGATCTCGCGCCGCCTGTTCCACATCGGCCGCCAGGCGATCGCGCTCGACCGTGTGTTCGCGGGTCTGTACGCGCAAGGCATCGGCATCTGGATGGGCGGGCAGGCCTTCATCAACATGGGCGTGAACCTGGGCATCCTGCCGACCAAGGGGTTGACCTTGCCGCTGATGAGCTATGGCGGTTCGGCGATCGTGATGAACATCGTCGCGCTCGCGATCGTGCTGCGGATCGATATCGAGAATCGCCAGCTGATGCGGGGTGGGCGCGCATGAAGCATCTGCTCGTGATGGCGGCCGGCACCGGAGGTCATGTGATCCCGGGCCTCGCGGTCGCCCGCGAGATGCAGGCGCGCGGCTGGAGCGTGAGCTGGCTCGGCACGCCTGCGGGCATGGAGAACAAGCTCGTGCCGCCGAGCGGCATCCCGATCGACACGATCGGCTTCTCGGGGCTGCGCGGCAAGGGTTTGCTGCACACGCTGACCGGCGGCCTGCGCCTGCTCGGCGCGTTCTGGAGCTGCCTGCGGATCATCCGTGCGCGCAAGACCACGGCCGTGCTGGGCATGGGCGGCTACGTGTGCTTTCCGGGCGGGCTGATGGCCTCGGTGCTGAGCAGGCCGCTGGTGCTCGTCAACGCCGATGCGTCGCTGCTGATGAGCAACCGGGCGTTGCTGCCGGTCGCCGACCGGGTCGCGTTCGGCTTCGACGGCGCGGCGGCGCACAAAACGAAACACGCGGTCGTCACCGGCAACCCGGTACGCGCCGAGATCGAAGCGCTGCCGCTGCCGGTGCAACGTTTCGCCGGTCGCGGCGGCGCGCTGCGTGTGCTCGTCGTCGGCGGCAGCCTCGGCGCGCGGGCGCTGAACGAATGCGTGCCGAAGGCGCTGGCGCTGCTCGATGCGAACCAGCGGCCGATGGTCACCCACCAAACCGGTCAGGCGAACCTCGCCAGCGTGCAGGCCGCGTACGCCGACGTCGAAGTCGCCGCGCAGGTGCTGCCGTTCATCGACGACATGGCGACGCAGCTGGCGGATTGCGATCTGATCGTCTGCCGCGCCGGCGCGGTCACGGTCAGCGAGCTGTGCGCGGCCGGCGTGCCGTCGGTGCTCGTGCCGCTGATCGTCAGCACGACCTCGCACCAGCGCGACAACGCGCAGTGGCTGGCCGGGCAGGGCGCGGGCATTCACCTGCCGCAAGCCGAGCTGTCGCCGCGCAAGCTGGCCGATCTGCTGTCGACGTTGACGCGCGACGCATTGCTGAACATGGCGACGAAAGCGCGTGCGCTGGCGAAGCCGAACGCCGCGGCGCGTGTCGCGGATCAGATCGAAGGGTTGGTGGCCGCATGAGCACGCCGGGCCGCCCCAAGTGCGAATTCCCCCTCGGGGGACCGGCGCGCAGCGCCGAGGGGGCTCCATGAAGCACGCCGTCAAGCACATTCACTTCGTCGGCGTCGGTGGCGCGGGCATGAGCGGCATCGCCGAGATCCTGCACAACCTCGGCTATGTGGTCTCGGGCTCGGACCAGAGCGAGAGCGCGACGACGCGCCGGCTTGCCTCGCTCGGCATCCGCATCGCGATCGGCCACGATGCCGGCAACATCGCGGGGGCCGAAGCGGTCGTCACATCGACCGCGGTCGGCGCGAGCAACCCCGAGGTGCTGGCGGCCCGCGCCAAGCGCGTGCCGGTCGTGCCGCGCGCGGTGATGCTGGCCGAACTGATGCGCCTGAAATCGGGCATCGCGATCGCCGGCACGCACGGCAAGACGACAACGACCTCGCTGGTCACCAGCGTGCTCGCCGAAGCCGGCGTCGACCCGACCTTCGTGATCGGCGGTCGCCTGAACGCGGCCGGCGCGAACTCGCGGCTCGGCGCAGGCGACTACATCGTCGTCGAGGCCGATGAATCGGACGCATCGTTCCTGAACCTGCTGCCGGTGATGGCGGTCGTCACGAACATCGACGCCGATCACATGGACACCTACGGCCACGACTTCGCGAAGCTGAAGTCGGCCTTCGTCGAGTTCATCCACCGCATGCCGTTCTATGGCGCGGCAATCCTGTGCAGCGACGACGCCGGCGTGCGCTCGATCATGCCGATGATCTCGCGCCCGGTCGTGACCTACGGCTTCGGTGCCGACGCGATGGTGCGCGCGGTCGACGCCTCCGCCCACGCCGGCACGATGCAGTTCACGGTGCAGCGCCGCAACGGCGTGCAGATGCCCGATCTGCGCGTCACGCTGAACCTGCCGGGCGACCACAACGTGCTGAACGCGCTCGCGGCGATCGCGGTCGCGACCGAGCTCGAGCTGCCCGACGCGCCGGTCGTCAAGGGCCTGGCCGAGTTCCACGGCGTCGGCCGGCGCTTCCAGCGCTACGGCGAACAGCCGAGCAGCGACGGTGGCCGCTTCACGCTGATCGACGACTACGGCCATCACCCGGTCGAGATGGCTGCGACGCTCGCGGCCGCGCGCGGTGCGTTCCCGGGTCGGCGCCTGGTGCTCGCGTTCCAGCCGCATCGCTACACACGCACCCGCGATTGCTTCGAGGATTTCGTCAAGGTCATCGGCCACGCCGACCTCGTGCTGCTCGCCGAGGTCTATGCCGCCGGCGAAGCGCCGATCGTTGCGGCCGACGGCCGCGCGCTGGTGCGTGCGTTGCGCATCGCCGGCAAGGTCGACCCGGTGTTCGTCGACGAGATCGCCGACATGCCGCAGACCCTCATCGATCAGGTGCGCGACGGCGACGTCGTGATCTCGATGGGCGCGGGTTCGATCGGCAACGTGCCGGCGCAGGTGGTGGAGATGTTGAGCACGAAGGGGGCAGCAGCATGAGCATTGATGTGAGGGCCCTCGGCAAGGTCGCGGTGCTGTTCGGCGGCACCTCGGCCGAACGCGAGATCTCGCTGATGTCGGGCAACGGCGTGCTCGCCGCGCTGCGCGCGCAAGGCGTCGACGCGCACGGGTTCGATCCGGCCGAGCGCGAGTTGATCGAACTGAAGCGCGAAGGCTTCGCCCGCTGCTTCATCGCGCTGCACGGTCGTCACGGCGAAGACGGCTCGCTGCAGGGCGCGCTCGAGCTGCTGGGCATCCCGTACACCGGCTCCGGCGTGCTCGCGTCGGCGATCGCGATGGACAAGGTGATGACCAAGCGTGTCTGGATCGCCGAGGGCCTGCCGACGCCGCGCTACGTCTGGCTGGCGCCCGAGAACCGCGGTCGCGAGCGCGTACGCAGCGTGCCCGACGAGATCGGCCTGCCGCTGATCGTGAAGCCGCCGCGCGAAGGTTCGTCGATCGGCATCACGAAAGTTGCCGGCTATTCCGACATGCAGGGCGCGGTCGAGCTTGCCGCGCAATACGACGCCGATGTGCTGTGCGAGGAGTTCATCGACGGCGAGGAAGTGACCTGCCCGGTGCTCGGCTCGGGTGAGGGCGCGCGCGCGTTGCCGGTCGTCAAGATCGTTGCGCCCGAAGGCGCCTACGACTATCAGAACAAATACTTCACCGACGTGGTCGACTACCGCGTGCCGAGCGGGTTGCCGCCGGCCGAGGAACAGGAGATTCAACGCATCGTCGTGCAGGCCTATCGCACGCTCGGCTGCCGCGGCTGGGGCCGCGCCGATCTGATGATTCGCGCCAGCGACCGCAAAGCGTTCCTGCTCGAGATGAACACCTCGCCGGGCATGACCTCGCACTCGCTGGTGCCGAAGTCGGCCGCGGCCGCGGGCCTGAGCTACGAAGCGCTGTGCGTGCAGATTCTTGCGACTGCGGCTTTGGACGCGAGCCGCTGAACGAGTCATGGCCCGCACTGCCCCCGCCACCCCCACGGTTCCGGCCGACATCCGGCTGATGAACGTGACCGCTGTCGTACTGGCCGCGATCGGCGTGTGCGCGCTCGTGGTGGTCGCTGTGCTGTGGGCCGCGCACCGGCCGGTGTTCGCGGTGCGCAGCATTCGCGTCGAGGGTGACCTCGCGCACAACAGCGCGCTGACGATCCGCGCCAACGCCGCGCCCAAGCTGGCCGGCAACTTCTTCACGATGGATCTGGCCGCAGGACGCCGCGCGTTCGAGTCGGTGCCGTGGGTGCGCCAGGCGATTGTCAAGCGTGTCTGGCCGAACCGGCTCCGGGTGCAGCTCGAAGAACATCGGCCGGCGGCGCTGTGGTCGGGTTCGGCAAACGCCGACGAGGCGACCGACAAGATGGTCAACAGCTTCGGCGAGGTGTTCGAGGCCAACATCGGCGACGTCGAGGACGACGCCTTGCCGACGCTGCGCGGCCCCGACGGCACATCGGCGCAGATGCTCAGGATGATCGCCCGCCTGCAACCCGAGTTCGCCGCGATGGACGCGCGCATCGACACGCTCGAACTCTCGGGCCGCGGCTCGTGGCGCGCCGAGCTCGACACCGGCGCCGAAGTCGAACTCGGCCGTGGCAGCGAGGACGAGGTGATCGCGCGCACCCGCACCTTCATCGCCACCTTGCCCGAAGTGCGCACGCGCTACGCACAGCACCCGCTGCTGTCCGCCGATCTGCGCCACAACGATGGCTACGCCGTGCGCCTGAAGGGCGTCTCGACCGCCGTCGAAGTCGCCAAGAAAAAATAAAGAGGGAAAACGCACATGGCCAAGGAATACAAGGATCTCGTTGTCGGCCTCGACATCGGCACCGCGAAGATCATGGTGGTCGTCGCCGAGGTGATGCCGGACGGCGAACTGCGCATCGCGGGCCTGGGCAGCGCGCCGACGCATGGCCTGAAGCGCGGCGTCGTCGTCAACATCGACGCGACCGTGCAGTCGATCCAGCAGGCGCTGAAAGAGGCCGAGATGATGGCCGACTGCAAGATCACGCGCGTCTACACCGGCATCACCACATCGTCACCGGCGCGCAGAGCGCGGCCGAGAACATCGTCAAGTGCGTGCGGCGCTGCGGGCTCGAGGTGGATCAGCTGGTGCTGAATCCTTCGGCGTCGAGCCACGCGGTGCTGACCGACGACGAGAAGGATCTCGGCGTCGCGCTGGTCGACATCGGCGCCGGCACCACCGATGTCGCGATCTTCACCGACGGCGCGATCCGCCACACCGCGGTGATCCCGATCGCCGG
>JAZJZJ010000138.1:0-20680 GCA_040389925.1 Pseudomonadota bacterium
TCGACGCCTCCCACGAAGCGCCACACCCAGCCCGAACGCGCCTTTGCTGAACCGTGGAGCGCTCAGCCCGTGGACTTCGTGGCAGGCGGCACCCGGCAGGGGCGATTTCTGTGGCGGCGAGGAGCGGAGCTTCAAGGGCAGCGCGCGCAGCGCGCTTCGTAGACTGACTCGCCGCGGCTGTTAGAGCGCAGTGAGCGAAGCGAACGTAGCGAGTTCGGCGGCGCGGCCTTGAAGCGAGCACCGCAGCGCAGTCGGCGCGCAGCGGCGACCGCCGCAGCATGAGCCCCTGTCGGGTGCCGCCTGCCGCGACGCGCCGACACAGCCGCCCGAAAGTCAGTACGTCCGCCCGCGCCGGTACTGCGCATGCGCGCGCGGCGCCAGCGTCGCGCCCCGCGCCAGCGCGGCCAGCGACGAACCCGCATGCGCATGGCAGATCGCCAGCCCCAGCGCATCGGCCGCGTCCTTGCCCGGCAGCCCGGGCAGCGCGAGCAGGCGCATCACCATCTCCTGGACCTGCTCCTTGCGCGCCTGGCCGTGGCCGACGATCGCCTTCTTCATCTGGAGTGCGGTGTACTCCGACACCTTCAGATCGGCCGTGACGAGCGCGGTCAGCGCCGCGCCGCGCGCCTGCCCGAGCAGCAGCGTCGACTGCGGATTCACGTTTACGAACACGATCTCGACCGACGCGCAGGTCGGCTCGTAGCGCGCCGCGATCTCGCGCACGCCGTCGAAGATGATCTTCAGCCGCTCGGGCAATGAGCCCGACACGACCGACTCGGTCTTGATCGTGCCGCTCGCGATGTAGTGCAGCTTCGATCCGACCGATTCGATCACGCCGAAGCCGGTCGTGCGCAGGCCGGGGTCGATGCCGAGGATGCGCATGGTGGTCTGTCTAGAGCCCGAAGTACCAGCGCACCGAATGGAAGAACACCGGCGCGGCGAAACACAGCGGCGCGACGCGATCGAGCAAGCCGACTGCACCGGTTACCGAGGCCTTGCCGCCCCACGATTTCACGCCTGCATCGCGCTTCAGCGCGTGCATCACGAACTCGCCGAGCGTGCCGCTGCCACCGGCGATCAGACCCATGACGATCGCGCCCCACGGGCTCTTGAACGGGGTCGACCAATACAGCAAGCCGCCGGCCAGTGCCGCCGCGCCGGCGCCGAGGCCCCAGGCGCGCCACGAGAACGATCGGCTGATCGCACGCGCGACCGGTCGGCGGCGCAGGCGCCGGCTCGCGGCCTCTTGCACGATCTGCGCGACCGCGACGACGACGACCAGGTACAGCACGAGGAACGCGCCGCGGTCGCGGTAGTCGGGCAGGTCGAGCAGCAGCAGCGCGGGCGCATGGCTCATGCCGTAGACGCAGACCATGATGCCCCACTGGATCTTCGCGGTGCGCTCCAGAAAGCGCTGCGGGTCGTTGCCGAGCGCGCTGACGACCGGGATCGCGAGGAACACGTAGACCGGGATGAACACCGTGAACAGGTTGAACTGCTCGCCGGCGACGATCACGTATTGCAGCGGCAGCACCGCGAAGAACGCCAGCAGCAGGCTGCGGTGATCGCCGCGCCGGGTGTGGGTGAGCGTGACGAACTCGCGCAGCGCCAGGAACGACATCAACCCGAACAGCAAGGTCGAGACGATGCCGCCGGCGATCCATGCGACCCAGAACAGCACCGCACCGATCCACACCGCCCGCAGGTCGCGCTTGAAGCGCTCGTGCGCGGTCAGTTCCAGATCGCTGCGATCGCGCAGCGTGCGGCTGAACGCGATCACGGTGACGATGGTCAGCATGCCGAACAGCACGACGAACAGCAGGCCGATCTGCTGCGAGATGGTGAGGTTGCGGAGAAAGCCCATGTCAGTGCACCGACCTCAACGCCATCACGGCATTGCGGGCGCGTTCGAGAAACGTGCGCTTGTCTTCGCCGGGAAAGAGCGTCAGCGGCTTGCCGAACGTGACCGAGCACAGGATCGGCACCGGCACGACCTCGCCCTTGGGCATCACGCGCTGCACGTTGTCGATCCAGGCGGGGATCAACTGCACATCGGGAAACGCTTCGGCCAGGTGAAACAGCCCTGCCTTGAACGCGGCCGGGTCGACCTTGTTGCCGCGCGTGCCTTCCGGAAAGATCACCAGCGAGTCACCGTTGCGCAGCGCTTCCATCAGCGGCTCCAGCGGGTCTTCGTCGTCGGTGCGCTGGCGGCTCACGTAGACGGCGTTGAAGATCTCGCGCGTGATCCAGTGCTTCAGCTTCGAACTGGTCCAGTAGTCGCGCGCGGCGATCGGCCGCGTCACCGTGCGCAGGTCGCGCGGCAGCGCGGCCCAGATCAGCACCCAGTCGAAATGGCTCTGGTGGTTCGCGAAGTAGATGCGCTGCTCGGCCTTCGGCGGCGCGCCGTACCAGTGGCCTTGCGCACCGGTGATCAGACGCGCGATGCCGGCAAGGGCGAGGCCGGCAACCTCGGGGAGTTTCATTCCCCCAGTTTAGTGGCGGAAGTGGCGCACGCCGGTCAGCACCATCGCGATGCCGCGCTCGTTCGCGGCGGCGATCACCTCGTCGTCGCGCATCGAGCCGCCCGGCTGAATGACGCAGCTCGCGCCTTGGTCGATCACGACATCGAGCCCGTCGCGAAACGGAAAGAACGCGTCGCTCGCGACCGCCGAGCCGGCCAGCGTCAGGCCGGCGTTGCCGGCCTTGATGCTGGCAATGCGCGCCGAGTCGATCCGGCTCATCTGCCCGGCACCGACGCCGAGCGTCATGCCGCCGCCGCAGAAGACGATCGCGTTGCTCTTCACGTACTTCGCGACCTTCCACGCGAACAGCAGGTCGTCGAACTGCTCGGGCGTCGGCTGTCTCTCGGTCACGACCTTGAGTTCGGACGGCGCGACCTCGCGGTTGTCGGCAGTCTGGATCAGCAGGCCGGACCCAACGCGCTTCACGTCCTGTGCATTGCGGCCCCTGTACCAATCGGTGTCGCCGCCCGCGGGCAACGCGATCTGCAGCACGCGCGTGTTCGGCTTCGCCGCGAACAAGGCCAGCGCCTCGGGCGTGAAACTCGGCGCCATCAGCACCTCGACGAACTGTTTCGCGACCAGTGCCGCGCCGGCGCCATCGAGTTCGCAGTTGAACGCGATGATGCCGCCGAAGGCCGAGGTCGGGTCGGTCTTGAACGCCTTGGCGTAGGCCTCGGCCGCGTTCGCACCGATCGCGACGCCGCACGGGTTCGCGTGCTTGACGATCACGCAGGTCGGCACGTCGAACGACTTCACGCACTCCCAGGCTGCGTCGGCGTCGGCGATGTTGTTGTACGAGAGTTCCTTGCCCTGAAGCTGCGTGGCGGTGACGAGCGAGCCGGGGGCAGGGTGCAGGTCGCGGTAGAACGCGGCGCTCTGGTGCGGGTTCTCGCCGTAGCGCAGGTCCTGCAGCTTGACGAAGCGCGCGTTCGACTGCGCCGGGAACATGCTCCGCGTGCCGTCGGCCTGCAGCGCCGACAGGTAGTCGCTGATCGCCGCGTCGTAGTTCGAGATGCGGTTGAAGGCGGCGACCGACAGCGCGAACTTCGTCGACGAACTCACGGCGCCGTCGGCCTTCAGCTCGGCCAGCACCTGCGCGTACTGCGACGCGTCGGTCAGTACCGCCACGTCCTTCCAGTTCTTCGCGGCCGAGCGCACCATCGCCGGGCCGCCGATGTCGATGTTCTCGATCGCGTCTTCGAGCGTGCAACCGGGCTTCGCAACGGTCGCCTCGAACGGGTAGAGATTCACGACCAGCAGATCGATCGTCGCGATGCCGTGCTGCGCGATCGCCGCCATGTGCTCGGGCAGGTCGCGCCGCGCCAGCAGGCCGCCGTGAATGGTCGGGTGCAGCGTCTTGACGCGGCCGTCGAGCATCTCGGGGAAGCCGGTGTGCTCGGCCACTTCAGTGACGGCCAGGCCGGCCTCAGTGAGCAGCTTCGCGGTGCCGCCGGTGGAAAGCAGCTTGATGCCGAGTGCATCCAGCGCGCGCGCGAGTTCGAGGACGCCGGTCTTGTCGGAGACCGAGAGCAGCGCAGTGAGTTGTGTCATGAGAAGCCCAAAAAATAGCCGATCACGTCTCGCAAAGCGAGGCGTGTTTCATTACTTGATTAACTTGTGGTCGAGCAGTTTGCGGCGCAGCGTGTTGCGGTTGATGCCCAGCCATTCGGCCGCGCGGCTTTGGTTGCCTTCGGCGCGCTTCATCACGACGTCGAGCAGGGGTTTCTCGACCACGCCGAGGATCATCTCGTACATGGCCGCGGGTTCGACGCCACGCAAGTCCTTGAAGTAGATCTCCAGGCTGTCGCGGATGCACTCTTCGATATGGGTCGGTTTCTTCATGCGAATGCGCTCTCTTCTTCTGTCCTTGCTTCTTGTTGGTCGATGCGCGAATCGGCCGCGTGCGGCAACAGGCGATGCGTGTCGGCGAGCGCGTCGAACCAGTCGCTGACCGCGCGGACCTGCGTCTCGCAACTCTCCAGCAGGTTCATGCGGGCGCGAAACGCTTCGCCGCCCGGCAGCGCGCGCACGGCCCAGCCGATGTGCTTGCGCGCACTGCGCACGCCGGCAAATTCACCATACAGACCGTAGTGATCGTCGAGGTGTTCGAGCAGCCACGATTTGGCTTGCGCGACTTCCGGTGCGGCGAGGTGCGCGCCGGTGTCGAGAAAGTGCGCGATCTCGCGAAAGATCCACGGCCGGCCCTGGGCGGCGCGGCCGATCATGATCGCGTCGGCGCCGGTTGCGGCAAGCACCTGCTGCGCTTTCTCCGGCGAATCGATGTCGCCGTTCGCGACCACCGGAATGCGCAAGGCGGCCTTCACGGCGCTCACGGTGTCGTACTCGGCCAGGCCCTTGTAGCCCTGCTCGCGCGTGCGGCCGTGCACCGTGACCATCGCAATGCCCGCGCCCTCGGCCGCGCGCGCGATGCGCACGGCGTTGCGCTCGGCGTCGCACCAGCCGGTGCGCATCTTCAAGGTCACCGGCACGTTGCGCGGCGCGCATGCGGCGACCACGGCCTCGATGATCTCCAGCGCCAGCGGCTCGTCCTGCATCAGCGCCGAGCCGGCCCACTTGTTGCACACCTTCTTGGCCGGGCAGCCCATGTTGATGTCGATGATCTGCGCGCCGCGGTCGATGTTGTAAGCGGCGGCCTCGCCCATCATCTGCGCGTCGGTGCCGGCGATCTGCACCGCGATCGGCGCCACCTCGCCGTCGTGGTTGGCGCGGCGGCTGGTCTTCAGGCTGTTCCACAGGTCCCTGCGCGAAGTCACCATCTCGCTGACCGCGTAGCCGGCGCCCAGACGCTTGCAGAGCTGGCGGAACGGCCGGTCGGTCACCCCGGCCATCGGGGCGGCGAAAAGGCGGTTCGGCAGCGGGATGTGGCCGATCTGCATGGCGGGGTGGGGCGCGGGGGGACTGCTGAAAAAGGAGGCAGAAGTATAGCGGCGGGTTTCGGGCCCGGGTGCTGCAACACAACGCTGCGCGCTCTGTTCATAATCCCGGCCGATGGAAGCATGGGTCGAATCGATGTTGGCGTTGCTGGCCCTGCCGAAATTCGGCCTGAGCACGGTGTTCATCGTGTCGCTCGTGTCGGCGACCTTGCTGCCGCTGGGCTCCGAGCCCGCCGTGTTCGGCCTGATCAAGATCAACCCCGCGCTGTTCTGGCCCGCGATCCTGGTCGCGACCGCCGGCAATTCGCTCGGCGGCGCGGTGACGTACTGGATGGGTTACGGGGCCGAGCGCGCCTACGAGAAGATGAGCCACCACAAACCGCCCGACGCGCGCGCGCTGCGCTGGCTCGGGCGCTGGGGCGCCAAGGGCTGCCTGCTGTCGTGGTTGCCGGTCGTCGGTGACCCCTTGTGCGCGGTCGCCGGCTGGCTGAAGCTGCCGTTCTGGCGCTGCCTGTTCTACATGACGCTGGGCAAGTTCGCGCGCTATGTCACGATGACGAGCGCGATGCTCTGGTTCTGGCCGGGGTAGTTCGCGCGCAGACTCGTTCCGACCGCGCGAGCGCGCCACAGAGAAGCCGATGAACACCGCCTACGACGAACTCACCGCGATCTGGACCCGACTGCACCATTTCCGGCATTTGCAGGCGATGGCCGGCTGGGATCAGGCCGCGATGATGCCGCCCAAGGGCAACGCCGCACGCGCCAACGCGATGGCCGAGATGGAGGGGCTGCTGCACCGCATGCGCACCGATCCGAAACTGGCCGAACTGCTGCGGCGTGCCGCAGCCGAAGGCATCGACGAGGTCGCGCGCGCCAACCTCGGCGAGATCCGCCGCGAGTGGCGTTCGGCCAATGCGCTGCCGCAGGCACTGGTCGAGGCGCTGTCGCGCGCCGGTGCGCGCTGCGAGCACGCATGGCGCACGCAGCGGCCAGCGAACGACTGGCTCGGCTTTCTCGAGAACTTCCGCGAGGTGCTGAAGCTCGGCCGCGAGGTGTCGCAGCGCTTGGCGGACGAAACCGGCCTCGCGCCGTACGACGCGCTGATGGACCAGTTCGAGCCCGGCACCACGCGCGCCGATGTCGATCGCGTGTTTGGCGACCTGCAGCAATGGCTGCCCGGCCTCGTCAGACAGGTGCGCGAGAAGCAGGCGAACGAGACGGTGATCGAGCCCGTCGGCCCGTTCCCGAAGGCCGAGCAACGGGCGCTGAGTCACGACGTGATGGCCTTGCTCGGCTTCGACTTCGACGGCGGCCGGCTCGACGAGAGTGCGCACCCGTTCAGCGGCGGTGTGCCCGAAGACACGCGCCTGACCACGCGCTACCGCGAAGACGACCTGATGCAGGCGCTGATGGGCACGGTCCACGAGACCGGCCACGCGCGCTACGAGCAGAACCTGCCGCGCGCGTGGCTCGGCCAGCCGGTCGCGCACGCGCGCTCGATGGGCATCCATGAGAGCCAGAGCCTGAGCTTCGAGATGCAGCTGGGCCGCAGCGGTGCGTTCGCGGGGCTGCTCGCACCGCTGCTGCGCAAGCACTTCGGCGCTCAGCCGGCGTTCGAGCCCGACAACCTGCACCGGCTGATGACGCGCGTGAAGCCCGGCTTCATCCGCGTTGACGCCGACGAGTTGACGTATCCGGCGCATGTGATCCTGCGCTTTCGGCTCGAAACGCAGCTGATCGACGGCAGCGTCGAGGCCGACGACATTCCGGCCCTGTGGGACGAGGGCATGCAGTCGCTGCTCGGCGTCGACACGCGCGGCAACTACCGCGACGGCCCGCTGCAGGACGTGCACTGGACCGGCGGTGCGTTCGGCTACTTCCCGTGCTACACGCTGGGTGCGATGTACGCGGCGCAGTGGTTCGCGGCGATCCGAGCGCAGCATGCCGATCTGGATGCGCGCATCGCGCACGGCGATCTGGCGCCGGTCTTCGACTGGCTGCGCGCCCGCATCTGGAGCCAGGGCAGCCGCTGGCCGACGCCCGAACTCGCGACGCGCGCGACCGGCGAGGCGCTGAACCCGGCGCACTTTCGGCGCCATCTGGAGGCGCGCTACCTCGGGTGACGTGGCCGCGCCGCGATCAGGCGGCGGGTTCGGCCAGCACCTGATCCAGATCGTCGAGAACCACTTCGAGGCGGCGCAGCGCCTGGCCGGCGGTGGGCCGGCCACTGCGCCACGTTGTCGGCGCCGCGCCCAGCAGTTGGCGGCGCGGTTGATCGAGCAGCGTCGCGTTGATCGTGACGCCATGTGGCGCGAGCTGTTTCGCGAGCACGCCACGGCGCGCGCGCAGCATCTGCCGCGTCTGCTGGTAGGCGTGCTCGGCCAGCGCACGCCGCTGCGAATAGCTGAACGTGTTCGCGAGAAACATCGCCGGGTCGCGCTGGTCGGGTTCGAACAGCACGATGGTCGTCTCGGGGTGGCTGCGCTCGTAGCCCTTCATGCCGAGTTCGAGGCGCGAGTGGATTAGCGTGCGAAAGGTCTGCGACAGCACCACCGGCAGCCCGCCGTCGATCAGCCGCGGAATCCGCGCGTCGCCGCGCGACAGCACGCGCGTGCGTTGCGAGCGGGTCGAATCGAACGGCACCAGCGGGTTCAGGCAAATCAGCAGGTCCAGGCCTTCGTCGAGCAGCACCGAGGCGTGCAGCGTCTTCTTCAGTGCGCCGTCGACATAGAAGTGGCCGTCGATCTCGACCGGCGGGAACAGCCCCGGCAGCGCCGCGCTCGCCTGCACTGCCTTCGAGATCGGCACGTGCTCGAAGCCGGGCTGGCCGAACGGCGCCGATTCGCCGCTGTCGAGGTCGGTCGCGACTAGCACCAGCTTGCGCTTCAGTTCGCGGAAGTCATTGGTGCGGCCGGGGGCGGCGAACTGCCGGCGCAACTGCGCATCGATCATCTCGTTCGAGAGCAGCCCGGTCGGCAACGCGCGACCGAGCCGCTCGATCGTGCTCGAGAGCGAACGCCGCGTGAACGCGTAGCGCAGCGCTGCTTCGGCGGCGAGGCCCGGCAGCGTGGCCAGGCGCCGCGCGAACTCGCTCCATGCCGGTCGAATCAGCAGCGACGGCTCGAAGATGTCGTGCGCGGCGCCGACGTTTTCGATGAACGACGCGCACAGCTCGCGCGGCGTCATGCCGTTGGCCAGGCCCGCGGCGATGAAGCCGCCGGCCGAGACGCCGATGTAGCCATCGCAATCGTTGAAGTCGAGACCGGTCAGCGATTCCTCGAGCGCGCAGAGCGCGCCGATCTCGTAGATCGCGCCGAGCGGGCCGCCGCCGGCGAGCGCCAGGCCGATGCGCGCGGAAGTTCTGCGGGTCATGGAATGCGGGAAGGCCAAGGGTTGGATGCGAAAAAGGGCGCCGCGGCGCCCTCTGTCATCGCACGGTCACGAATCAGGCCGAAGCGGTCTTCTTCGCCGGCGCGCGCTTCGCAGCGGCCTTCTTCGCCGGCGCCTTTGCGGCCGCGGTCTTCGCGACGGCCTTGACCGGCGCGGTCTTCGACAGCTTCGCGACCTTGGCGCTCAACTCGTCGATGCGCGCCATCAGCGCGCTCACGTCTTTCGCCGACGGCACGCCGAGCTTGTTCAGGGCCTTCGCGGTACGCTCCTCGAAGATGCCTTCGAGCTTGTCCCAGTGCTGGCCGGCCTTGGCCTGCACGTCGCCGGCCATGCTGCTCATCTTGCTGGTGACTTCGGTGATCTTGTCTTCGGCCGCCGAGGTGGTCTTCTTCTGCAGGTTCGTGCCTTCCTTGACCAGCGCCTCGAACACCTTGGTGCCTTCGGCCTGCGCACGCGAGAACGCACCCATGCCGGCGAGCCAGATCTGCTGTGCCGAGTCCTTGACCTGACCGGCCAGCGCGCTGTCGAACAGGCGGGCGGACGAAGCGGCTTGTTTGTCAGCCATCTGCTTGAGTTTCTTGACCATGGTGGGCATTCCCGTTGAGTTGATGCGGGCCGACTATAGGCAGGCCGCATAGGGAGCGCATCCTAATTTTCTGGGGAGGCGGCTCTATGGCGCTTCGGGTAAATCGCAGGCGGCTCGCGCGACGGATTGGTCAAGAATGCGCGCAGGTTCCGTGCAGCCCCAGGAGGATCACAACATGCAGTATTTCGTCACCGGCGCGACCGGCTTCATCGGTAAGCGCCTCGTCAAAACCCTGCTGGCGCGCCGCGGCGCGACCGTGTACTTCCTGCTGCGGCCCGAGAGCGAAGGCAAGGTCGCTGCGCTGCTCGACTACTGGGGTGTGACCAAGGCCAAGGCGATCCCGGTCTTCGGTGACCTGACCTCGAAGAAGCTCGGCGTCGGCGCCGACGACATCAAAAAGCTCAAGGGCAAGATCGATCACGTGTACCACCTCGCCGCGGTCTACGACCTCTCGGCCGACGAGGAATCTCAGGTCAGGGTCAACATCGAAGGCACGCGCAGCGCGGTCGAGTTCGCGAAGGCGATCGACGCCGGGCACCTGCACCATGTGAGCTCGATCGCCGCGGCCGGCATGTACGAAGGCGTGTTCCGCGAAGACATGTTCGACGAGGCCGAGGGCCTGGACCATCCGTACTTCATGACCAAGCACGAGAGCGAGAAGATCGTGCGCAAGGAATCGAAGGTGCCGTGGACGGTGTACCGCCCGGCGCTCGTTGTCGGCGATTCGCTGACCGGCGAGATGGACAAGATCGACGGCCCGTACTACTTCTTCAAGCTGATCCAGCGCATGCGCCAGATCCTGCCGCCATGGATGCCGAGCGTCGGCCTCGAAGGCGGGCGCATCAACATCGTGCCGGTCGATTTCGTGGTCGCGTCGCTCGACCACATCAGCCACTCCAAGGCCGATCTGGCGAAGAAGTGCTTCCACCTCGTCGACCCGAACGGCTACCGCGTCGGCGACGTGCTCGACATCTTCAGCAAGGCCGCACACGCGCCGAAGATGAACCTGTTCATCAATGCCGCGCTGCTCGGCTTCATCCCGAAAAGCGTGAAGAAGGGAATGATGGCGCTGGCGCCGGTGCGCCGCGTGCGTGCCGCGATCATGAAGGACCTGGGTCTGCCCGACGACATGATGACCTTCATCAACTTCCCGACCCGCTACGACTGCCGCGAGACGCTGGCGGCGCTGAAGGGCTCGGGCATCGAATGCCCGAATCTGCGCGACTACGCGTGGCGGCTGTGGGATTACTGGGAGCGTCACCTCGACCCGGCGCTGCTGATCGATCACTCGCTGCGCGGCACCGTCGCCGGCAAGGTCGTGCTGGTGACGGGCGGCTCGTCGGGCATCGGCTTGGCGGCGGCGGTGAAGTTCGCGAAGGCCGGCGCGATCACGGTCATCTGCGCGCGCGACGAAGCCAAGCTGGCGGAAGCGAAGAAAGAGATCCTCGCCGAGGCCGGCAAGGACGCGATCGTCGTCACCTACTCGGCCGACATCGCCGATGAGACGAGCTGCAAGGCCTTCGTCGAGCAGTTGACTGCCGACCACGGCGGCGTCGACTACCTGATCAACAACGCCGGCCGTTCGATTCGGCGCGCGATCGAGGCCAGCTACGACCGCTTCCACGACTACGAGCGCACGATGCAGCTGAACTACTTCGGCTCGCTGCGCATCACGATGGGGCTGCTGCCGGGCATGGTCGCGAAGAAGCGTGGCCACATCGTCAACATCAGCTCGATCAGCGTGCTGGTCAACGCGCCGCGCTTCTCGGCGTACGTGGCGAGCAAGGCCGCGCTCGATGCCTGGACGAGTTGCGCCGCGAGCGAGTTCGCCGACCAGGGCATCACGTTCACGACCGTCAACATGCCGCTGGTGCGCACGCCGATGACCGCGCCGACGAAGATTTACGACAACATGCCGCTGCTATCGACCGACGAGGCCTCCGACCTGATCGTGCAGGCCTGCGTCGACAAGCCGGTGCGGGTGGCGACGCGTTTGGGCATTTCGGTCGAGCTGCTGCACGCGGCGGTGCCGCGGATCACGCAGATTCTGATGAACACGACGTTCCGGATGTTCCCGGACAGCGCCGCGGCCAAGGGCGAGAAGGGTGGCAAGGCCACTCTGTCACCCGAGGCGATGGCGATGGCCGAGATGATGCGCGGGATCCACTTCTAGCCGAAGCAGCGGGCCGGCGCGGCCCGCTCTGCACTGCGCTTACGGTTTCGCGTTGCGGATCATCGGCGCTGTCTCGGCCGCCACCTTCGCGATCAGCGTGGCGATCGCTTGGGCGTGGCCTTGGGCCGTGTTGGCGTTGGCCGGGATGTCGATACTCAGCTCCCGGGTGTCGAGCACCTTCGCCGACGAACCGGTGCCGCTCAGCGTGATGCGCGCGCGCGCCTGCAGCGTCTGCGCGCTGCGCAGGTAATCCATCGGCACCAGATTGACCTGCAGCGTCAGCGCCGGCACCTGGTCGCCGCAGTTCGCATCGCACATCGACCAGCCCGGTAGTTGCTGGCGCAGTGCCGAGACGAATTCGCGCGAAATGCCGATCTCGACGCGTTCGGCCCAGTAGGTGTTCGGCCACTCCGCCAGCGTCGCCGCATCGGCGCGGTAGCGCACGCGGCGCGCGACCAGGTACTCGGGAATGTTGATGCGCCGCACCGCCAGCACCGGCGCGGCTGCCGGCGCAGCGGGCGCGGCGTTGGTCGGTGTGGGCATCAGCACCGGCGGCAGCGTCAGCAGGACCGGCGCCGGTGAGGGCGACGCGCACGCGGCGAGCAGGGCAACCAGCCCGACCGAGGCCATCGGCGCGAGTTTCAGGAGGAGGTTCATTCGCGTTTGTTCCCGAAGATGACGGCGTTCGGCTTTTCTTCCAGCAGCTCGCTCCAGTCGCGAATGCCGCGCGCGGCCTGCGACAGGTCGCGCAGCGCGGCGTCGAGATCGGCACGCAGCGCGGCGTCGGGCGCGGTCATTTCGGCCACCCGGTTCATCGCCAAGCGCGCCGATTCGGCCGCGTCGCGCGTGCCGGCGAGCGTGCGCTGCAGGTCGGGCTGGGCCGCCAGCAGGGTCTGCTTCGCGGCATCCGACAGTTGCGATATCGACGCGAGCGTGGCCGCGGAGTTGATCTGCACCTGCCGGATCGCCTCGGTCGCGGTTGCCAGCGTCTGGCGCGAGGCGGCACCGGCTTGGGTGATTTCGCCCGACGCGCTGGTCAGCACCTTTTGCGTGCCGTCGAGCGTGTGCTGCACCGAGGTCAGCGTGCCGCGCAGTTCCTTGACGGTGTCGCGGATGTCTTGCACCGTATCGCGCAGCGGCAGTTCGGCGACCTGGTCGATCAGTGCGCCGAAACGCTCCGCCAGCGCCGGGATCTCGGGCTTGCTGCCGCCGCCGGCCAAGGTGGCCGGCGTGTTCGGCACGAAGTCGAGCTCGATCGATTTTTGTCCGGTGACGAAGCTCTGCGCCACCAGGCGCGCGCGCAGTCCGCGCTGCACCAGCGTGGCCAGATCGACCGGCGTGCTCTTGTCGGTACCGTTGAAGCGCAGCGCTTCGGTGCGCAGGCGGATACGCACCGGCACCAGCGCTTGCAGCGTGGCCTTGTCGACCTGGATATCGATGTCTTCGACCTGGCCGATCGTCACGCCGCGAAAACCCACCGGCGCGCCGACGTACAGCCCGGTGACGTTGCCCTTGTAGAAGACCATCGCCTCCTGCTGCGTCTTGAACAGGTCGTTGCCGCTGAGCCAGAGCACGCCGAGCACGCTCATCGCGAGCGCCGAGATCACGAAGGCACCGATCAACAGGGCGTTGCGTTTCATATGGTTGCGGATGGTACGGGGGTTGGGCCGCTTCGCACCTCGGGCGCCGCCGCGGGCGGCTCTTCACGGGCGAGGAAGGCGCGCACCGTCGGGTGGGTGGCGGTGTCGCGAAGATGGCGGGGGCTGCCGCGCGCGATCGGCGTCTTGCTGTCGGCATCGAGAAAGATGCCGTCATCGGCGATCGCGAACAGGCTCGGCAACTCGTGGCTCACGAACACGACCGCGCAGCCGGTGCGTTCGCGCAGATCGAGCACCAGGTTGTCGAGCTTTTTCGAGCTGATCGGGTCCAGACCGGCCGAGGGTTCGTCGAGAAACAGCAGCGGCGGCTGGGGTCCGATCGCCCGCGCCAGGCCGGCGCGCTTCTTCATGCCGCCGCTCAGATCCGACGGGTAGAAGTCGGCGAACTTGCCGAGGTCGACCCACTCGAGCACCTCGCGCGCACGGGCCTCGCGCCCGGCTTCGTCGAGCTTGCCCTGCTGTTCGAGCGGCAGGCAGACGTTTTCGAGAATCGTCATCGACGACCACAGCGCCGCGCTCTGGAACAGCATGCCGAAGCCGGTGCGCAGTTGCGCCTGACCGGCTTCGTCGGCGGCCCAGTAGTCGACGCCGTTGTAGGTGACGCTGCCTTTGGCTGGCGGCAACAGGCCGACCAGGTGTTTCAACAAGGTGCTCTTGCCGCAGCCGCTGCCACCCATGATCGCGAAGACCGTGCCCTTCTCGACGCTGAAGTTGATGCCGGTCTGGATCAGCCGGTCGCCAAAGCGCATTTCGAGGTCGTTGACGGCGAGCAGCGTCATCGTCAGACCCCCAGCGCGTTGGCGCAGATCGCGAAGATCGCGTCGAGCACGATGATGCCGACGATGCTGACGACGACCGAATTGGTCGTCGCGACGCCGACGCCGGCGGCGTTGCGCTGCGCATACAGGCCGCAGTAGCAGCCGACCATGCCGATCAGCGCGCCGAACACGAACGACTTGGCCAGCCCCAGGCCCAGATGCGACCAGTCGAGCGCGAGCACGGTGCGGTCCATGTAGGCAGCGGGCGAGATGTCGAGCATGCCGGCCGAGACCACCATGCCGCCGATCAGCCCGGTGACGCAGCCGTACACATACAGCAGCGGCATCATCACGAGCAGCGCGAAGACGCGCGGCAGCACCAGAAAGTCGACCGCGTTCAGGCCCAGCACCTCGAGCGCATCGACCTCTTCGTTGGCTTGCATGGTCGCGAGCTCGGCCGCGAACGCCGCACCGGTGCGCCCGGCCATCACGACCGCGGTGATGATTGCCGCCATCTCGCGCGCCACCGCGATGCCCACCAGATCGGCCACGTAGATGCCGGCGCCGAACTTGACCAGTTGCACGGCGCCGACGAACGCCAGGATCGCGCCGACCAGCACGTTGACGACCGTGACGATCGGCACCGCCCGCGCGCTGCAGTCGGCCATCACGCGGCCCAGGTCTTTGGTGCGGAACTGCCAGCGACCGGCCATGGCCTCGAATGCGGAGATCAGCACGTGCCCGAGAAAGGCGACAGGGCGGGTCGGGAGCAGGTCGGTGTAATGCATGGGGTTGGGCGGCATTGTGCCGACTCGCTTGCCGAATGTGTCGGCATCGCGTGCTTTCCCGCTGGCGCGCCACCACACCGCCGCTACACTCGATTCAAAGAACCGATCGGACGCCGATGGAGACAACCGACCCGCAGCCGGTCGAGGCGCGCGACAGCGCCGCACTGCTGCCGCTGTACCGCGTGATGCGCCGCATCCGCGCCTTCGAGAATGCCGCCGAGATCGCCAGCCAGGGCGGCGTGGCGGCGTGGGGACTCGCCGAAAAAGCGGGCAAGCCGGCCCAGGTGCGCGGGCCGCTGCACCTGTCGACCGGCCAGGAGGCGGTCGCCGCCGGCGTCTGCGCCGCATTGCGCCGCGACGATCTGCTCACCTCCACGCACCGCGGCCACGGCCACACGCTTGCGAAGGGCGCCGACCCGCGCCGCATGATGGCCGAGCTGTTCGGCAAGGCCGGCGGCTTCAATGGCGGCAAGGGTGGCTCGATGCACATCGCCGACTTTTCGGTCGGCATGCTGGGCGCGAACGGCGTGGTCGCGGCGGGCCTCGCGATCGCGGTCGGCGCGGCGCAGGGCCTGCGGCTGCAGGCCGGCGGCGGGTTGTCGGCGCGCATCGTCTGCTGTTTCTTCGGCGACGGCGCGACGAATCGCGGGCCGTTTCTGGAATCGCTGAACTGGGCCGCGGTGTTCGGCTGCCCGGTGCTGTTCGTCTGCGAAGACAACCGCATCTCGGCGACGACACCGACCGCGTCGATGTCGGCCGGCGCCGGCATCGCGGCGCGCGCGGCGGCGCTCGGCGTGCCAAGCGTGGCGGTCGACGGCAATGATGCCTTGGCGGTCGCGGCGGCGGCGCGCGCGCTGGTCGCGCTGATCCGCGCCGACAACCGGCCACGCCTGCTGCACGCGGTGACGTACCGCTTCAAAGGCCATGTCTCGGTCGACCCCGGCACGTACCGCGATGCCGACGAGGTCGAGCAGGCGCTCGCCGCCGACCCGCTGCGGCGCACGCGCGATCGGCTGCTTGCACTCGGCGCGCCCGCGGCCGAGCTGGACGCGCTCGACGCGGCGGTCGACGCCGAGATCGCCGCAGCCGTCGCGTTCGCCGAAGCCGATGCCGCGCCCGACGCCTCGGCCGCGTTCACCGATGTGCTCGACGCCGGCCCGCAGTGGCACTGACCCGATGACTGCACCGATGCAACCCGCGCAACTCAGCTATGCCCAGGCCGCTGCCGACGCCCTCGCGCTCGCGATGGAAGCCGACCCGCGCATCGTCGCGCTCGGCGAAGATCTCGGCCGCGGCGGCGTGTTCGGCCAGTACCGCGGCCTGCCGCAGCGCTTTGGCCCGCAGCGCGTGATCGACACGCCGATCTCCGAGGCCGCGATCATGGGCGTGGCGGTCGGCATGGCGCTGGTCGGGCAGCGGCCGGTGGTCGAGTTGCGCGTCGCCGACTTCGCGCTGTGCGCGATGGACGAGATCGTCAACCAGGCCGCGAAGGCGCGCTACATGTTCGGCGGCCAAGGCCGCGTGCCGGTCGTGATCCGCATGCCGATCGGCCTGTGGTCGGCGAGCGCGGCGCAGCACTCGCAATCGTTCGAGGCCTGGTACGCGCATGTGCCGGGGCTGGTCGTGCTGTGCCCGGCGACGCCGGCCGACAACCACGGCCTGCTGCTCGCCGCGCTCGACGGCGACGATCCGGTCGCCTACCTTGAACACAAGGAACTGTGGGCGCAGACCGGCCCGGTCGAGCCTGGCCGGCGTGTGCCGATCGGTCGCGCCGAGGTGGTGCGCGCCGGGCGCGACGTGTGCATCGTGACCTGGTCGAAGATGCGCCACAGCGCGCTCGCTGCGGCCGACACGCTCGCCGCGCAGCACGGCATCGAGGCCGAGGTCATCGACCTGCGCTCGCTCTGGCCCTGGGACCGCGACGCGGTGTTCGCGAGCGCCGCGCGCTGCGGCCGACTGCTCGTCGTGCACGAGGCGGTGCAGGCGGGCGGGTTCGGCGCCGAGGTCGCGGCCAGTGTGGCCGAAGCGGTGGGTGTGCCGGTCGCGCGGCTCGGCGCGCCGCGCGTACCGGTGGGCTATGCGCAGGCGCTCGAGAACGTCGCGCGCATTGGCGCCGACAGAATCGTCGCGCGGGTGCGCGGCTTGCTCGACCACAAGAAATCATCATGAACAAGGAAGCGCTGCCACCCGACGAACTGCCGACGGCCGCCGAATTGCCCGCCGATGAAGGCAACCCGGCCGTCAAGGTGCCGCTCGCGCTCGAAGACTGGCTTGCGGTGCTGACGATGGCGGCGCTGTGTCTGATCACCTTCGTCAACGTCGTCGTGCGCTACCTCACCGACCAGTCGATCGCGTGGACCGAGGAGATCTCGATCTTCCTGATGATCGTGCTGACGCTGGCCGGCGGCAGCGCCGCGATGGCGCGCGACCGCCACATCAAGATCGAGTACTTTCTCGACAGCGGCTCGGCGCAGCGCAAGCACCGCATGGTGCTGTTCGGCGCGCTGTGCAGCGCGGTGTTCTTTCTGCTGCTCGCGGGGCTGAGCGTGCGGCTGGTCTGGGACGACATCCGCTTCGAGGAGACGACGCCCGGCATCGGCGTGCCGAAGTGGTGGTACTCGATCTGGCTGCCGGTGCTGTCGGTCGCGATCGCGCTGCGTGCGTTCGGGGTGTTCCTGCGTGAACGACGCAAGGGTGTCGCGAAAGGTGACGCGACGTGATCGCGGCGCTCCTCTTCGTCATCTTCATCGCGCTGATGCTGCTCGGCGTGCCGATCGGCGTCGCGCTCGCGCTCGGCGGCTCGATCGCGATCGCGGTCGCGAACGCCGGCACGCAGGCTTTCGGGTTGCTCGCGGTGCCGCAGAATTTCTATGCCGGCATCGCGAAGTACCCGCTGCTGGCGATCCCGATGTTCGTGCTGGTCGGCTCGATTTTCGACCGCTCCGGCGTCGCGCAGCGGCTCGTCAACTTCGCGGTCGCGATCGTCGGGCGCGGCCCCGGCATGTTGCCGCTGGTCGCGATCGTCGTCGCGATGTTCCTCGGCGGCATCTCGGGCTCGGGGCCGGCGAACGCGGCCGCGGTCGGCGCAGTGATGATTGCGGCGATGACCCGCGCCGGCTACCCGCCGGCGTTTTCGGCCAGCGTGGTCGGCGCGGCGGCGGCGACCGACATCCTGATCCCGCCGTCGATCGCGTTCATCGTCTACTCGGTGATGGTGCCGGGCGCGTCGGTGCCGGCGCTGTTCGCGGCCGGCATGATCCCGGGCATCCTGGCCGGCGTCGCGCTGATCGTGCCGACCGTGTGGCTGGCGCGCAAGCACAAGATGGGCGCGAACGAGGCCTCGATGCCGCGGCCGGCGCTCTGGCCGGCGCTGATCGAAGCCTTGTGGGGTTTGGCCGCGCCGTTTTTGATTCTCGGCGGCATGCGCCTGGGCTGGTTCACGCCGACCGAGGCCGCGGTGGTGGCCGTCTTCTACGGCCTGTTCGTCGGCATGGTCGTGTACCGCACGATCAAGCCGCGCGACCTGTTCCTGATTCTGCGCGAGGGCGCCGAGATCTCGGCGGTGATTCTGATGGTGGTCGCGCTCGCCGGCATCTTCGCGTACTCGCTGTCGACGCTGTCGATCATCGACCCGGTGACGAAAGCCATCGTCAACTCCGGCCTCGGCGAGTACGGCGTGCTGGCGCTGCTGATCGTGCTGATGATCGTCGCCGGCATCTTTCTCGACGGCGTCTCGATCTTCCTGATCTTCATCCCGCTGTTGCTGCCGATCGCGCAGGTCTATCAATGGGACCTGGTCTGGTTCGGCGTGATCCTGACCCTGAAGGTCGCGCTCGGCCAGTTCACGCCGCCGATGGCGGTCAACCTGATGGTGTCTTGCCGGATTGCGCGGGTGCGCATCGAACAGACAATTCCGTGGGTGATCTGGATGCTGCTGGCGATGGCGCTGGTGATGATTCTCGTGATTGCATTCCCGCAACTCGCGCTGTGGCTGCCGCGCCAGCTCGGTTACTGATTTCTCTGCACCGATTCTTCGTTCCGCGTTTCGACAACAACCCACAGGAGACTTTCCGATGAACCGTCGCATTCTCGTCACCGCCCTGGCCGCCGCCCTGAGCCTTCTCAGTGCCGGCGCCGCGCAGGCACAGGCCGCGTACAAGGCCGAGTACAAGCTCTCCACGGTCGTCGGGCCGGCGTTCCCGTGGGGCAAGGGCGGCGAGATCTGGGCCGATCTGGTCAAGACCCGCACCGCCGGCCGCATCAACATCAAGATGTACCCCGGTGTCTCGCTGGTGCAGGGCGATCAGACGCGCGAGTTCACCGCGCTGCGCCAGGGCGTGATCGATCTGGCGATCGGCAGCACCATCAACTGGTCGCCGCAGATCAAGGAGCTGAACCTGTTCTCGCTGCCTTTTCTGATGCCCGACTACGCGGCGATGGACGCGCTGACCCAAGGCCCGGTCGGCAAGGACGTGTTCGCGCTGATCGAGAAGGCCGGCGTGGTGCCGCTCGCCTGGGGCGAGAACGGCTACCGCGAGCTGACGAATTCGAAGCGCGACGTGAAGAAGCCCGAAGACCTGAAGGGCCTGAAGATCCGCATCGTCGGCTCGCCGCTGTTCATCGACACCTTCACCGCGCTCGGCGCGAACCCGACGCAAATGAGCTGGGCCGACGCGCAACCCGCGTTCGCCAGCGGCGCGGTCGACGGGCAGGAGAACCCGATGTCGATCTTCACCGCCGCGAAGCTGCACACCGTCGGTCAGAAGCACCTGACGATGTGGGGCTACGTTGCCGACCCGCTGATCTTCGTCGTCAACAAGGAAGTCTGGGAAAGCTGGGCCCCGGCCGACCGCGAGATCGTGCGCCAGGCGGCGGTCGACGCCGGCAAGCAGAACATCGACATCGCGCGCAAGGGCATGGTCGAGGCCGACCAGCCGCTGCTGAAGGACATCGCCGCGCTGGGCGTGACGATCACGAAGCTGACGCCGGCCGAGCGCGAGGCGTTTGTGGCGATGACGCGCCCGGTCTACGACAAGTGGAAGACGCAGATCGGCGCGCCGCTGGTCACGAAGGCCGAGCAGTCGATCGCGGCGCGCAAGAAGTAGCCTGCGCTTCGATGCCGGGGCCGTCGCGCCCCGGCCCGCCAGAAGGTCGGCCCCTACAATCGTTTTCAACACGATCAACCCGTGGGCCGACCATGACCACCGACGCTCCGAAGACCACGCCCGCCCAGCCGGCCGACGCGCCCGACCTCGCCCACATCTCGCCGCGCGACAAGGCCGAGATCCTGGCGCAGGCGCTGCCTTACATCCGCAAGTTCCACGGCAAGACCATCGTCATCAAGTACGGCGGCAACGCGATGACCGACCCGGCGCTGCAGCAGGATTTCGCCGAAGACGTGGTGCTGCTCAAGCTCGTCGGCCTGAACCCGGTGGTGGTGCACGGCGGCGGGCCGCAGATCGAGGAGGCGCTCGCCAAGATCGGCAAGAAGGGCACCTTCATTCAGGGCATGCGCGTGACCGACGACGAGACGATGGAAGTCGTCGAGTGGGTGCTGGCCGGCCAGGTGCAGCAAGACATCGTCGGCCTGATCAACGTCGCCGGCGGCAAGGCGGTGGGCCTGACCGGGCGTGACGGCGGGCTGATCCGCGCGCGCAAGCTTCAGCTCGTCGACCTGAAAGACCCGAGCAAGGTGCACGACGTCGGCAACGTCGGCGAGATCGAGTCGATCGACCCGAGCGTCGTGAAGGCCTTGCAGGACGACCAGTTCATCCCGGTGATCTCGCCGCTCGGCTTCGGTGCCGACAACGAGAACTACAACATCAACGCCGACGTGGTCGCCGGCAAACTCGCCGAAGTGCTGAAGGCCGAGAAGCTGATCATGCTGACCAACATCCCCGGCGTGCTGAAC
>JAZJZJ010000138.1:20707-33463 GCA_040389925.1 Pseudomonadota bacterium
GTCGGCGCTCGACGCGGCGAAGAACGGTGTCAACACCGTGCACATCATCGACGGGCGCGTGCCGCACGCGATGCTGCTGGAGGTGCTGACGGACCAGGCCTACGGAACCATGATCCGGTCGCACTGATGGAGCCCTCCGTCCGACGAGTGCGTCGGACGACCCCCCGCGGGGATGGCGAGCCGGCTTGGGGCGGCCCGGCGCTCGGCCCGCGTCCGCTCGAGACGCGCGGCCGCAAGCTGGTGTGGTTCTTCGACCTCGACAACACGCTGCACGACGCGAGCCATGCCGCGTTCGGCCACACGAGCTTGGCGATGAACGCCTACATGGTCGACGAGCTTGGCATCGCGCCGACCGAGGCCGCGCGACTGCGTGATCACTACTGGCGCCGCTACGGCGCGACCTTGCTGGGCCTCGTGCGCCACCACGGCGTGAAGGCCGGGCATTTTCTGGCGCAAACCCACCTTCATCCAGGCCTCGAAGAGCGCCTGCGCATGAGCCGCCACGATCGCGCGGCACTCAAGCGATTGCGTGGCCGCAAATACATCCTGACCAACGCGCCGCGCGACTACACGATGCGCGTGCTGAACACCTTGCGCCTGGCCGATCTGTTCGACGGCGTGATCAGCATCGAGGACATGCACATGTTCGGCGACCTGCGCCCGAAGCCCGATGCGCGGATGTTTCGCCACGTCGCCGCCAGGCTGAAAGTGAAGACCAGCGACTGCGTGCTGGTCGAAGACGTGCTCGCGAACCAGAAGGCCGCACGCAGCCTCGGCATGCGCACCGCGTGGATGCAGCGCTACCTCGAAGGGCGCTACCGCGGGCACCTTCGCGGCGGCGCGAACGCAGGATCCAACGCCGGTTTTCGCCCGCGCGAAGTTGGTGTTCACCCTTGCCCGAGCCCGCGCTACGTGTGTGCCAAAATCAGATCGCTGCAACAGTTGCTTACGCTGCGATGAACAATAACGCCGAAGCCGGCGAACCGATCGACGATGCAGTCCCGGCGCAACAACCCGCCGCGGCGGCGCCCGTGCGCAAACGCCCCAAACCCGGCGAGCGCCGCGTGCAGATCCTGCAAACGCTCGCGAGCATGCTCGAACAACCCGGCGCCGACCGCATCACCACGGCCGCGCTGGCCGGGAAGCTCGATGTCTCGGAAGCCGCGCTCTACCGCCACTTCGCCAGCAAGGCGCAGATGTTCGAGGGCCTGATCGAGTTCATCGAACAAACCGTGTTCACGCTGATCAACCAGATCCACGAGCGCGAAACGGCGTCGAACCTGCAGGTGCAGAAGATGCTGACCGTGCTGCTGCAGTTCGCCGAGAAGAACCCCGGCATGGCGCGCGTGATGGTCGGCGACGCGCTGGTGTTCGAGAACGAGCGCCTGCTCGCGCGCATGAACCAGTTCTTCGAGCGCTTCGAGTCGCAACTGCGCCAGAGCCTGCGCGGCAGGGCGGACGCCGCCGGCTCGGCCACGCCGACGGTCGACGCGAACGCGCAGGCCTCGGTACTCGCCGCGTTTGCGGTCGGTCGGCTGCAGCGCTTCGCGCGCTCGGGCTTCAAGCGCAGCCCGACCGAGCACCTTGACGCCGCGTTGCGGATGCTGGCTTCCTGAGCGAGCCAGGCGCGAGCACGGTCGCGTGCGCTGACTTGGCCTTCGCCGGCAACGCGCACGCGAAGCGCGTCCGGAACGCGCGCCGCTACACTGCCCGATTTCCCGAATCCTCCTGCGCCGAGCGGCGCGTTTCTCGTCCCACGCATGTCCACGCCCACCGATCCGTTGCACCATCTGATCCACCGCGCCGAAGCGCTGCTCGGTCGCCTCGAGGCGGTGCTGCCGCATCCGCTGACCAACCCGGATTGGGCCGCCGCGATCGCGTTCCGCTACCGCAAGCGCGGCGGCTCGGGCGTGATCGAGCCGGTGCGGCATGTCGCGCCGATCCGGCTCACGTCGCTGGTCGAGGTCGAGCCGCAGAAGGAGCGGCTGCTGCGCAACACGCAGCAGTTCGTGGCCGGCTTCGGCGCCAACAACGTGCTGCTGACCGGCGCGCGCGGCACCGGCAAGAGTTCGCTGATCAAGGCCTGCCTGAACGAGTTCGCCGGGCGCGGGCTGCGGCTGATCGAGGTCGACAAGGCCGATCTGGTCGACCTGCCGGACATCGTCGATCTGGTCGCCGAGCGGCCCGAGCGCTTCATCGTGTTCTGCGACGACCTCAGCTTCGACGAGGGCGAGCCGGGCTACAAGGCGCTCAAGTCGATCCTCGACGGCTCGGTGTCGCAGGCGTCGGACAACGTGCTGATCTATGCGACCAGCAACCGCCGCCACCTGCTGCCCGAGTACATGAAGGAGAACCTCAGCTACCAGCATCTCGAGAACGGCGAGGTGCATCCGGGCGAGGTCGTGGAAGAGAAGATTTCGCTGTCCGAGCGCTTCGGGCTGTGGGTGAGCTTCTACCCGTTCAGCCAGGACGAGTACCTGGCGATCGTCGCGCAGTGGCTGCGCGGGTTCGGTGTCGATGAAGCCGCCATTGCGGCAGCGCGGCAGGAAAGTCTGGTGTGGGCGCTGGAACGCGGCTCGCGCTCGGGGCGCGTCGCGTTCCAGTTCGCGAAGGATTACTCGGGGCGGCATCACGCATGACTTCTGTCGAAGAGCGCGAACCGGTCGATGTCGCCGTTGGGGTGCTGATCAATCCGCACGGTGAATTCCTGCTGACCTCTCGGCCCGAGGGCAAGGTCTACGCCGGCTACTGGGAATTTCCGGGCGGCAAGCTCGAAGCCGGCGAGTCGGTCGAGGCCGCGCTGCGGCGCGAGCTGATCGAGGAGATCGGCATCGTGATCGGCGCAGTGCAGCCGTGGAAGATCGAGATCGTCGACTACGAACATGCCCGGGTCCGGCTGCACTTCTGCAAGGTCCTGAATTGGACCGGCGCGTTCGAGATGCGCGAGCAACAGGCGATGGCCTGGCAGGACTTGCCGGTGCGCGTCGGCCCGGTGCTGCCCGGCACCTTGCCGGTGCTGAAGTGGTTCGCCGAAGAGCGAGGCTTTAGCGGCGCCACTACACTGCCGCCATGAGCGCAGCGCCGGGCCGTCCCAAGCAAGCGAGCGCCCCCTTGGGGGGCTTGGCGCGCAGCGCCATGGGGGTTTCATGAGTTGGCTCGACGAAGTGAAATGGGACGCGCAAGGCTTGGTGCCGGCGATCGCGCAAGAGGTCGGCAGCAACGACGTGCTGATGTTCGCGTTCATGAACCGCGAGGCGCTGGCGCGCACCGCCGAACTCGGCGAAGCGGTCTACTTCAGCCGTTCGCGCAACCGCCTGTGGCACAAGGGCGAGGAGAGCGGCAACGTGCAGAAAGTGCATGAGCTGCGCCTCGATTGTGACAACGACGTGGTGCTGATGAAGGTCGAACAACTCGGTCACGAAGCACACGAGCCCGGCATCGCCTGCCACACCGGTCGCCATTCCTGCTTCTTTCAGCTGCTGAAAGACGGCGAGTGGAAAACCGTCGACCCGGTCTTGAAAGACCCGGAGCGCATCTACAAATGACGCAAGAGACGACCGCAAGTTCCAACGACACGCTGGCGCGCCTTGCGGCGGTGATCGAGTCGCGCAGAAACGGCGACCCCGACAAGAGCTACGTCGCGCGGCTGTTTCACAAGGGCAACGACGCGATCCTGAAAAAGATCGGCGAAGAGGCCACCGAGGTGGTGATGGCCTGCAAGGATGGCGTTGCGCCCAGGATCGTCGGCGAAGTCGCCGACCTGTGGTTTCACTGCATGCTGGCGCTCAGCGCGCACGGCTTGAAGCCGGCCGACGTGCTGGCCGAACTGGAGCGCCGGGAAGGGCTCTCGGGGCTGGAAGAATTTGCGGCAAGAAAGTCGCAACAGCGGGAGCAAGACGGAACATGAGCCCGCCGGGCCGCCCCAAGGGCGAATTTACCGAACTGCAAAGCATGAAGGTCTGTGAATGAACGACATCATCGAGAACGGCGCCGCCACCAGCCAGCGCGACAACGGGCTGCGCACGGTCGGGCACATCAGCTACGCGCTGCACGCGATCGTCGCGGTTACCGCGGTGCTGCCGGGTGTGCAGGCCAGCATCCTCTTGTTGCTGGCGGCCTTCGTCCTCGACCTCGTCAAGAAGGACGACGCGCGCGGCACTTGGCAGGAGTCGCACTTCAAGTGGCGCATCCGCAGCGTGCTGTGGGCGGGCGTGCTGTACGTCGTGACGATTCCGCTGTGGCTGCTGCTTGTCGTGCCGGGCTGGATCGCGTGGGCCATCATCTCGATCTGGTTCCTGTACCGCGTGGTCCGTGGCTGGCTGGCGCTGAACGATCGCCGGCCGATGCCGGAGTGAGGGTCCAACCATGAGTCACGACCCGAACTGCATCTTCTGCAAGATCGTCGACGGCCGGATTCCGAGCCGCAAGGTCTTCGAGGACGATGAACTGCTCGTCTTTCATGACATCGCGCCCTGGGCGCCGGTGCATGTGCTGGTGATCCCGAAAGAGCATGTCCCGACGATGTACGAACTCACGGAGCGCCACGCGCCGCTGCTCGGCCGCATGCTGTCGATGGCGCCGAAGCTGATGCGCGAGCTCGGTGTGACGAACGGCTTCCGCACCCTGATCAACACCGGCGAAGACGGCCGCCAGGAAGTACAGCACGTTCACATGCACGTCATGGGCGGCCCGCGCCCGTGGCTCAAAGGGTAATAGAAACTCTGTACCCTAGAATTCCTCGATCCTTTCTGGAGAAAAAATCATGGGTTCATTCAGCATCTGGCACTGGCTCGTCGTGCTGCTGATCGTGGTGCTGGTGTTCGGCACCAAGAAGTTGAAGAACATCGGCACCGACCTCGGTGGCGCGGTCAAGGGCTTCAAGGACGGCGTGAAGGACGGCGGCGCCTCCAGCGCCGACCCGGCGACGCCGCCGGCGCAGGTCAACACCACCAAGGCGAACGACGCCAACACCGTCGACGTGGAAGCGAAGACCAAGTCGTGACCCGTCTCGGCGGCTCGGTGATGGACCACGCACTGCGATGATTGACTTCGGCTTCGACAAGATCGCGCTGATCGGCGCGGTCGCGCTGATCGTGATCGGCCCCGAGAAGCTGCCGCGCGTGGCGCGCACGGTCGGTCACTTCATCGGCAAGGCGCAGCGCTATGTCGCCGACGTGAAGGCCGAGGTCAACCGCTCGATCGAGCTCGAAGAGCTCAAGAAGATGAAGACCGAGTTCGAGGACGCGGCGCGCAATGTGAGCGATTCGGTTTCGAAGGAAGTCCATCAGACCAAGTCGGAGCTCGAAAGCTCGTGGACCGATGCGGACAACGGCATCCTGCCACCGGGCAGTGGCCAGCACGAAGGCTGGACGCCGCCGCCGCCCGAGTACAAGCACCCGAAGAAGAACTGGCGCCTCAAGCGCGGCGCGACGCCGCAGTGGTACAAGCAGCGCGCCGGCGTGCGTGTGAAGGCGCAGTCGGGCGCGGCGCGGGTCGCGCGGTTCCGGCCGCCGCGTTCGGTGGCCTGATCCCATGAGCACCAACGGCGACAAGCCCGACGAGATGGAGGGTACGGAGCAGCCCTTTGTCTCGCACCTGATCGAGCTGCGCGACCGGCTGATCCGCGCCTGCATCGCGATCGGCGTGTGCTTCGGCGTGCTGATGGTCTGGCCGGGCTCGGCGCACCTCTACGACCTGCTCGCGCAGCCATTGGTCGAGCACCTGCCCAAGGGCGGCACGCTGATCGCGACCAGCGTGATCTCGCCGTTCCTGGTGCCGCTGAAGATCACGCTGATGGCCGCGTTCATGCTGGCGCTGCCGGTGGTGCTCTACCAAGTCTGGGCGTTCGTCGCGCCGGGCCTGTACCGGCACGAGAAGAAGCTGGTGCTGCCGCTGGTGGTGTCGAGCACGCTGCTGTTCTTCGCTGGCGTGGCGTTCTGCTATTTTTTCGTGTTCGGCAAGGTCTTCACGTTCATCCAGGGCTTCGCGCCGAAAAGCGTGTCGGCGATGCCTGACATCGAGGCCTATCTGAGTTTCGTGCTGACGATGTTCATCGCGTTCGGCGCGGCGTTCGAGGTGCCGATCGCGGTGGTCGTGCTGGCGCGCCTGAACATCGTCACGATCGAGAAGCTGAAGTCGTTCCGCTCGTACTTCGTCGTGCTGGCCTTCATCATCGCCGCGGTGCTGACGCCGCCCGACGTGGTCTCGCAGCTCGCGCTGGCGATCCCGATGGTGATTCTTTACGAGGTCGGCATCATCGCCGCCGGCTTCTTCATCAAGCACACGCAGGCGCCGGCCGACGAAACAACGAGCGCTTAGCGCGCTCCGCGCGCTTTCACTCTTGGTGCGCTGTGCGCGCCTTCAGGCCCGGCGCGCTTGCGCCTGGATCACTCTTCGCGCCGCAGCAACTGCCTTTGCTTCGGTCGCTGCCCGACAGTCACATCCACATTCAGGGCTTTGTCGCCGCGCTGCACGCCGATCGCCGCGACGGCGCTGGGTTTGAGCGATGCCACCGCCGTCAGCAACTGGTAGCTGTTGGTGACCTTTGTTCCGGCGACGCTGACGACCACGTCGCCCGGGCGCAGTCCGCCCGCGCTCGCCGGCCCGCTCTGCAGCACGCCGGTGACGAGCACGCCCTGCTTGACCGGCAGGTTCAGCGTCTGCGCGATCTCGGGCGTGAGGTCGCGTTGCTCGATGCCGATGAAGCCGCGCGTGACCTGGCCGTCGCGGATCAGCGCTTCCATCACCTGGCGCGCGGTCGTTACCGGAATCGCGAAACCGATGCCCAGGCTGCCGCCGGTGCGCGAGTAGATCGCGGTGTTGATGCCGAGCAGGTTGCCGGCCGCGTCGACCAGCGCACCGCCCGAGTTGCCGGGGTTGATCGCGGCGTCGGTCTGGATGAAGTTCTCGAAGACGTTGATGCCGAGCTTGTTGCGGCCGAGCGCGCTGACGATGCCAGAGGTGACCGTCTGGCCGACGTCGAACGGGTTGCCGATCGCGAGCACCACGTCGCCGACCTGCAGCTTCTCGGCATCGCCGAACGTGATCGAGGGCAGCTTGTCGAGTTCGATCTTGAGCACCGCGACGTCGGTCTCCGGGTCGGTGCCGACGAGCTTGGCGCGGGCCTGGCGGCCATCGGTCAGCATCACCTCGATGTCGTCGGCGCCTTCGATCACGTGGTTGTTGGTCAGCAGGTAGCCTTCGCCCGAGACGATCACACCCGAGCCGAGGCCGATCTGCGGTTCGGCGCGCGCCCCGCCCGGCGCGCGCGAGCGGTCGCCGAAGAAGAACTGGAACACCGGGTCGTCGCTGCGCGCACTTCGGGCCGGTGCCTTGCTCGCGGTGATGCTGACGACGGCCGGCGAGGCGCGTTGGGCCGCGGCGCTGTAGCTCGTGACGGCGCCGCCGGCGAGCGCGACCGGCAGCGGCTGCGCCGGGCTCGACGTGATCGAGACGATGCTCGGCATGGCGCCGTTGCCGCCGCGCCCGAGCCACTCGGGTTTCAGCGTCGCGACGACGAACAGCACCGCCACCGCGACGGTGACGGCCTGCGAAAAGACAAGCCAAGTTTTGCGCATGGAAACTCGAGTGAGGCCGCCGCGAGAAGCGCCGCGACCGATGCTTCAATTATCGGCGATGGTTGCGCGTGGCGTGCGGCAGGGGCGGCGAGTCGCGACAATGCGGGTATGACGCCTGAACCGAATCCGCAGCCAAGCGCGCCGGTTGCGCTGACGATGGGCGACGCCTGCGGCATCGGCCCCGAGATTATCGCGAAGCTGTTTCGCGGCGCGCACGGCGCGGGCTGTGTCGTGCTCGGCGACGTCGGTGTGATGCGCCGCGCCGCGGGGTTCACCGGCGGGATGCTCGCGGTCGCGCGCGTCGAGCGGGCCGGCGACGCGTTCGATGTGCCGCCGAACTGCGTGCCGGTGCTGCAGGTCGACGGGTTGCCGGGCGATCTGCTCGCCGCACCGGTCGGCCGAATCGACGCGCGTGCCGGCGCTGCCGCTGCGGCGTGCATCGCGCGCGCCGTCGCGCTCGCGCGCGCCGGCGAGATCGGGCCAATCGTCACCGCGCCGATCCACAAGGAAGCGCTGGCCGCCGCCGGTGTCGGCTACCCCGGCCACACCGAGATGCTGCAAGCGCTCGCCGCGCCCGGTGCCGAAGCACGCGGCGAGCCGCTGCCGGTGCGCATGATGCTGGCCAACGACGAGTTGCGCACGGTGCTGGTGACGATCCACATGGCGCTGCGCCGCGCGATCGACGCGGTCACGTTCGACGCGGTGCTCGAGACGATCCGGATCGCGCACCGCAGCGCACTGCGCTTTGGGCTGCCGGCGCCGCGCATTGCCGTGGCCGGGCTGAATCCGCATGCCGGCGAGGGCGGCCTGTTCGGCGACGAGGAGTTGCGCATCATCGGGCCGGCGATCGCCGCGGCGCGTGCCGACGGCATCGACGCGAGCGGCCCGTTCGCGCCCGACACGGTGTTCATGCGCGCCCGCAACGCGGCCGGGCACCCGGGCGAGTTCGACATCGTCGTCGCGATGACGCACGACCACGGCCTGATCCCGGTCAAGTACCTCGGGGTCGAGCACGGCGTGAACGTGACGCTGGGTCTGCCGTTCGTGCGCACCAGCCCCGACCACGGCACCGCGTTCGACATCGCCGGCAGCGGCCGGGCCGACCCGCGCAGTTTGATGGCCGCACTGACGATGGCGCGACGCCTGCGCGCCTAGCCCGGCGTCAGTGCCGGGTCGACGCGCCCAGCGCCGCGAGCTGCTTGCGGGCGCGCAGCGTCGCGCGCTCCATCAGGTAGGCGCTCTCGACGGCCCGGAACCGGCTCGTCTCGCACATGCGCACGAGCATGCGTGCGGTCATCGAGATCGTTTCCTGGTGTTTCGTGCCGCGCGTGAACACGAAGAAACTGCGGGCCGCGCTGACATGCGCCAAGCGCACCTTCTGCCATTCGTCCTTCAGGTGCATCTGATAAGCAAAGCCGAGCTTGATGTGGTCCATCAGCGCCGGGCCACGTGTCGGCTCGGCGGGCTCGGCGCTGCTCAGGTTGATGTCGATGTCGATGCCCGGGAGCATCGCGTCGGTCGAGTCCGCACCGGATCCGCTGGCCGGGCCGCCTGACGCGTCGTCGTTCAGATCGATGTCGACCACGCCCGACCAATCGACCGCACTCTCGCTGACGAAGCCGACGCTCTTCGCTTCCTCTGCCGAGAAGCGTTTGGCGATGACATCGGCGTCGACCTCGAGCGCAGGATCGGCCGGCGAGATCGATTCGTTGCCGGGGACCGGCATCGCGAAAATGCCCTCCAGCTGCTTGACCATCATGTTGTGGTCGAGCTCGCTCAGCGGCGGCAGCTTCAGCGACTCGGCATGCGCAGGCAGGAGCCGGCTGAAGAACTCGCGCTGCGCCGGCTCGGGCCAGCCGACCAGCGCAAGGCCTTCGTTCAGGTCCTTCATCAGCGGCGGCAACAGCATCAGGAACTTCTTGCGCAGCGGCGGCGAGCCCTTCGGCTGGACGCTCATCACCAGATCGCGCGCGACTCGGCGATAGCGCACGGCGCGGTCGGCGGTCGGCCCGTCGCGGCTGACCGCCAGCACCAGCGCCTGACTCCAGACCTGCGACAGGAAGTCGCGCAGCCACTGGTCCACCTGCAACGGCAGCAACGCCGTCCGCAGCTGCAGCATGTAGCGCTGCTGCAGGCGCAGCTCGGTTTCCTTGCTGCCGAGCGTGCTGATGGCGCCTTGTTGCTGGGCATCGTCGTGCGTTTGCTCGGCGATGAAGCCCTCGAGCGCGGCAAGCTTGGCGTCGTACAGCTCGATCTGGTCGAAGTCGCCATCGACGATCTCCTGGACCAGCTCGCTGACGCGCTTGAGAAAGTGCTTGCCCGGGCCGTCGTCGAAGTCGTCGAACGCGCACGCGAGCGACGCGATCCGGTTGACGAAGCGTCGCACCGGATGCCGGCGCGACGAGAAGAAGCTCGAATCGTTCAGCGCGACGCGCAGCACCGGCAGCTGCAGGCGCGCGATCTGGCGCGCCATTTGTGGCGGGACGCGCGAGTCCGACAGGATCTGGTCGAACAGGCTGCCGACCACGTCGATCACCATGTGATCCAGCTTGCCGCTGGAGGCCTGCATCAGCTCTTCGCGGTGCGCGCGGATCAGGTTGACCGCCATCAGGCCGGTGAGGCCGTCGGCCGCGTAGGGCGGCGCCGCCGCGCCCGGGCCCGCTGCGGCCGCACCATTGAACGCTGCCGGCCCGAGCGGCTGGCCCGACAGCGAAACCGGCCGACTGCTGCGAGGTGCCAGCGCATCGAGCGCGCCGGGGACGCTGGCGACGGCGGTCAGGTGGCGCAGCAGGGCCATCAGCTGGGCGTCGGCCTGGGTGGCGCTCAGGCCGGAACGCGAGATCGGCCCGGCGCGCCCGGTGCGGCTGCCACCCGTCGACGGCCCGCTCAGACTGTGGGTGCCGGTGGAGACGCTGCGGCCGTCGCGCTGGTAGCCACTGGCGTCGCTGGCCATGTGAGACGACGAGCCCTCGAACTCCCCATGCTGGCTGCGGGTACTGCTCAGGGTGGCATAGCCCGAGTTCAAGCCCGGCAGCTGGTTGCCCGGCCCCTCGACCTGGCGCACTTTCAGCTCGATCGGCTGCAGGCCGCGGTCCTGCAGCATTTGAAGGATTCGTGCGTAGCACTCCGGCATCGACTTGGCCATCGCCGCGCCGAGCTCGCGCGCCAGCAGGGTGCGCGATTCCGGCGTCACCGTGACTGCCTCGATCGCCCGGTACATCGAAGCGCCGAGCACTTCGGCGCGCAACGGGTGTCGGTCAGGGTCGGAATGTCCGGACTGCAGCAAGGCGCCCATGTACCCGGCCAGCTCGCGCAACTCGGATTCGCAGGCGTGCGAGATCTGCTGCCCGATCCGGTCCGACAGCATCCGTTCTTCCATCTCGGTGTCGTCGACCAGACTCAGGGTCTGCCAGCTGGTGGCCGCGGGCACGCGCCGAGCGGCCTCGCGCGGCGCGGCCAGCTCCTGTGTGATGCGTCGCGAGAGCTCGTCGGCAAAGACCTGGTGCAGTGTGCCGATGTTGCGGCGCAGATCGAACTGGGTCGAATTCGCCAAGTCGCGCGGCACGGCCGTGCCACCCGATTGCAGCGTCGAACCCAATGCCTCCGAGACGCGCGTGGCGACGGCCGTGAGCGTGGTTCGGATATGGTGAAGCGCCCCGTCGAGCGCTGTTCGCAACTGGTGGTCGTTCAGGGTCATCTCGGGACTGTCGCGCCGTCGCCAACGCGGGCGACATGCGCCAGCGTAATGCACACCCCTGCAAGTATGAGCCCAAAAGTAACGGTGAAAAGCCGGGCTGCTCGCGCCCGGCGCATGGCGTCAGCGCTTGAGCGAATCGCGGATTTCGCGCAACAGCACCACGTCTTCGGGCGTCGCAGCAGGCGGCGGGGGCGCGGTCTTCTTGAGTTTGTTGACTTGGCGGATCATCACAAAAATGATCAGCGCCAGGATGATGAAGTTGAACGCCACGGTGATGAAGTTGCCGTACGCGAACAGCGGCACGCCGGCCTTGGTCAGCGCGTCGTAGGTCATCGGCCCGTTGTAGCCGGCAGGCGGTGTCGACAGCATCACGAAGTAGTTCGAAAAGTCGATTCCGCCGAAGATCTTGCCAACGATCGGCATGATCAGGTCCTTGACGATCGAGTCGACGATCTTGCCGAAGGCGGCGCCGATGATCACACCGACCGCCAAGTCCATCACGTTGCCCTTGATGGCAAACTCTTTGAACTCCGATGCGAATGACATGTGTCCCACTCCTCTTGGTTGATGTTTCATCCGACGCCGGTGGGGCCGGGTCGGCGCCCAGTATTCCGGAGACCTGTCGGAAGTCAAGCACCTTGACACGTCCGCTAGAATCCCGGGTTGACCCTGACCGAAGTTTTGTTCGAGGAAACCCATGAGTGAGCAGCACACAGCGGCGCCGAGTGACCAGCAAATCGACAGCAGCAAACGCACCTGGATCATCGCCTCCAGCTGTGCCGGCGCTGTCGGTGCAGGTTTTGCCGCCGTTCCGTTCGTCAGCAGCTTTCAGCCCTCGGAGCGCGCACGCGCTGCCGGTGCCGCGGTCGAGGCGGACATCAGCGGGCTCAAGCCCGGCGAGAAGATGACGGTCGAGTGGCGTGGCAAGCCGGTGTGGATCGTGCGCCGCACCGAAGCGCAGCTCGCCGAGTTGCCCAAGCTCGACAAGGAACTCGCCGACCCGGCCTCCAAGCGCACCAACTACGCCAGCACGCCCGAGTACGCGCGCAACGAGTGGCGCTCGATCAAGAAGGAGTACCTGGTCGTCGTCGGCATCTGCAGCCACCTCGGCTGCTCGCCGAGCGACAAGTTCGTGCCGGGCCCGCAGCCCTCGCTGCCCAACGACTGGGAAGGCGGCTTTCTGTGCCCGTGCCACGGTTCGACTTTCGACATGGCCGGCCGCGTCTTCAAGGACAAGCCCGCTCCCGACAACCTCGAAGTGCCGCCGTACATGTACCTGTCGGACACCCGGCTGATCATCGGCGAAGACAAGAAAGCCTGAGCGAGCGCCTCGCGCGACGCTGACCCCAGGCACCCAGACGGCACCTCAGGAGTACCACCAACATGGCCGAATACCACGAAGCCCCCGCGAACGCGACGGCTCCCCAGAAGCTGCTGAACTGGGTCGACAACCGGTTCCCGCTGTCCAAGCTCTACAACGAG
>JAZJZJ010000139.1:0-373 GCA_040389925.1 Pseudomonadota bacterium
CGGCATCGACGGCCTGGTGCACCTGTCCGACCTGTCCTGGCACGAGCCGGGCGAAGCCGCGGTGCGCAACTACAAGAAGGGCCAGGAAGTCGAAGCCATCGTGCTGGCGGTCGACGTCGACCGCGAACGCATTTCGCTCGGCATCAAGCAGCTCGACTCCGATCCGTTCACCAGCTACACCTCGGTCAATGACCGTGGCATGTCGGTGACCGGCAAGGTCAAGATGGTCGACGCGCGTGGCGCCGAGATCCAGCTGAACGAAGACGTGACGGGTTACCTGCGCGCTTCCGAAATCAGCCGCGACCGTGTCGAAGACGCGCGCAACGTGCTGAAGGAAGGCGACGAAGTCAACGCCGTGATCATCAACGTCGAC
>JAZJZJ010000139.1:437-3474 GCA_040389925.1 Pseudomonadota bacterium
GCGAAAACGCCGGCACGACCAGCCTGGGCGCCCTGCTGCGCGCCAAGCTGGACAACCAGAAGGACAACGGCTGAGCCGTTGACTGACCGGTGTCGATGACCCGCTCCGATCTCGTGGCCCAATTGGCTGAGCGATTCAGCCAATTGACGCACCGTGACACGGAGTTCGCGGTCAAGACGATTCTCGATGCGATGTCTGCGGCGCTCGCCAAAGGGCACCGCATCGAGATCCGTGGTTTTGGCAGCTTCTCGATCAACCGCCGCCCGCCGCGCGTGGGCCGCAACCCGCGCAGCGGCGAGCAGGTGGTGATTCCCGAGAAGCTCGTCCCGCATTTCAAGCCCGGCAAGGCCTTGCGCGAGGCGGTCGACACGCATGTGCCGGTCGACCCCGAGCCGGCGCCGCGCGGGGCTCCCGCAAGCGACGATTGAGGGCAGGTCCCTCGCATCCCCGGCCGGTAGAATCGGCCGCCTGATCCGATGCGACGTTGCCGATGCCGCTCTGCCAATGAGACTTCTTGTCTGGCTCTTCCGAGCCGCCATCTTCTTCACCCTGTTTGCTTTCGCGCTGAACAACCAGCAAGAGAGCGGCATTCGCTGGTTTTTCGGCCAGGAGTGGCGTGCGCCGATGGTGTTCATCGTGCTCGCCGCGTTCGCGCTCGGCTGCGCCTTCGGCGTGTTCGCGATGCTGCCGAGCTGGTGGAAGCATCGCCGCGTCGCGCGCAAGCACGCGCCGGTGATCGAGGCCAACAAGCCCGATCTGCCGGCCATGACACCGGCCGCCGAGATCACGCTCCCGCATCCGCCGCGCGATGGACTTTGACCTGCAGTGGTTGCTGCTCGGCCTGCCGCTGACCTTCGCGCTCGGCTGGCTCGCCTCGCGGCTCGATCTGCGCCAATGGAAGCGTGAACAAAAGGATTCACCAAAGGCCTACTACAAGGGCCTGAACCTGCTGCTGAACGAGCAACACGACAAGGCGATCGATGCGTTCATCGAAGCCGTGCAACAAGACCCCGACACCTCCGACTTGCACTTCGCGCTCGGCAACCTGTTTCGCCGCCGCGGCGAGTTCGAGCGCGCGGTGCGGGTCCACGAACACCTGCTGAACCGCGCCGACCTGCCGCGTACCGAGCGTGATCGCGCACAGCATGCGCTCGCGCAGGACTTCATGAAAGCCGGCCTGTTCGATCGCGCCGAAGCCGCTTACCAGGCACTCGAAGGCACGGCGTTCGACACCGAAACGCGGCTTGCGTTGCTGACCTTGCACGAACGCTCGCGCGACTGGCGCGCCGCCGTCGACGTCGCGCAGAAGCTCGAGCACCGCGGCACCGGCTCGTTTGCGTCGCGCATCTCGCACTATTGGTGCGAGATCGCGCTCGAGGCCGACGCGAAACACCAGTCCGATGAGGCCAACAGTGCGCTCCAGCACGCCCGCGAGGCGGCGCCGCAAGCCGCGCGCCCTCTGGTGCTCGCTGGCCAACGTGCGGCCAAGCGCGGCGACCACGCCGAGGTGCTGTCACTGTGGGGCGTGCTGATGGTCGCGCACCCGGCGGCGTTCAACCTCGTCGCGCGCGAGTACGCGCAAAGCGCCCTTGCCAGTGACCCGAGCGGCGCTGGCGCGGCCGCGGCGATCGAGCGGCTGCGTGAGCTCCAGGCACGTGCGCCGACGATGGATCTGCTCGAAGCGCTTGCGCTGCTCGACCCCGCGCCGGCGCACCAACGTGCACGCCTGCTCGATCAACTGCGCACCCACCCGACGCTTTCGGTTGCGAAGGCACTGATCACGCAGACCGACGCCGCGAGCTTCGACAACGCCGAGACAAAAGCCCTCGGCGACGCGATCGGCCGTGCCGCGAAGCCGCTGCATCGCTACCGCTGCGCCGCCTGCGGCTTCGAGGCCCAGCACTACTTCTGGCAATGCCCCGGCTGCCTGAACTGGGACAGCTACCCGCCGCAGCGGCTGGAGGACTTGTAGACATGCCCACAGCCACCGTTTCGCGCGAGCGCCTGCAGCAGTCGCGCGTGCTCGTCGTCGGCGACGCGATGCTCGACCGCTACTGGTTCGGTGCGGTCGACCGCATCTCGCCCGAGGCGCCGGTGCCGGTGGTGCGCGTGAACCGCGAAGAAGAGCGACTCGGCGGCGCGGCCAACGTTGCGCTCAACGTCAAGACGCTCGGCGCGCAGGCGACGCTGCTCACCGTCGTCGGCGACGACGAACCCGCGCGCAAGCTGCGCCAGCTGCTCGAACAGCAAGGCGTCACCGCCCTGCTCGGCAGCGACCCGCAGCTCTACACGATCGTCAAGCTGCGCGTGATCGGCCGCTCGCAGCAACTGATCCGCATCGACTTCGAAAACCAGCCCGACCACGAAGTGCTCTCCGGCATGCTCGCCGACTTTGAGCGCGTGCTGGCCGATCACGACGCGGTGCTGTTCTCCGACTACGGCAAGGGCGGCCTGACGCACATCCCGCGCATGATCGAACTCGCGCGCAAGGCGAACAAACCGGTGCTGATCGACCCGAAGGGCAGCGATTACAGCCGCTATGCCGGCGCGACCGTGATCACGCCGAACCGCGCCGAACTCGCGCAAGTGATCGGCACGTGGAGCAGCGAGGCGCAGTTGCACGAGCGCGCGCAGGCGCTGCGCGAAACGCACGGGCTCGACGCGCTGCTGCTGACCCGCTCGGAAGACGGCATGTCGCTGTTCGATGCCGCCGGGCACACCCAGGTGCCGGCGCAGGCGCGCGAGGTGTTCGACGTGACCGGCGCCGGTGACACCGTGATCGCCACACTCGCGGCGATGCTCGGCGCCGGCCTGTCGCTGCGCGACGCCATGCCCATCGCCAACCGCGCCGGCGGCATCGTCGTCGGCAAGTTCGGCACCGCGACCGTCAGCTACGAGGAGTTGTTCGCATGAGAGTGGTGGTGACTGGCGCGGCCGGCATGATCGGCAGCAATCTCGTCCACGGGCTCAATGCCATCGGCATCGACGACGTGATCGCGGTCGACGACCTGACCGACGGCCCGAAGTACCGCAACCT
>JAZJZJ010000140.1:0-9421 GCA_040389925.1 Pseudomonadota bacterium
GGGTCGTGCACCTCGCCGACCCATTTCGCGAAGCCGAGCGTGCCGGGGCCGAACACTTGGCGATAGTCGAGCTCCTGGAACGCCTCGCGGTCGCGCTGGTCGCTCGCGACCTGGCCGATGAACAGGATCATCGGCGTGCTGTCCTGGAACGCGGTGTGCAAGCCGATGCTCGCGTTCGTCGCGCCCGGCCCGCGCGTCACGAAACAGATGCCCGGCCGGCCGCTCAGTTTGCCCTGCGCCTCGGCCATGAAGGCCGCGCCGCCCTCTTGCCGGCAGGCGATGAAGCGGATCGCGTCGCGGTGCTCGTAGAAGCCATCGAGCACCGCGAGATAGCTTTCGCCCGGCACGCCGAACACGGTGTCAACACCTTGCGCGATCAGGGCTTCGACGAGCAGGTGTCCGGCGGGACGGGCGGCGGTGGCGACGGTCATGGGTGAGGCGGCAAGCGGCGAGGCCGCCAGTGTGCACCGAACCACGCCCGCGGTCGTCGCGCGGCGCGCAGCGGGCCTGCGGGTTCGCCCTGATTCCACTAATTCACTAGCTGGTGAATTATGAGCGCATGACGACGTTAGCCGCCTCGCTGCCCGAGACCCGCACCCGCGATGCCGACCGCACCCAGCAGGCGATCCTCAGCGCGGCGGTCGCGGAGTTCTCGGACGCCGGCCTCGGCGGCGCGCGGGTCGAGCGCATCGCCGAGCGTGCCGGCGTCAACAAGCGGCTGCTCTACTACTACTTCGGCAGCAAGGACGACCTGTTCCTCGCGGTGCTCGAACAGACCTATGCCGACATCCGCGAAGCCGAAAAGGCGCTGCGCCTCGAAAACCTCGAGCCCGCGACCGCGATTCGCCGGCTGGTCGAGTTCACCTGGGACTACTACCTCGCGAACCCGCACTTCCTGACGCTGCTGAACAGCGAGAACCTGCACAAGGCGGTCCACCTGAACCGCTCGGCACGCATCCGCGAGCTCAACTCGCCGCTGGTCCAGTTGCTCGACGACGTGTTGCAGCGCGGCCAGCGCGCCAACCTGTTCCGCGGCGGCGTCGATCCGATCCAGCTCTACATCTCGATCGCGAGCCTGTGCTACTTCTATCTCTCGAACAACGCGACGCTGTCGACGATCTTCGGCCGCGACCTGCGCGCGCCGGCGGCGCTGGCCGAGCGGCTGTCGCACATGACCGAAGTGATTCTCGGCTACGTGCTGCGCAAGTGAGCGGCGCACCTTCCACTCACCAGATGGTTAATTGAGACGACACGATGGATCCGTTCGACATCGCCTTCTACCGCCGCCAGGGCCACCTCACCGTCAACGGCGTGTTCACGCCGGCCGAGATGGACGCGGTCGTGCGCGACATCGAGCAGTGGGGCACGAGTTTTCTCGCGTCCCTGCCCGAGTCGCAGCGCGCGTGGTACGTCGACGGCGGTGTCAGCGCGCGCACGGTGCTGCGCAAGCTCGACAACCCGCACGCGCAGCGCGACGCGGTCCAGGCGCTGGCGCGCGACCGCCGCCTGCTCGACCAGGTCGAAGCGCTGATCGGGCCGGGCGTGTCGGTGTACTTCAGCCAGATCTTCTTCAAGCCGCCCGAGGGTGGCGGTCCGAAGCCGGCCCACCAGGACAATTTCTATTTCGGCCCGACCGATCCCGAAGGCATGGTCACCGCGTGGATCGCGCTCGACGACGCGACGCTCGAGAACGGCTGCCTCTACTTCGGCGACGGCACGAACCTCGGCCCGGTCTACGCCCACTTCGCGCCGGAGGCCGAGCCGTACAACCTGCAGCTGCCGCCCGCCATTCTCGACAAGCAGCCGATGTCGCCAGCGCCAGTGCGCAAGGGCGGCGTGAGCTTTCACCACGGCAACACCTTCCACAGCTCGGGCCCGAACCACAGCGACAAGTGGCGCCGCGCCTGCGCGCTGCACTTCGTCGCCAACGCCAACGAGTTCGCGTCGCCGGCCCTGCCGTACGACCACTCGCTGAAGTTCCGGGTGTCGTGATCATGAAACGCTGGCTTCTGCACCCCGCGGCGCGGCCGTTCTGGCTGATCGTGATGCTGCTCGTGCTCTGGGATCTGGTGGTGCGGCTGTTCAAGATCCCGCCCTACCTCGTGCCGCCGCCGATGGCGGTCGTGAAGCAACTCGGCGCCGAGTGGCCGATGCTGCTGTCGCAAAGCCTGCCGACGCTGTACGCGACGCTCGGCGGCTTCGCGGCCTCGGCGCTGATCGGCGTGCCGATCGCGATGTGGATCGCGTACTCGCGCACCGTCGAGAGCTTCGTCTACCCGCTGCTGGTGTTCTCGCAGTCGGTGCCCAAGGTCGCGATCGCGCCGCTGTTCGTCGTGTGGTTCGGCTTCGGCATCGTGCCGAAGGTGATCGCGGCGTTCCTGCTCGGCTTCTTCCCGGTCGTGGTCTCGACGGTGCAAGGCTTCAAGTCGGTCGAGCCCGACGTGATCGATCTGGCGCGCTCGATGGGCGCCAACCCGCTGAAGATCTTCCTGAAGTTCCGCCTGCCGCAGGCGCTGCCGTCGATCTTCAGCGGGCTGAAGGTGTCGGTCACGCTGGCCGTGGTCGGTGCGGTGGTCGGCGAGTTCGTCGGCTCGAACTCCGGCATCGGCTTCGTGCTGCAGCGCGCTACCGGCACTTTCGATCTGCCGCTGATGTTCGCGGCGCTGGTCGTGCTGTCGACGCTGGGCGTGCTGCTGTTCCTCGCGGTCGAACTGGTCGAGCGCTGGTTGATGCCCTGGCACGCCTCGCAGCGCCACGACATGAACGCCACCGCCTGAGCCCCTTTCCTTCTCGTTCATCCACAACGTCAACAGGAGACAAGCCATGAAACGTCGCCATCTGATCCGAATCGCATGTGCAGGGGCGCTGGCCGGCGCGTTGGTGTCGAGCGCACTCGCGCAGACCCGCGACAAGGTCACGCTGCTGCTCAACTGGTACGTGTACAGCGAGCACGCGCCGTTCTTCCTCGGCAAGGAAAAGGGCTTCTACGAGGCCGAGGGCATCGACCTCGACATCCAGGAAGGCCGCGGCTCCGCGGTCTCGATCCAGGCCGTGTCGGCCAACTCGGCGACCTTCGGCTACGTTGACGTGCCGACGATGATCCGCGCGGCGACCAAGGGCGCGCCGGTCAAGGCGGTCGGCGTCGCGCTGCAGCTCAGCCCGATGGCGGCGATGGGCCTGGCCGAGAAGAACATCAAGTCGCCGAAGGACATCATCGGCAAGACGGTGGCGATGACGCCGGGCGATTCGATGAGCCAGATTTGGCCGCTGTTCCTGAAGAAAACCGGCCTGCAGGAAGGCCAGTACAAGGTCGTCTCGGGCGACGGCCAGACCAAGCTGAACGCGGTCATCAACGGCCAAGCCGATTTGCTGCTCGGCTATGTGATGGACCAGAACATCAAGATCCAGGACGCAACCAAGAAGCCGGTCGAGGTGATCCGCTTCGCCGACTACGGCATCACGATGGTCAGCTCGGGCGTGATCGCCCACAAGGACACGCTCGCAAACAAGGCCGACATGGTGCGCCGCTTCATGCGCGCCACGACCCGCGCTTTTGAGGAGACCGAGAAGAACCCCGAGGCCTCGATCGACGCGATGCTGAAGGCGAACGCCAAGGCCGGCCAGCGCGACACGCTGATCGTCGGCATCAAGCTGACGACCCCGCTCTACCACTCGGCCGAGACCAAGGGCCAGCGCCCGCTGCGCGCGTCGATGAAGGACATCAACGACTCGCTCGACCTGCTGGTGCAGTACGGCGGCCTCGACCCGGCCGTGCGCGGCAAGGCCGAGGACTGGGTCACCAACGACTTCCTGCCGAAATGACCGCAGGCGCGAGCAACGTCGTCCCGCTCGACCCGGCGGCGCGCGCGGCGTCGGTGGCAACGGCGGCCCCGGTCCTGATCGAGGGCCGCGGCGTGCGCAAGACCTACCGCACCCGCGAGGGCGACACCGAGACGCTGAAGCCGCTCGACTTCAGCATCCGGGCCGGCGAGTTCGTCTCGGTCGTGGGGCCGTCGGGCTGCGGCAAGAGCACGCTGATGAAAATGGTCGCCGGCCTGCTGCCGATCAGCGGCGGCGAACTCGAGCTCGCCGGCAAGCCGGTGCGCGGACCGCAGACCGATGTCGGCATCGTGTTCCAGAGCGCGCTGCTGCTGCCGTGGCGGCGCGTCATCGACAACATCCTGCTGCAGGCCGAGATCCGCAACCTGCCGATGGCCGCCGCGCGCGAGCGCGCCGCAGCGCTGATCGAAATGGCGGGCCTGAAAGGCTTCGAGCAGAAGTACCCGTGGCAGCTGTCGGGCGGCATGCAGCAGCGCGTCGCGATTCTGCGTGCGCTGCTGCACAACCCGTCGGTGCTGTTGATGGACGAGCCGTTCGGTGCGCTCGACGCGATGACCCGCGAACGCATGAACCTCGAACTGCAGCGCATCTGGATGACCTCGAAGAAGACCGTGCTGCTGATCACCCACAGCATCCCCGAGGCGATTTTCCTGTCGGACCGCGTGTTCGTGATGAGCGAGCGGCCCGGTCGCATCGTCGAGGTCTGCGACATCGATCTGCCGCGCCCGCGCCCGCTCGATGTGATGGGCACCGAGGCCTTCGCGGGCTACGCGCGCCGCTTGCGTGCGCACTTCTTCGCGCAGGGCACGCTCGACGCGCACTGACGCGCCGCACCACGCCATGACCAGCGGCGTCAACCTCGTCGTGCGAGCCGTCGACCTGCGGGTGCGGCAGGTGGCACTGCGCCTGCCGTTTCGCTTCGGCGCGACCACGCTGACGGCCTGCCCGCAGCTGTTCGTGCGCGTCGATGTCGAGGTGCCAGGGCACGGCCACGCGCAGGGGTTCGCGGCCGAGATGATGGTGCCGAGGTGGTTCGACAAGCGCGCCGGCCGCAGCGCCGACGTCAACATCGCCGACCTCGCCGGTGCGACCCGCGCGGCGGCCGCGGCCTACCTGAACGACACGCCGGTGCCGTCGTTCGGACTCTTCGCGCGCCACTACGACGCGCTGATGGCACAGGGCGAGGCCGCGGGCCGGACCGCGCTGTCGTCGGCCTTCGGCCAGGCGGTGATCGACAAGGCGGTGGTCGACGCACTGTGCCGCGCGCTCGACCTGTCGTTCTTCGATGCCGCGCGCCGCAATGCGCTCGGTCTGGCCGACGCACCCGTCGCCGCCGACCTGACCGGCTGGGACTGGCCGGGCTGGCTCGCGGCGCTGCAGCCGCTGCACCGCATCGAGGCGCGCCACACCGTCGGCCTGCTCGACGAGCTGCACGCGGTGCGATTCGACGACGATGGCCTGCCGATCAGCCTGCGCGCGGTGATCGAACGCTACGGCCACCGCAGCTTCAAGATCAAGCTCGGTGGCGATCCGGCCGCCGATCTGCAGCGCCTGCACGCCGTGCTCGCGGTGCTCGACGAGACGGTCGGCGACTACCGCTACAGCGTCGACGGCAACGAGCAGTACGCCAGCATCGATGCGCTGAATGAGCTGCTCGGCGGCCTGCGCACGCTGCACGCGCCGCTGTATGTCGAGCAGCCGCTGCCGCGCGAGCTGAGCCTGGCGACCGCGCTGCCCGCGAACCCGGTCGCGCCGCTGCTGCTGGACGAGGCCGACGGCGCGCTCGCCGCCTTCCCGCAGGGCCGCGCGCTCGGCTGGACCGGCGTGTCGAGCAAGACCTGCAAGGGCCTGTACAAGTCGCTTCTCAATCGCGCCCGCTGCGATCGCTGGAACCTCGAAGCGGGCGGCGCGGCACGCTACTTCATGTCGGCCGAAGACCTCACGTGCCAGGCCGGCCTCGCGGTGCAGCAAGACCTGGCGCTGATCGCGTTGCTCGGCATCACGCACAGCGAGCGCAACGGCCACCACTACGGCCGCGGCTTCGGCGACGCGCCACGTGCCGAGCAACAGGCGTTCGCGCAAGCGCATCCCGATCTCTACGAACTTCACGACGGCGAAGCCCGCTTGCGCATCGAGCGCGGCGTGCTCGCGATCGATTCGCTGTTCCACCCGGGCTTTGCGCACCGCGCGACGCCCGACTGGAATGCCACCCACGCTCTCTGACCCCAGGAAACCACGTCATGGCCACCCAACGACTCGGACTCATCATGCACGGCGTCACCGGCCGCATGGGCATGAACCAGCACCTGATCCGCTCGATCGTCGCGATCCGCAACGAAGGCGGCGTGCTGCTCTCGAACGGGGATCGTGTCATGCCCGACCCGGTCCTGATCGGCCGCAACGCCGAGAAGATCGAGGCGCTCGCGAAGGCGCACGGCATTCAGCGCTGGGGCACGAATCTCGACGAAGCGCTCGCAAACAAGGACGACACGGTGTTCTTCGACGCCGGCACGACGCAGATGCGCCCGACCCTGCTCGCGAACGCGATCCGCGCCGGCAAGCACGTGTACTGTGAGAAGCCGATCGCGACGAATCTGAACGAGGCGGTCGAGATCGCGCGCCTCGCGCAAAGCTCGGGGCTCAAACACGGCGCGGTGCAGGACAAGCTGTTTCTGCCCGGTCTGCGCAAGCTCGACATGCTGCGCCGCGCCGGCTTCTTCGGCCGCATGCTGAGCGTGCGTCTGGAGTTCGGCTACTGGGTCTTCGAAGGCGATTTGCAACCGATCCAGCGCCCGAGCTGGAACTACCGCAAGGAAGACGGCGGCGGCATGATCCTCGACATGATGTGCCACTGGCGCTACGTGCTCGACAACCTGTTCGGCGAGGTCCAATCGGTCTCGTGCCTGGGCGCGACGCACATCCCGAAACGCTGGGACGAAGCCGGCAAGCCGTATGACGCGACCGCCGACGACGCGGCCTACGCGACCGTGCAGTTGAAGGGCCACAACGGCGAGCCGGTGGTCGCGCAGATCAACATGAGCTGGGCCACGCGAGTGCGCCGCGACGACCTCGTCACCTTCCACGTCGACGGCACGCACGGTTCGGCGGTCGCGGGGTTGTCGAGCTGCCGAGCGCAGTCGCGCGTGACGACGCCGCGGCCGGTCTGGAACCCCGACGTGAAGCAGACGATGAATTTCCACGACCAGTGGCAGGAGGTGCCGGACTCGATGGTCTACGACAACGGCTTCAAGATCCAGTGGGAGCACTTCATCCGACACGTGGTCGAGAACGAGCCGTACAGGTGGACGCTGCCGGAGGGCGCGAAAGGCGTGCAACTGGTCGAGGCGGCGTTGCAGAGCTGGAAGGAACGGCGCTGGATCGACGTGCCGGCGCTGGCGGTGTGAGGATCGCACGATGAGCCTGACGCTGAAACTCCCGACGGCCGACGGCCGGCTGCAACCCTACGCGCTGCGCGCGAGCGCGCCGATCGCGACCGCGCCGGCCGGCACGGCCTTCAACCGCATTGCCTACTCGGCCGCGCACGTCGTCGCCGACCCGCGCGCGGCGATCGACCCGTGGCTGCAATGCGCGGTCGACTGGGACGCGACGATTCGCTATCGGCAGCGCCTGTGGTCGCTCGGCCTCGGCGTCGCCGAGGCGATGGACACCGCGCAGCGCGGCATGGGCCTCGATTGGCCGACCTCGCTCGAGCTGATCCGCCGCTCGCTCGACGCGGCGCGCGATGTGCCCGGTGCACTGGTCGCGTCGGGCTGCGGCACCGACCACCTGACTCTGGACGCGGCGAAGAGCGTCGACGACGTGATCCGCGCCTACGAAGAGCAGATGGAAGCGATCGAGGCCCTCGGTGGCAAGCTGATCGTGATGGCGAGCCGCGCGCTCGCGAAAGTCGCGACGAGTCCGGCCGACTACGAGCGCGTCTACGACCGCGTGCTGCGCCAGGCGCGGCAGCCGGTGATCCTGCACTGGCTCGGCGACATGTTCGACCCGGCGTTGAAAGGCTACTGGGGCAACGACAACGCGGACGAGGCGATGAACACCGCGCTCGCGGTGATCGAGGCCAACGCGAGCAAGGTGGACGGCATCAAGATTTCGCTGCTCGACAAAGACAAGGAAATCGCGATGCGCCGGCGACTGCCGGCCGGCGTGCGCATGTACACCGGTGACGACTTCAACTACGCTGAGTTGATCGCCGGCGACGGCGCAGGCAGCTTGCCGACGCACGGCCGCAGCGACGCGCTGCTCGGCATCTTCGACGCGATCGCGCCGGCCGCGAATGCCGCTTTGGCGGCGCTGGCCGCGGGCGACAACGCACGCTTCCACGCCATCCTCGCGCCGACGGTGCCGCTGTCGCGCCACATCTTCGCGGCGCCGACGCGCTTCTACAAGACCGGCGTCGTCTTCATGGCCTGGCTGAACGGGCACCAGAGCCACTTCACGATGGTCGGTGGGCAGCAGAGCACGCGCTCGCTGGTGCACTTGGCCGAGCTGTTCCGGCTCGCCGATGCGGCCGGGCTGATCGAGCAACCCGAACTCGCCGCGCGGCGCATGGTGCATCTGCTCGCGCTGCACGGCGTCGAAGCCTGAAGCAACGACGGCACCGCATGCGCGACTTCTCCGCCGATCATCGCTGGCTTTCGATCAACACCGCGACAGTGCGCGCGCAATGGCCGCTCGATCGCATCATCGACGAGTGTGCACGGCGCGGCATCCGCGCGATCTCGCCGTGGCGCGATCAGGTCACCGCGGTCGGGCTCGACAAGGTCGCGAAGGCGCTGCGCGACACCGGCATCGAACTCTCCGGCTACTGCCGCGGCGGCATGTTCCCGGCGTCGAATGCCGAAGGGCTGCAAGCCGCGCTCGACGACAACCGCCGCGCGGTCGACGAAGCGAAGAGCTTGAGCGCCGCCTGCCTCGTGCTCGTCGTCGGCGCCCTGCCCGGCGCGCTCGACGGCAAGCCGGCGCACAAGAACCTCGCCCGCGCGCGCAACGAAGTGCACGACGGCATCGCCGCGACGCTGGCTTACGCGCGCAGTGTCGACATGCCGCTGGCGATCGAACCGCTGCACCCGATGTACGCGGCCGACCGGGCCTGCGTCAACACGCTGGAGCAGGCGCTGAACATTTGCGATGCGCTCGATCCCGCGAAGTCGGGCGCATTGGGCGTGGCCGTCGACGTCTATCACGTCTGGTGGGACCCGAAGCTGAAGGCGCAAATCGAGCGCGCCGGCCGCGAACGCCTGCTCGCGTTCCATGTCTGCGACTGGCTCGTGCCGACGCGCGACCTGCTGAACGACCGCGGCATGATGGGCGACGGCGTGATCGACATCCCGCAGATCCGCGGCTGGGTCGAAGCCGCGGGTTTCAAGGGCTACAGCGAGGTCGAGATTTTCTCGAAGGACGACTGGTGGACCCGCGACGGCGGCGAGGTGCTCGACACCTGCATCGTCCGCCACCGCAGCGCGGTTTGATCAGGCGCTCGCCGTCACCAGGCTGGTGCGCCGCGCGTTGCGCACGTTGAACGCGTTGACGATCAGCACGCCCTGCACGATCGCGATGCCGA
>JAZJZJ010000141.1:0-4443 GCA_040389925.1 Pseudomonadota bacterium
CCCGAACCGGGTCGAGGGCGGGCAGATGCTGTCGCTCGGCGACATCAAGGACATTTTGCGGATCGAGCTGATCGGCGTGATCCCTGAATCCGAGACCGTGCTCGACGCCTCGAACCAGGGCGTCCCGGCCGTGCACCTGAAAGGCACCGATGTCTCGGAAGCCTACAAGGACGTGGTCGCGCGCTTTCTCGGCGAGACACGGCCGATGCGCTTCACCGACGCGGTGAAGCCCGGCTTCTTCAAGCGCGTGTTCGGCGGGAGGTAAGGATGTCGCTGCTTTCCTTCCTGCTCGGTGAAAAGAAGAAGACCGCCAGCGTCGCCAAGGAGCGGCTGCAGATCATCCTCGCGCACGAGCGCAGCGGGCGCGGCGCGAGCCGGCCCGACTACCTGCCGGCGCTGCAAAAAGAGCTGATGGCGGTGATTTCGAAGTACGTGTCGATCCGACCCGAAGACATCAAGGTGCACCTGGAGCGCCAGGACAACCTCGAAGTTCTGGAGGTCAAGATCGAGCTGCCCGAAGCGCTGCGCTGACGCGGTCATCGTCGCGTCACGGTCGGGCGCGACGATCGCGACCAGCCATGCGCGACCTGCCTCTGCCCACCGTTCCGTTCGCCGACCGCGGCGCGCCGCGCGATGCCGGTCAGCGGCGCGACCAACGCGAACGCGCGAGCGCCAGCAACTCGACCGCGCCCCACAGCAGCGCGCTCAATCGCGGCAGGATCGGCGCGGGATTCCAGTGTCGTGCGGGATGGTTCATGCGGGGCCTCCGGGCCGGGTGGCCGTTCGGCGAACGGTAGCCGGCATGTGTGACAACTTCGTGAGCGCCGCCCCGGCGTGAACCCGACCCTGCCCGCCGAACTGCTCGAACTCGAAGCGCTCGCGCGCTTGGCGGGCGCGCCGCTGGAGCGGCGCCTGCTTTGCGAGGTGGCGGTCGGCGCGCAGCGCCTGCCGGTCCACGCCTACCTGCTCGGCAGCGCGCGCGCCGACGTGCCGGCGATCGGCTTCTTCGGCGGCGTGCACGGCCTGGAGCGCATCGGCGCGGAGCTCGTCGTCGCGCAGCTGCGCAGCCTCGTGATGCGCCTGCGCTGGGACGACCTGCTGCACCGCCAGCTCGAAACGCTGCGCCTGCTGTTCGTGCCGCTGGTGAACCCGGGCGGCGTCAGCCTGGGCACGCGCGCCAACCCGAACGGCGTCGACCTGATGCGCAACGCGCCGGTCGACGCGCAGGAGCGCGTGCCGACCCTGATCGGCGGCCAGCGCATCAGTGCCGCGTTGCCCTGGTACCGCGGCGCGCGTGGCGCACCGATGGAAGCCGAGAGCGCGGCGCTGTGCCGGATCGTCGAGGCAGAGCTGCTGGCGCGGCCGTTCAGCATCGCCGTCGACTGCCATTCGGGCTTCGGCTTGCGCGACCGGGTCTGGTTCCCGTTCGCGCACACCGCGCGCCCGATCGCGCACCTGGCCGAGATCCACGCGCTGTGCGAGACCATGGACGAGACGCTGCTGCACCACCGCTACGTGGTCGAGCCGCAGAGCCGGCAGTACCTCGCGCATGGCGATCTGTGGGATCACCTGTACCTGCAGGCGCGCCCTCCGACCGTGTTCATTCCGCTGACACTGGAAATGGGCTCGTGGCTCTGGGTGCGCAAGAACCCGCGCCAGCTGTTCTCGCGCCACGGCCTGTTCAATCCGATGATCGCGCACCGCCAGCAGCGGGTGCTGCGCCGGCACCTCGGCTGGCTTGACTTCCTGACCCGCGCCGCGGGCAGCCACGCGCGCTGGGTGCCCGCGGGTGCCGAACGCCAGCGCCACCTCGACGCGGCGCTCGATCGCTGGTACCGCGCGGGCCGCCGATGAGCGGCCGCTGGATCCTGCTGCGCGGACTGACGCGCGAAAGCGGCCACTGGGGCGACTTTCCCGCGCGGCTGCGCGAGCGCCTCGGCGGCGCGCAGGTCGTGGCACTCGATCTGCCGGGCAACGGCGCGCTGAATCAGCTCGCCAGCCCGACCCGCATCGAGGCGATCACCTCGCACTGCCGCGCGCAGGTGCGCGCGCTCGGCATCGCGCCGCCGTATCACCTGCTGGCGATGTCGATGGGCGCGATGGTGGCGCTCGACTGGGCCGGCCGCGACCCGCAGGCGATCGCCGGCTGCGTGCTGATCAACACCAGCCTGCAGCGGGTCGACCCGTGGCACCGGCGCCTGCGGCCGGCCAACTACCCGGCGCTGTTGCGGCTGGCCCTCGGGCGCGGGGACGCGGCGGATCGGGAGCGCGCGGTGTTGCGGCTGACGAGCCGCAACCCGGACGCCGGCGCGGCCGTGCTCGACGCCTGGGCGGCGCTGCGCCGCAGCCGGCCGGTGTCGGGCCGCAACGCGCTGCGCCAGCTCTGCGCGGCGGCGCGCTTCCGGCCCGGCGCACACGCGCCGGCGGTGCCGCTGCTGGTGCTCGCGAGCCTGCGCGACGCGCTCGTCGACGTGCGCTGCTCGACCGGCCTGGCGCAACGCTGGCACGCCGACATCGCGCTGCACCCCGACGCCGGGCACGACCTGCCGCTCGATGACGCCGCCTGGGTCGCCGAACAGGTGGCGCGCTGGCTGGAGTCAGTCCCTCGCCGCGTCGCGGATTGACGGGGCGCGGCGGGTCACGCGCTCACTGGCAACCGCCGCCGCCCTTCATCATTTCTTCCCTGATTTGCGCGTCGGTCAGGTCGCGCTGATGCGTGGCGATCGACCAATTGTGGCCGAACGGGTCCTGCACCTGGCCGTAGCGGTCGCCCCAGAACATGTCGGTGACCGGCATCGTCACGGCCGCGCCGGCCGCGACCGCCTGCGCAAAGCTCGCGTCGACATCGGGCACGTACAAGTGCAGCGTGACCGGCGAGCCCTTCAGCGTCTTCGGGCCGAAGGCCTTCCATTCGGGCGCCTCGTCGAACAGCATCAGCGTCGAGTCGCCGATGCGCAGCGCCGCGTTCATGATCTTGCCGTCCGGCCCTTCGAGGCGATTCAGCTCGACCGCGCCGAACGCCTTTTTGTAGAACGCGATCGCGTCGCGACCCCCGGCACAGACCAGGTGCGGGGTCAGGGTGTTCCAGCCCTCGGGGATCGGCTTGACTCGGGATTGGCTCATGGTGTCGCTCCTTGAATCGGAAAAACAAGATTGATCGAGGCCTCGCCGGTTTGCAAGGCCCCCACTTCCATGACGGCGGGGGCCCTGCGAAATCGACAAGCCGACGCGGAATACCGCGGTGTCGGCGAACGTCTACCCGGTGCGGACAAGCTCGTCCGCGATCCGGACCACCCGTCATGAACTTCCCGACCCGCTCGATTTCCCTGCTCACCCTCTCCACCGCGCTGCTCGGTGGCTGCGCCTCGCTGAGCGCCGCGCCCGCCAAGGTCGCCGACGGCGTACTCGTCGGCGCCAACGGCATGACGCTGTACACCTTCGACAAGGACGCGGCCGGCAGCGGCAAGTCGGTCTGCAACGGCCCGTGCGCCACCAACTGGCCGCCGCTGATGGCGACCGAGGCCGACAAGGCCGATGGCGACTACGCGGTCGTCACGCGCGACGACGGCAAGAAGCAGTGGGCGCTGAAAGGCAAGCCGCTCTACTTCTGGGCCAAGGATGCGAAGCCCGGCGACAAGACCGGCGACGGCGTGCTCGGGCTCTGGCACACCGTGAAGCCCTGATCCGCTGCACAGCGCCGCGGCGGTCGCTGGCCCGCGACTTGCACCAGAATCCCGCGAACCGTGCGCGCCGCGTTACGCGGCGCCCGGTCACAGAAGAGGACGTGCACGGTGGCCAAGATCCCTCCCGGCGTGGGCCCGCGGTTTTCGCAGGTCGTGGTGCTGTTCGGCGCGACCGGCGACTTGGCGCGGCGCAAGCTGCTGCCGGGGCTGTTCCACCTCGCCAGCGTCGGCTTCATCCCGGGCTGCCGGATCATCGGCGTCTCGCTCGACGAGCTCAGCGTCGATGACTTCAGGAAGTCGGCGCGCAGCGCGCTCGACGAGTTCTCGAGCCGCAAGATCACCGACGCCGACTGGGCAACCTTCTCGGCCAGTCTCGACTACGTACCGCTCGCGGCCGGCCCGGCGGCGTTGCGCGCCGCGGTCGACGCGGCCGAAGCCTCGCTTGGTGGCGAAACGCGCCGCCTCCACTACCTGAGCGTGCCGCCGAGCGCGGCGCTCTCGGCGGTGCGCATACTCGGCGAAGCCGGCCTCGTCGAACGTTCGCGCATCGTGATGGAGAAACCCTTCGGCACCGACAAGGCCAGCGCGGTCGCGCTGAACGCGCAGCTGCACGAGGTGTTCGCCGAAGCGCAGATCTTTCGCATCGACCACTTTCTCGGCAAGGAGCCGGCCCAGAACATCCTCGCGTTCCGCTTCGCGAACGGTCTGTTCGAGCCGATCTGGAACCGCAACTTCATCGACCACGTGCAGATCGACGTGC
>JAZJZJ010000142.1:0-10126 GCA_040389925.1 Pseudomonadota bacterium
GTTCCAGCGCTGCCCGGCCTGCCGCGGCGCGATCTTCCCGCCGCGCTCGATCTGCCCGATGTGCGAGGCCGGTGCCACGCCGGCGTGGGAAGAGTCCAAGGGCGCGGGCAGCATCTACAGCTTCTCGGTCGTGCACCGGCCGCCGTCGGCGGTGTGGCGCGCGCGTTCGCCCTACACCATCGGCCTGGTGCGGCTCGACGAAGACTGGTTCCTGTTCACCGAGATCGAAGGCCGGCCCGAGGACATGGCGGTCGACAAGCGGGTGCAGGTGGCATTTCCGGAACGCGAGGTGCCGCTGCCGGTGTTCCGCCTCGTCAGCGGCGACGCAGCGCGATGAGCGACGCGCGTGCCCTGTGGGACGCCGCGGCCGAAGGCATGGCGCCGGAAGTCCGGCAGGCGCTGCAGCTCAAAGGCGTGCAGGCACTGCTGGCCTGGGTCAAGGAACGCTCGCCGATGCAGCGCGAGCGATTGGCGCAGGTCGACCCGGCCGCGGTGCGCAGCCTGGCCGACTTTGCCGCACTCGTGCCGCTGAGCACCAAGGACGAGCTGCGCGCCGCGATGGACCGCGTCGGCAGCGCCCTGCCCCACCTGTGCGTGCCGCGCGAAGACATCGTGCTGTCCGGCCCGTCGGCCGGGACCAGCGGACGCCAGACCTACCAGGCCTTCGACGCCCACGACCTGGACCGCAACGTCGAGCTGGCGGCGCGCCTGTTCTGGTGCAGCGGGCTGCGGCCGGGCGATGTGCTGCAGATGCTGGTCACGCCGTTCACGCCGGCGGCCGACATCTTCCGCCTCGGCGCGCAGCGCGCCGGCGCGCAGTGGATCATCCGCGACAACCACGAGCCAGCGCAGGTGCCGCGTTATGTCGAGGTCGCGCGCTCGCTCAAGCCCACCTTCCTGCAGGCCGGCGTGGCCACGCTGCGCGCGATGGCCCAGCACGCCGCGGCCACGCCCGAAGGTGGGGCGCTGCCGTACCGGCGCGCGATCCTGATGGGCGCGGCGCTTGGCGCGGAGGCGCGCGAGCAGTTCCGCCAGACGCTGGGCATCGAGGTCACGACGCTGTCGGGCCAGGGCTCGGATTTCAACCTCTTCAGCACCGAGTGCCCGGCCCACGACGGCGAGCACTGGCACGGCGAGGACATGACGCTGGTCGAGGTCGTCGACCCGGCCACCGGCGCGCCGGCGCGCGAGGGCGACGTGGGCGAGATGGTCATCACCGACTTCTACCGCCGCGCCACGCCGCACGTTCGCTGGCGCACCGAGGACATGGTGCGTGTGCACCCGGGCGTGTGCAGCTGCGGCCGCACGTCGCGCCGCTTCACGCTGCTCGACCGGCTGGCCAACCGCGTGCCGGTGCGCGGCAGCGCCGTCTATCCGTTCCAGGTCGAGACCGCGCTGTCGCGCAGCGATGACGGCCGCAATCTCGAATTCGCGCTGGTGCGCCGGGCGGTCGAGCCGCAGACGCTGGAAGTGCGCCTGCTGCGCCCCGCCACGCTGGCCGACGACGCCGCGGCCCGCGTGGCGCAGCGCCTGCAAGCCCACCTCGACGCCGAGTTGAAGCTGCCCACGCAGGTGTCGTTCCACGACGACCTGCCGCGCGTCGGCTACAAGACGCTGCGCGTGCTCGACGACAAGACGGCGTGATGCCATGAGCCTTGCCGAACCAGCCGCCGGACGCGGCTCCGCCGCGATTCCCGCCGACTGCCACGGCCAGAACTTCTGGCGCATCGACCCCGCGGTGCAGGACCTGCTCGCGCTGAGCCTGGGCCGCGCCGAGTTCGCGCACTTTCGCCCGCACTTCGACCGCCTGGGCGAACTCGCCGGCGGGCGCCTGGACGAACTCGCGGCCAGCGCCGAACGCCACCCGCCGGTGCTGCGCCCGCGCGACCGCTTCGGCCGCGACGAGGACTCGATCGACTACCACCCGGCCTACCGAGAGATGGAGCGCATCGCCTGGAGCGATTTCGGCCTGGTCGCGATGAGCCACCGCGGTGGCGTGTTCGGCTGGCCGGAGCTGGTATCGCCGCTGGTCAAGTACACCTTCAAGTACTTGTTCGTGCAGGCCGAGTTCGGCCTGATGTGCCCCGTCAACGGCTGCGACACCGCCGCGCACGTGGTCTTCAAGCACGGCGACGACGCGCTCAAGGCGCGCCTGGCACGCGTGCTCAGCCAGGACATGAACGAGGTGCTGAAGATCACCCAGTTCATGACCGAGAAGAACGGCGGCTCGGATCTCGGCAGCAACGAACTGCGCGCCGAACGCGATGGCGAGCACTGGCGCCTGCACGGCGAGAAATGGTTCTGCAGCCACACCGACGCCGACTATGCCCTCGTGCTGGCGCGACCCGCCGGCGCACCCGCGGGCACGCGCGGGCTGGGCATGTTCGCGGTGCCGCGCCGGCTCGACGACGGCAGCTTCAACCGCAGCCGCATCGTGCGTCTGAAGGAGAAGATGGGCACGCGCTCGATGGCGACCGGCGAGGTGATCTTCGACGGATCGCTCGCCTATGCGGTGGGCGACGTGGCCGACGGCATCAGGAACGCGATGGCGCCCGTCAACCTGTCGCGGCTGTCGCACGGTGTGCGCGCCGCTGCGATGATGCGGCGCTGTCTGAACGAGGCACTGCAGGTGGCGCGCCAGCGCGTCGCGTTCAAGAAGACGCTGATCGACCACCCCTTGATGCGCCGCTCGCTGCTCAAGCTGATGCTGCCGACCGAGCAGGCGCTGTCGGTGTTCGTCTTCACCGCGGCGGCGATGCGTGAGGCCAACGCCGGCCAGCCGCGCGCGCGCGCATTGCTGCGCATCGCCACCGCGCTGCTGAAGTTCCGCGCCTGCCGCGACAACGTGCGCGTGGCCACCGCGGCGATGGAAGTGCGCGGCGGCCTGGGCTACATCGAGGAGTGGGTGCATTCGCGGCTGGTGCGCGACGCCCACATCGGCCTGCTGTGGGAAGGCACGAGCAACATCAACGGGCTGGACATCATCACGCGCGCGGTGCGCAAGGACCGCGCCGAGCAAGCCTTGCACGCGGCCCTGCTCGAGCGGCTGCAGCAGCCGGCGATCCCGACGGCGCTGCGCAGCGAATTGACCGCGGCGCTCGACCGCAGCACGGCCTTCGCGCGCCGCATCGCCGACGATGCGACGCTGGAGGCGCATGCGCGCACGGCCTCGTCAGCGCTGTACCACGCGCTCAGCGCCTGCCTGCTGGCTTGGGAAGGCGCCGAGATCGGCAGCCGTGGCGGCGATGCGCGCCGGCTGCTGCTGGCTTGGTTGGTGCTGCGCCACCGGGCCGGCCGCCTCGACCCATTCGATCTTTCCAGCGACGCACGCGAGCAAGACGCGATCAGCCTGCTGCTCGACACCGCGCCCGTGCCGCTGGCGCGCGCGCAGGCGCTGCTGAACGACTGAACCACAAACCAACCGGAGCACGACCCATGGATTTCGAACTGAGTGAAGAACAACGCGCGATCGCCGAGACGACGCGCCGTTTCGTCGAGAAGGAAATGCCACGCCAGCAGGTGCTGCAGTGGTCGCGCGACAAGGTCGAGCCGCCGCAGGAGCTGTTCAAGAAGTTGGGCAAGATGGGCTACTACGGCTTCCTGCTGCCCGAGGCCTACAGCGGGCTCGAGAAGCCCGACCCGATGGGCATGCTGGCTTTCGTCGAGCAGTTCGCGCGCGCCTCGTCGGCCATCACCACCGCCTGGGGCCGCGTCGCGGTGATCCTGGCGCCGCTGGTGGCCAAGTTCGGCACCCAGGCGCAAAAGGACATGGTGCTGCCCAAGGTCATGGCCGGCGACATCTTCATGGCGCTGGGCCTCACCGAGCCCGGCTCCGGCAGCGACGCGGCGTCGCTGCGCACCACCGCCGTGAAGCGCAGCGACGGCCACTGGGTCATCAGCGGCGAGAAGCTGTATTGCTCGCAGGCCAAGTCGGCGGGCTTCCTGATCCTGGCCGCGCGCACCGACCCGCACGCCGTCAAGCAGGAGGGCATCTCGACCTTCCTGATCCCCAACCCGGGCAGCAACCCGGCGATCGAACTGACGCGCATCGAGACCATGGGCCTGGGGCCGGTGCCGACCTTCTCGGCCCACTTCCGTGACCTGGTGCTGCCGCCCGACGCGCTGATCGGGGCCGAGAACAAGGGCTGGCAATGTGTGCTCGGCGGCCTCGACAACGAGCGCCTGTACCACGGCGCCATCGGCGTCGGCGCCTCGCAGGCCATCATCGACGAGGTGGTGGCCTACCTGAAGCAGCGCGTGCAGTTCGGCAAGCCGCTGTCGAAGCTGCAGTCGGTGCGCCACAAGATCGTCGACATGCAGTTGCGCACCGACGCCGCGCGGCTGCTGGTCTACCGCGGCGCCAGCGTGCTCGAGAAGACCGGCGCCTGCCACAACGAGGCCTCGTTCGCCAAGGTGGCCGGTGCCGAGTGCTACATGCACTGCGCCTACACCGGGCTGCACCTGCTCGGCGGCTATGGCTACACCGTCGACTCGGGGCTGCCGATGCACTTCCAGGACGCCAAGCTGTTCGAGATCGGCGGCGGCGCGATGGAAGTGCAGCGCGACATCATCGCGCGCGGCATGGGGCTGTAGATGGCGCAGTCGAACGGAAAGCTGGCAAGCCTGGCCGACGCCGCCGAACTCGCGCGCGGCGCGGCGCGCGTCGCCCTCGGTGGCTGGAGCTTCAGCCGCCGGCCGCTGGCCATCGCGATGCACTGGGCCGCGCACGGTCTGCGCTTCGACGAACTGCTGGTGCTCACCGGCGGCGTCGAGACCGACTTGCTGGTCGCCGCCGGCGCGGCGCAGCGCGTGCGCGGCTTCTACCTCGGCATGGAGGCGCTGGGCATGGGGCCGGGGCTGAAGGCCGGCTGCGACGTGATCGAGGAAACCGAGACCTCGCTGATGCTGGGCCTGAACGCGGCGGTCGAGGGCGCGTCCTTCCTGCCAATGGCGGCGCGCCATGGCGTCGCGCTGGCGCAGGTGCGACCCGATCTGCGCCGCGTGCGCTGCCCGTACACGGATGAAGAGCAACTCGCGATCCCGCCCCTGCCCATCACCGTGGCCTACGTGCACGCATGGCGCGCCGACCGCCAAGGCAACGCGGTGTTCGGTGGCCACCGGGCAGCCGACCGGCTGCTGGCGCTGGCGGCGGACCGGACCGTCTTGACCTGCGAGGAACTGGTCGACGACATCACGGCCGGTGGGGTCGAAGCCGATCTGACCGAGCCCCTGGTCAGCATGGTCGTCCACGCGCCCGGTGGCGCGAAACCCGGCGGCTGCCTGCCCGGCTACGAAGCCGACTGGCCGGCACTGCTGGACTACACGGCGCTCGATCGCGACGCCGTGTCCGGCTGGGCCCGCGCCCGGCTCGAAGGAGGGGCACGATGAGCGACAACGTGAACGTCAACGACACCCGCGGCGACACAACCGCCACGCCACCCGACGTGGCCGAGATGATGGTCTGCACGATGAGCGACTGGCTGCTGCGCGCCGAGGTCATCCAGCTCGGTCTGGCTTCGGCGCTGAACCAGGTCGCCGCGCTGCTTGCGCAGGCGCGCACGAATGGCCAAGGCCCCGCGCTCGAAGACCCGGCGGCGCTGACGCTCACGCGCGCCCAGCGCCCCGCTTTCCTGAGCCGCAGCGAACGCGCCGCCCAGATCGGCGCACTGCGGCGCTACGAGGCACCCGAATGGATCGGCCAGATGATGCCGCGCCTGTCGGGCCGCGTGCGCCAATTCGTGCGCCCGCTGCAGATCGACGCCCAAGGGCGCATCAACAGCCTGCGCGTCGCCGACAAGCAGGGGCGCCTGCGCCGCTTCGCCGGCCTGGCGGGACTGGCCGAACTGGCCGAAATCGCGCAGCCCTTTCTGGTCTATCTGCCGCAGCAGGACCAGCGCTGCTTCGTCGATGCGGTCGACTTCGTCGTTGCCGACCCGCTGGCCGCGCACGCGCCGGGTGTCGGCCATGTGGTGATGGTCACCGACCTCGCGGTGTTCGAGTTCACGTCGGCCCGTGCGCGCGCCCTCAGCCGCCACCCCGGCGTGACGCACGAGCAACTGCGCGAGCGCACGCCGGCTGGGGTGGCGGTGGGCAGCGTGCCGTACACGGCCAAACCGGACGCCGCACTGCTGCAGCGGCTGCGCACGCAGATCGACCCGCACCGCGTGCGCGACATCGAGTTCGCCAGCGGCCCGGCGCGACGCGACGCGCTGCTGCGGCTGTACGAGCGGGAGGCGGCACATGCCCTGCCGTAGAGTGAGGTACCTCGTGGTCACACCCGAATCCCACCACCCACAGGCCGGCGATCGCCAGACGCCGCGGCCACTGCGCCGGGCACGGCTGCCCCGCGTCGTCGGCGGCGTCATCGGCCTGCTGGCGGCACTGCTGGTCGCCGGACCGCTGGCGTCGGCCCAGGCGCAGACTTTTCCGTCGCGGCCGATCAAGGTCATCGTGCCGTTCTCGGCTGCCAGCGCCACCGATGCCGTGGCGCGCGAGGTCGCTTCGCGCATGAGCGCAAACTGGGGCCAGCCGGTGCTGGTGGACAACAAGCCCGGCGCCAGTGGCATTCTGGCCGCGGTGGCCGCCGCCAAGTCGCCGGCCGACGGCTACACCCTCTTCTTCACCAGCAACACCACGCAGGCCGCCAACCCGAGCCTGTTTCTGAACCTGCCTTACGACCCTGTGAAGGACTTTGCGCCGGTCGCGACCGCAGCAACCGCCGCCAACCTGCTGGTGGTAAACCCGGCGCTCGGCGTGTCCAGCGTCAAGGAACTGATCCAGCTGGCCAAGTCGCAGCCCGGCAAGCTGAGCTTCGCGCACGGCAGCAGCCTGTCGCGCGTCAATGGCGAGTTGCTCAAGTCGATGGCAGGCATCGAGATCGTGGGCGTCGCCTACAAGAGCAATCCGCAGGGCGTGACCGATCTGCTGGGCGGCCATGTGCAGATGATGTTCACCGACACCGTCACGGCCTTGCCCCACATCAAGGCGGGCAAGCTGAAGGCATTGGCGATCGGCAGCGGCCAGCGCTCGTCCCTGTTCCCTGACACGCCGACGGTCGCCGAGGCCGGCGTGCCCGGCTACGAATTGTCGGGCTGGCTCGCGCTGTTCGCGCCGGCGGGTACGCCGGAAGACGTCCTTGACAAGCTGCATGTCGAGATCAATCGGATCCTCGCGCTGCCCGAGATGCGCGAACGGCTGTTGCTGCTCGGCCTGGACCCCTTGATCCGTACCAGGGCGCAACTCGGCGAACTGCTGCGCAGCGAGATCCCGAAATGGGCCCGCGTCACCAGGGAAGCCGGGATCAAGCCCGAGTGAGGCCCGCTTCGCCATGACCGACATCCTCAAGGACATCACCGTCCTCGACCTGACGCAGAACATCGCCGGCCCGTTCTGCACCCAGTTGCTTGGTGACTTCGGTGCCGACGTGATCAAGGTCGAGCGCCCGCTCGTGGGCGACGACGCCCGCAAGTGGGCGCCGCCGGCCAGCCACGGCATCGGCACGGCGTTCCTGGCGGTCAACCGGAACAAGCGCAGCGTCGGCATCGACATCTCGCTGCCGCAGGGCCGCGACGTGGTGCGACGCCTGGCGCTCCAGTGCGACGTGCTGGTGCATGCCGTGCGCCCAGGCAGCCTGGAAGCCCGCGGCTTGGGCTACGAGGAACTGAGTGGAGCGAATCCGCGCCTGGTATATTGCGCCGTCAGCGCCTTCGGCGAGACGGGGCCGCTCGCCCGCGACCCGGGCTACGACCCGCTGATCCAGGCCTTCACCGGCATCATGAGCGTCACCGGCCACCCCGACCGGCCGCCGGCGCGCGCCGGCATCTCCGTCATCGACATGGGCACCGGCATGTGGGCCTTCATCGGCACGCTGGCCGCGCTGTACCAGCGCAAGGAAACCGGCCGCGGCGCGCGCGTGTCGACCAGCCTGATGGAGACCGGCGTCAACTGGATGTCGCTCTTTCTGGCGCACTACATGGGCGCCGGATTCGTCGGCGAACGCATGGGTGATGTGACGCCGATGACATCGCCCTACGAGTCGTTCAAGACGCGCGACGGCGCGGTGCTGATCACCGCCGGCAACGACAAGCTGTTTGCCGCCGTGTGCCGGGCGCTGGGTCTGCCCGGCCTGGCCTGCGATCCGCGCTTTGAAAGCAACCTGCTGCGCGTGGCCAACCGCCCTGCCCTGCATGCCCTGCTCGAGGCGCCGATAGGGCAGATGACGTCGGCCGAGTGCGTGAACCTGCTGCGCCAGGCCGGCGCGCCGTGTTCGACGATCAACGCGGTGGACGCGGTCGAGGCCAACGAGCAGGTTGCCGCGATGCGCATGATCCGCTCGCTGCCGGCAACGCATCTGCCGGACTTTCGCACCGTCGACCTGCCGGTGGCCATCGATGGCGAGAAGGCCAGCCTTCGCAGCGCCCCGCCGCTGTTGGGCGCGCACACCGACGAGGTATTGGCGTGGGCGGGCTACGACAACGAGGCCATCGCGGCGCTGAGGGCCTGCAAGGCGGTCGGTTGAACTGCAGCGGCTGCGCACGCAGACCGACCCGCACCGCGTGCGCGACATCGAGTTCGCCAACGGCCCGGCGCGACGCGCTGCTGCGGCTGTATGCGCAGGCGCGGGCCGCGTCGCTGGGCTGACAGCAGGCGTCAGCCGGTCAGGGCGTGCCCGGATTGGCGTACGGCGCCGCGTAGGCCGGCAGGGGCGGTTCGCGGGTGACGAACTGGCTGACATCGGTCAAGCCCAGGCCGAGTGCGGCGATCGTGTTCAGGAACCCGGCGGCCCCGGTGGGGTCGGTACCCGGCAGCGACACCTGCAGGCACGTCAGCGGCGACACCCGCGATGCCACCGCGCCGCCTGCGTTGCGCAGGGCATCGAGCACCAGCGCGTAGACCACCGCGTCGGACACCATGAGTCCGTGCTCGGTGGCCCGCAGCGGGCAGACCGTTTGCAGCGTGATGTTCGAGGTCCCGGGCAAGGTGCTGGCGAGCGGCTGGGGGAAGACCAGTTCGTCCAGCAGCGTGCCGATCGAGGTGATCGCGGCGCCCTTCTGCATCGGTGAACCGGACAGCGCCGCCATGTGCTGGGCGCCGATGCGCAATTGCCAGAGCAGCGGCGTGCAGGCACCCGGCGCGCACGCGGTGCTGGCGAACCCGCTGCCTTGCATCACGCCGGCCAGGCTGATCACATCGGTGGCGTTGCGCGCCACGTCGGGCCAGAACTTGGCGATCCACGCGGCGATGGTTCCGCCCTGGCTGTGGCCGATGATGGCGATCTTGCTGCCCGACCGCTGGTAGGCATAGCGCGCCGCATAGACCGCGAATTCGGCCGAGCGGGTGAAGCTGCCGACGGAGCGCTCCGGCAAGGTCACCGTGCAGACGCCGTAGCCCGCCGCCGGCAGCGCGTTCATGTAGTTCCAGCTCCAGGACTCGTGCGGGGTCGAGCCGGTGCCGTGGATCAGCAGCACCGCCTGCCGGCCGGTGCCGGGCGCCACGGACGGGTCGCACCACGCTGCAGCGGCGAGCTCGGCCTGCGACACCGTCAGCGGCGGGCCCGATTGGGCCATGGCGGCCTGCACGGCGCCAGCGCACAGCAACGCCGTGACTGTTCGGAACCAGACGGATCGACTCATCACACTCTCCTTGGTTGAGGGCCAGAATGGCTTCGGCGCCGCCGCCAGCAAACGGCGCGCCTGACGTGGCGCTGCGCGTCAAGCCGCGGACGGCCTGGGCAGCATCGCAAAAGCCTCGAGCACGGCTGCGATGCCGGCGCCGCCGGGGTCCCGCGCGAACGCCTCGATGCGGTCGTAGGCCGCCAGTGGCACACCGGTCTCGGCGCCGATGCGGCGCACCAGCTTTGAATCGGTGTCCCAGTCGTAGGAGAAGTCGGCCACCGTCATGCGCTGGTCCTGCACCACCCGCGTGCCGTCGACGGTCTCGGCCTCGATCACGCAGGACAGCACCGGCACCGTGTCGTCGGTCACCAGCTCGATGCGGTCGGTAAGCGCGTTCACGCCGGCATCGTCGTAGGTCGTCATCGCCACCATGCTGGGCGTGCCGCGCAGCAGCGTCAGCGCGATGCAGAACGGAATGCTCATCAGCGTGCCCGAGATCGAATCGAACGGGC
>JAZJZJ010000143.1:0-826 GCA_040389925.1 Pseudomonadota bacterium
GCCGATCGTCGGCGCGTTCTTCGTCAACGGCGCGAAGAGCTGGTTCACGCAGGCGTTCCCGGAGTTCTGGCTGTACTTTCTCGGGCTGCTGTTCATCCTCGTGACGATCTTCCTGCCGCAAGGAATCATCGGCCTCGTGCGCAAGAAAAAGGAGTCGGCATGACGCCCGAACTGATGGCCGCCGGCGCGCGCACCCGGGCGATCCACGAAGGACGCCCGGTGCCCACCACCACCGAATCCGGCGGCCGCGAGACCAGCTACGGCCGCATCGCGACCGGCGAGCTCGATGTCACCCACGGCGCGATCCTGTACCTCGACGACATCACCGTCAGCTTCGACGGCTTCAAGGCGCTGAACGCACTGAGCCTGAGCATCAGTGCCGGCGAGATGCGCTGCATCATCGGCCCGAACGGCGCCGGCAAGACGACGATGATGGACGTGATCACCGGCAAGACCCGGCCCGATCTCGGCAAGGCCTTCTTCGGCTCGACGATCGATCTGCTGCGGCTGCGCGAGAACGAGATCGCGTCGATCGGCATCGGCCGCAAGTTCCAGAAGCCGACCGTGTTCGAGCAGTTGAGCGTGTTCGAGAACCTCGAACTCGCGTTGAAGGCCGACCGCGGCGTGCGTTCGTCGATGTTCTTTCGCCTCAGCGGCGAGCAACTCGATCGGATCGGCGCGATGTTGACGCTGATTCATCTGAAGGACAGCGCGCAACGCGTCGCCGGTTTGCTGAGCCACGGCCAGAAGCAATGGCTCGAAATCGGCATGTTGCTGATGCAGGACCCGAAGCTGCTGCTGCTCGACGAGCCGGTCGCCGGCATGA
>JAZJZJ010000143.1:836-4168 GCA_040389925.1 Pseudomonadota bacterium
GCTGGTCGTCGTCGAACACGACATGAAGTTCATCGGCGAGCTGACGCAGAACGGGCGCAACGGGAAGAAGGTCACGGTGCTGCATGAAGGCAGCGTGTTGGCCGAGGGGCTGTTGTCGGAAGTTCAGGCGAACGAGAAGGTTGTCGAGGTGTACCTTGGGCGCTGACTCGTCTGCCGCTGGAGCGTCGCGGCAGGCGGCACCCGGTGCTGGCTCATGCTGTGTCGGTCGACGCTGCGCGCCGACTGCGCTGCGGTGCTCGCTTCGAGGTCGCGCCGCCGAACTCGCTTCACTCACTTTGTTCGTTGCGCTCAAACAGCCGCGGCGAGTCAGTTCACGAAGCGCGCTGCGCGCGCCGACCTCGAAGCTCCGCTCCTCACCACCACAGAAATCGCCGACCCCGGGTTCCGCCTGCCGCGAAGTCAACGAGCGGAGCTGCTCGCGCGTGGTGCGACGGTTCAGCAAAGGCGCGTTCGGGCTGGGTGTGGCGCTTCGTGGGAGGCGTCGAGGAGCGCAGGGCGCGTGGCCGCGCGCGCAGCGCGCTTCGTCAACTGACTCGTCGCGGTGTTTGAGCAGAGAGAGCGCAGCGAACGGAGCGAGTTTCGCGACGGGCCATGCGACCGAGCACCGCAGAGCAGTCGTCGCGAAGCGGCGACCGCCGAGGCGAAGCGACGCGCCCAGCCCGAACGCGCCTTTGCCGCTCCGACTTGCGGACCGCCAGTGCGAACGCATGGAGCAACGCAAATGCTGAAGGTCGACGGCGTCAACCAGTACTACGGCGGCTCCCACATCCTGCGCGGCATCTCGATGGAGGCCAGGCTCGGTGAGGTCACCGTGATCCTCGGCCGCAATGGCGTCGGCAAGACGACGCTGCTGAAAAGCATGATGGGCGTGGTGCCGGTCAAGACCGGTACGATCCAGCTCGACGGCGCGCCGATCACGAAAGACACGCCGTACGAGCGCGTGCGCAAAGGCGTTGGCTACGTGCCGCAGGGGCGCGAGATCTTCGGCCGGCTGACGGTGCAGGAGAACCTGCGCATGGGCCTGGCCTACAAGAGCGGCTCGACGCCGATCCCGGCCGAGCTGTTCGAGTTGTTCCCGGTGTTGAAACAGATGATCAACCGCCGCGGCGGTGACTTGTCAGGCGGCCAGCAGCAGCAGCTCGCGATCGCGCGCGCGCTGGCGGCCGGGCCGAAGCTGCTGATCCTCGACGAGCCGACCGAAGGCATCCAGCCGTCGATCATCAAGGACATCGGCCGCGTCATCCGCATGCTGGCCGACCGCGGCACGATGGCGATCGTGCTGGTCGAGCAGTTCTACGATTTCGCCGCCGAGCTCGCCGACCAGTACATCGTGATGGAGCGCGGCGAGATCATCCGGCGCGGCCGCGGCGACCACATGGAAGCCGACGGCGTGCGCGCGCTGATGTCGATCTGACGCAGCGCTGCGGGTTCAGAACGCGATCGTGTACCGATAGCCTTTGAAGCTCAGCACGGCGGCCTTCACCCGGATCTGCTGCAGCGTCAATTCCGGCGCGATCCGGTCGCCCTCGTGCAGCACCTGGCCGTTGACGATCAGGATGCGGTCGGCGGCCTTCGGCGAATACATCGAGCCGCCGACGCTGACGGCCGGCAGCTGGCGCCGGATGTCGTCGGGCAATTCGGCGAGCGCGTAGACCTTCTCGCCGCTGGCCGCTGGCTTCGCGTCGGCCGTTGCGGTGACCGGGTTGGGCGGCGGCGGTGTCGGCTTGGGCTTGCGCACGGCAGGCGCGGCTTCCGGTCTCGGTGCGGCGGCCTGAACCGGCGGCGCGGCCACCGGTGCGGGTGCGACGATTGCAGGCGCGATCGGCATGGGCACGGGCGCGGTGGCGACCGGCGTCGGCACTGGTGCCGGCGCGGCCGCCTCACCCGCGCCGCGCATCGAGCCCATCAGGTACCAGACGAGTGCACCGACGATCAACACGGCGAGCGCGCCGGCCGCCAGCCACAGCCACGGCGTTGTCGCCGGTTGCGTGCGTGTCGGCAGCGCGCCGCCGAAACTCGGCTGCGCGTGGATGCCCGGCACGTTGCCGCGGTCGCGTTCGGCATCGGCCTTGCGAAGGGCGTCGAGGATGTAGGACATGGCGGTCAGGGCCTCGGTGCGTTGCCGGCGCCGAGCCGGGGCTCGTCGATGCCGGTGGCGCGGTTCAGTTGCATGAAGGTGGTCGGGCCGGCGAGGCCGTCGGCCTTCAGGCCTTGCGACAGCTGGAACGACGACACCTGCGCCTTCCACACGGCTTCGCTGGCCGCCACCGGCTGGCCGTTCAGCGCGGCGAGCTGCGTGCCGACCCAGTTGGCGATCGCGCCCGAGCCGGCGTCGACCACTCTGCCGGCATAGCCCGGCGGCGCGCGCCAGAAGGTCGCGAAATCGCCGCGCCACAAGGTCGCCAGCGAGACCAGCGAGACCGCTTGCGAGACGTCACCCAGCCGCAGCGTCGCGCTGTTGTGCGTCAGGCCGGTCAGCAGCGCGTAGACCGGCTTGTCGTCGGCGTCGCGCAAGGTCAGCAGGCCCGGTCGGTCGAGCTGGCGGATCAGCGCCAACGTCGTGCTCGCGCTGCGAAAGCATTGCAGGCCGGTGCGCTGTGCGGCGGTGCAGGGATCGGCGTCGTCGGCGGCGAGCGTGAGCTTCCAGGCCGGCGCGAGTTCGCGCCACGCGTCGCGCTCGTCGTGCGGGAGCGACTTGAAGCGCGACTGCAGGTCGGCGGCGGTCAGGAAGGTGGGCGCCGACGCGGCGGGCGCGGGCGCCGACGCGCCACCCGATGCGGTGGCCGCACTCGCCGACCCCAGCGGGCGCGCTGACGAGGCCGCCGCGGTCGGCGGCGCGACCACGCCGCGCGGCCAGCTGTAGACCAGCAGCGCGAGCGCCGCGAGCGCGGCACCGGCGAGTGCGGCGATGCTCCACACGGCGCGCCGATCGGGCCGCCAGCGGCCGGCCGCGCCGCCTTGCTCGCGGCCGAACACCTCGCTCGCGGCCTTGTCGACGATTTCGCGATCGACCTGGCCCTTGCCGCCGGCATACGCGCCGAGCAGCGCCCGGTCGGCGAGCAGGTTGATGCGGCGCGGCACGCCGCGCGAGAGTTCGTGGATGCGCTGGATCGACTTCGTGTCGAACGGCATCGCGATCGTCATGCCGGCGACCGACAGGCGGTGCCGGATGTAGCGCTCGGTCTCGTCCTCGGTGAGTGCGCCCAAGTGGTAGCGCGCGATCACGCGTTGGGCGAGCTGCTCGAGCTCGGGGCGGGCGAGCAGGTCGCGCAGCTCGGGCTGGCCGATCAGGATGATCTGCAGCAGCTTGC
>JAZJZJ010000143.1:4178-7880 GCA_040389925.1 Pseudomonadota bacterium
GGCCGACAGCATCTGCGCCTCGTCGATGATCAGCACGTTGTTCTGGCCGACCGCATGCGTTTTCAGCAGGAACTCGTTGAGCGGGTCGAGGTATTCCTTGACGGTGGGCTCGGCGTGTGCGCCCGCCGGCTTCGGGATGTGGAACTCTTCGCAGACCGACTGCAGCAGTTCGAGCACCGTCAGCTTCGGGTTGAAGATGTAGGCCACGTTGGTGCGGCGCGGGATCTGCTCGAGAAAGCAGCGGCACACGGTCGTCTTGCCGGCGCCGATCTCGCCGCTCAGCAACACGAAGCCGCCGCCGCCGTTCACGCCGTACAGCAGATGCGCCAGCGCCTCGCGGTGGCGCTCGCTCATGAACAGATAGCGGGGGTCAGGCGCGATCGAGAACGGCTCGTGCTTCAGACCGAAGAAGGGCGCATACATGGAGCGGGAGAATACCCCGGCCGGCGCACCGCCCGTTCGTGTCAGCGCCAGTCGACCGTGCCGAAGCGGTCCTGGCCGAGCAGCGTGTAGAAGATCCCGACCGAAACCTCGCTCTGGCGCTGGGTGCCGGGATTCGCGAAGCGCGCGTCGCGGCGGTTCGCCAGCACGCGCAGCGCGACCGCGTGCTGCCGGGCGACGCGGTACGTGAACGACGCGTCGAGGCGCACGATGTTGTCGTGGCCGCCGTTGGTGCCCGAGCCGACGTTGCTGACGAAGTACTCGCGCGCCGAGAGGTCGAGCGCGGCCTTGTCGCTCTGCGTGAACCGAACCGCGATCAGCGCCTGCGGGGCCACGCCGTAGTTGTAGTCGCGGTCGTCGGCGCTGCCGCGGGTCGTGCCGACCGCCGCATAGCCCAGCCCGAGCAGCGCCGTGCCTTGCATCGACAGCGATTCGCTCAACCACCACTGGCCCGTCGTGCCCAGCGACAGGGCCGTGCTGGAGACGCGATAGGTCTGCGGCGCGATGTAGTCGTAGCTGCCGTACAGGCCCCAAACGCCGCGGTAGTTCGGTCCGGCCTGGTACGGCGCACCGACCAGCAGGCCGCGCGTCAGCACGTTCTCGACCCCGCCGGCGCTCGACGCCGTGGTCTGGAAGTTGAAGTAGTCGAACGGCCGCGTGTACGGGTAGTCGGCCGTACCGGGCGGCCCGTAGTCGATCGCGAACCCGATCTGGGCGGCGTTGCGCTTCAGGTCGACCGCGGAGCCGCCCACGCTGCGTTCGACGTTGCCGCTGTAGCCGACCTGCAGCGTGCTGAAGTAGGCGGCATGGCGACTCGAGAACACCGGCGAAGTGGGGCTGCCGAAGGCGAGGCGGTTGAAGCCCGCCGCAGGGTCGATCGCCGCGGCCGCCATCTCGCGCCAGAAGCGCGGCATGCCGCCGCCTTTTTCCAGCACCAGGCTCGACATCCGGAACAGCGCCTCGCCGAGAAACGTGCCGCCGATGCCGCTGGCAATCTGGTCGTTGCGCGACGGCAGCGTCCGTTCGCCCGCGATCTCCCAGAGCACGCTGCCGCCGAAGGTGTAGCCGAGCGACTGCCAGTAGTTCAAGCCCGCCGAGCGCGCGAAGCCGTGGTACATCGCGCCCTGGTACGGGTGGCCGAGTTGGTTGGTCTGGAACGGGTCGTTGTCGGTGCCCCAGCCGCTGCGCAGGTTGCGCCGGATGCTCGCGGCCGAGACCCGGTAGTCGTCGCGGCCGGTGCCGAAATACCGGTTCGTTCGGTTCAGCAGAATCTCGAAAGCGACGATCTCGAGCGCCGGTCGCCGGAAATCGGGTTGGGCGTCGCCGGCGTCGCGCGCGATCGCCGATGCCTCGGCGGGCGAGGCCGCAGCCGGTGCCACCATCGTGGGCGGCTCGGGCTCGGCCGCGTGCAGCGCCCCCGACGCGATCAGGCAGGCACCGACCATCGTGCGTCGTGACGCGCCCGCCCACGTTGACGTGCCGCGCCGCGCCGTGCCTCGTCGGGTGTTGCCTCGCATCGTTGTTCTCCGTGGGGTGCGGAGAAAGTGTCGTGTCGCGCGGGCGGTCGGCGCGTCGGCCGACGGCGCGCGACCTTGTAGGAGGAGCCGTGAGCACGGTGCTTCGCGGCACAATCCGGCACCCGACCGAGAAAGCAGCGCCGATGATCACCGTCCACCACCTGAACAACTCGCGCTCGCAGCGCGTGCTCTGGCTGCTCGAAGAACTCGGCCTGCCGTACGAGATCAGGAAGTACCAGCGCGACGCGAAGACGATGCTCGCGCCGCCCGAACTGACCCAAGTGCACCCGCTCGGCAAGTCACCGGTGATCACCGACGCTGACCAGACGATCGCCGAGACCGGCGCGATCGTCGAGTACCTGATCGAGCGCTATGGCAACGGCCGCCTCATGCCGGCGGCCGGCACGCCTGAGCGGCTGCGCTGGCGCTACTGGCTGCACTTCGCCGAGGGCTCGGCGATGCCGCCGCTGCTGCTGAAGCTGATCTTCGAGCGCATCAAGGTGACACCGATGCCGTTTTTCGCGAAGCCGATCGCGAAGGCCATTTCGAACAAGGTGCTGGCCACGATGGTCGAACCGAACCTGAAGCGCCAGCTCGATTTCATGGAGGCCGAACTCGGCAAGAGCGAGTGGTTCGCCGGCAGCGAATTCAGTGCCGCCGACATCCAGATGAGCTTCCCGGTCGAGGCCGCCGCGCAGCGCGCCGGGCTTGATGCGAGCCGGCCGAAGCTGATGGCGTTCCTGAAGCGCATTCACGCGCGCCCGGGCTACAGACGCGCACTGGAGCGCGGCGGGCCCTACAGCTTCGCGAACGACTGATCGGGGCGGAGCGGCCGCTTCAGATCGCGCCCATCCGCGAACGCAGAATGTTCGCGCCGTCGCCCTGAAACTCGCGGGCCTTGGGGCGGACGCGGTCGGCGCCGTCGCGTTCACGCAGCAGGTCGGCCAGGGCCTTCTTCTTCGGCGTGGCCGAGGCGTCGATCGCGGCGGCCTGCGGCGCGGCCGGTGCCACGCGCGCCTCGACCGGACACGGCGATGACTGGAACACGGTGTGCCCGTCGATCTGGCACTTGCGCACCGATTGCGCCTGCGCCGAAGCGCACAGCAGCAGGGCCAGCGGGGCGACCGCGAGGGTTGCGTGGAGGCGGAATGAGGCGGTGTTCATGCACGCCAGTCTAGGCAGGCTCGCGCGCCGCGGCTGCGAAGAAAGTCACGAACGCCAGGGGCACATTTGCTGACAAATCGCGCGGCCGCGTGCCGCGTGCCGAATGCGTCACGGCGCGGGTGTTTTCAGGTGCGCCAGACGCGCGGCGGGGTCGCCGCCAATTGCCAGGCGTCGCGCCGCCACGCACCCCACGCCCGCGTCAGCAGCGCCATGGCTGGCTCGACCCGCGGCGCCAGCACGCGCAGCACGATCACGCCGTCGTGCACGGCGGTCGCGCCGGCCGTGCGTTGCAATGCGTCGCCCTCAACCGCTTCGCGCGCGGCAGCGAGCAGGGCATCGCGTCGTGCGAGTGGCAGCGTGCGGCCGGCCGCGAACCACAGCGTGCCCAGCACGCGCTGGCCGGCCCAGCCGAGCGGTGAGTCGAGCAGGCGCGCGTCGAGCGCGTCGATCACGCCACGCTCCAGCCAGCGCCCGGGCATCTCGACGCATTGCGTGAAGCGGCCGCGCGCGAACGCCTGATCGGAAGCCGGCAGGCCGAGCGCGAGCAGGTCCCAGCCGATCATCTCGGCGCCGGGCGCGA
>JAZJZJ010000144.1:0-16759 GCA_040389925.1 Pseudomonadota bacterium
GCGACCGCTACATCGAGATCTGGAACAACGTGTTCATGCAGTTCAACCGCGACGAAGCGGGCGTGATGCACAAGCTGCCGAAGCCGAGCGTCGACACCGGCATGGGGCTGGAGCGGCTGACGGCGGTGCTGCAGCATGTGCACAGCAACTACGAGATCGACACCTTCGTGAACCTGCTGGCGGCGGCGAAGAAGGCGGTCGACGGCGCGGGGGCGGGCGACTGCGATGCCACGTCGCCGTCGCTGAAGGTGATTGCCGACCACATCCGCGCTTGCACGTTCACGGTCGTCGACGGCGTGATCCCGAGCAACGCCGGCCGCGGTTACGTGCTGCGGCGTATCGCGCGCCGTGCGATCCGCCACGGCTACAAGCTCGGCGCGCGCAAGCCGTTTTTCCACACGCTGGTGGCGGCGCTGGCCGCCGAGATGGGCGATGCGTACCCGGAGCTGCGCCGCGAAGAGAAGCGCGCGTTCGAGGTGCTGAAGCAGGAAGAGGAAGGCTTCTTCCGCACGATCGCAAACGGGATGGAGATTCTCGAGAAGGCGCTGTCGTCATTGGAAAAGGCGGGCACGAAGCAGATCGACGGCGACACCGCGTTCAAGCTGCACGACACCTTCGGCTTCCCGGTCGACTTGACGGCCGACGTGTGTCGCGAGCGCGGCGTCACGGTCGACGAAGCGCGCTTCAACGAGTTGCTCGAAGAGCAGAAGAAACGTGCCCGCGAAGCCGGCAAGTTCAAGATGGCGCAGGGGCTGGAATACAGCGGCGCGGTGACCCAGTTCCACGGCTACGACGAGCTCGCGCGCGATGGCGTCAAGGTCACGGGCGTCTACGTCGATGGCAACGCGGTCGCGAGCGCGAAGGCCGGCGACGACGCGGTGATCGTGCTCGACCACACGCCGTTCTATGCCGAATCGGGCGGTCAGGTCGGCGATACCGGGGAGTTGCGCAATGCCACATCGCGCTTCCTCGTCGAAGACACGATCAAGGTGCAGGCGGCGGTGTTCGGCCATCATGGCCGGGTCGTCGAAGGCGAGATCAAGGTCGGCGACATGTTCAGCGCCAAGGTCGATGCCGAGCAGCGCGCGAAGACCGTGCGCAACCATTCGGCGACCCACCTGATGCACAAGGCCTTGCGCGAAGTGCTCGGTGACCACGTGCAGCAGAAGGGCTCGCTCGTCAACGCCGAGCGCACGCGCTTCGACTTCGTCCACAACGGGCCGATGACCGACGAACAGGTTGCGAAGGTCGAGGCCATCGTCAACGCCGAGATCCTTGCGAACGCGGCGACAAGAGCGCGCGTGATGCCAATCGCCGAGGCGCAAACCTCGGGCGCGACGATGCTGTTCGGCGAGAAATACGGCGACGAAGTGCGCGTGCTCGACATCGGCAGCAGCCGCGAGTTCTGCGGCGGCACGCACGTGACGCGCACCGGCGACATCGGCCTGTTCAAGATCGTCGGCGAGAGCGGCGTCGCGGCCGGCGTGCGCCGCGTCGAAGCGATCACCGGCGACAACGCGCTGGCGTATCTGCAGTCGCTCGAAGGCACGGTGCAGCAACTGGCCGGCGCGCTGAAGGCGTCACCGGCCGAGGTGCCGGCGCGCCTGACGCAGGTGCTCGATCACGTGCGCGTGCTCGAGAAGGAGCTGGCGGCGCTGAAGGGCAAGCTGGCTTCGTCGCAGGGCGACGAACTGATGGCGAGCGCGGTCGACGTGAACGGCATCAAGGTGCTCGCCGCGCTGTTGCCCGGCGCCGACGCGAAGCTGCTTCGCGACACGATGGACAAGCTGAAGGACAAGCTGAAGACCGCGGCGATCGTGCTGGCCACCGTCGACGGCGGCAAGGTGCAGATCGCCGCCGGCGTCACCAACGACAGCATCGGCAAAGTGAAGGCCGGCGAGCTCGTCAACTTCGTCGCGCAGCAGGTCGGCGGCAAGGGCGGCGGCAAGCCCGACATGGCGATGGCCGGTGGTACCGACCCGAGCCAGCTCGACGCGGCGCTGGCGTCGGTGCGGGGCTGGGTGGCCGAGCGGGTCTGACGCGGGCGTGATGTGACGCTGCTGATCCGCCGCGCCAGGGTTGCCGACGCTGCCGCGCTCGCGCGGCACATGAGCGACCCGGCCGTGTTCGGCGGCTTGCTGCAGATGCCTTACCCGAGCGAAGAAGCGTGGGTGCGGCGGCTGACCGATGGTGTCACCGCGACGAATGCCGATGTGATGCTGATCGCCGAGCGCGACGGCGAGTTGCTCGGCGGAGCCGGATTGCATGCCGTCAGCGGTCATGCGCGCCGGCGGCATGCGATGGGCCTGGGGATTCACGTCGCGCCGCAAGCGCAAGGGCAGGGCGTCGGCGGCGCGCTGATGACTGCGCTGTGCGATTACGCCGACCGCTGGGCCGGCGTGCTGCGGCTCGAACTGCTGGTCTATGCCGACAACGAGCGTGCGATTCGGCTCTACCGCAAGTTCGGCTTCGAGGTCGAAGGCACACTGCGCGCGCATGCGCTGCGCGACGGCGTCTACGTGGATTCGCTCGCGATGGCGCGCCTGCACCCCCATCCTCCACAAATTGCGCCGGCGCTGCCGCGCTGAAGCCAGACGGTCAGCGGGCCGGCGCCCAGAACACGCCGAACCAGCCGCGTTCGTCGGTCCAGTGCGCGGGCCGCGCGAAGCCGGCTTGCTGCAGGAGTGCGGCAAAACTCTCGACCGTGTACTTGCACGAGTTCTCGGTGTGGATGCGTTCGCCGGCACGAAACGCGCGCTGCGCGCCGGGCCAGTGCACGGCGACATCGTGGCGCGCTTCGAGGTGCATTTCGATGCGCGACGCGGCCGCGTTGTACAGGCCGATGTGCTTCCAGTCGGCGGGCGCGAAATCGCTGCCGATCAGCCGATTCAGCTGGCGCAGAAGGTTCAGGTTGAAGGCCGCGGTGACGCCGAGCGCATCGTCGTAGGCCGCCTGCAGAATCGCGCTCGGCTTGACCAGATCGACGCCGATCAGCAGCCCGCCGCCTTGCGCCTGCGCGCGCACGCGCTTCAGGAATGCCAGCGCTTCGTCGGGCGTGAAGTTGCCGATGCTGGAGCCGGGGTAGAAGAACACAGCGCGGTCGACGATCAGATCGGCCTCGAGATCGAGCGTGCTGGAAAAATCGTGGCCGAGCCCGATCACGTCGAGTGCCGGGTGCTCGCGCTGGACGCGCCTCAGCGCGTCGTGCAGGTAATCGACCGAGATGTCGACCGCGATGTAGCGGCTCGGCTCCAGCAGCGGGAACAGCCGCACCGCCTTCGCGCAGTTGCCCGCGCCGAGGTCGACCAGCGTCGCGCCGGCGCCGATCCGCGCCGCCATCGCCGCGCCGTGGGCCCCGAAGATGGATGCCTCGGTGCGCGTCGGGTAGTACTCCGGCAACTCGGTGATCGCCTCGAACAGGTGCGAGCCGAGGCGGTCATAAAAGTACTTCGGCGACGCGTGCGCGGTTCGCTGCAGAAGACCTGCCTCGATCTCGCGGCGATCGGCCGCCGCGTCGGCCACGTGGCGCTGGATGAATCGGGGCGTGCGCAATGGGGTCATGGCGGGATGTGGTGCAATCGTAGCGACAAGGCCCGAGGGTGTCGATGAACGCCGCCCGACCTTACACCGCCAAAGTTCAGCATGCAGCGCAAGGATTTGCCACGCTCGGCCAGGATGACGCGCCGTCGGTTGCTGGCCGGCGCTGCCGCACTCGCGCTGCCCGGACTGGCGCGCGCCGCCCACATCGTGCGGCCGTGGCCCGCCGGCAAGCCCGTGCCACCGCTGGCGCTGACCGATCTCGACGGCAAGGCCTGGTCGCTCGCCGCGCTGAAGGGCCGGCCGGTGCTGCTGAATTTCTGGGCCAGTTGGTGCGAACCGTGCCGCGCCGAAATGCCGTCGCTCGAACTGCTGCAGACGCGGCACGAGAAGGCCGGGTTGGTGATCCTGTCGGTCAACTACCAGGAGCCGCTGCCGAAGATCAGGCGCTTTCTGGAGACGCTGCCGTTCTCGCTGCCGATCCTGCTCGACCGCGACGGCGAGGCCGCCGCCGCGTGGACGCCACGCGTCTTTCCGACCACCGTGTTGATCGACCGCAGCGGCGCGCCCCGCAGCACGGTGATCGGCGAACTCGACTGGATGGGTGACATCGCGCGCGGCCTGCTCGAGCCGCTGCTGGCGGCGGCGCAGCGTGCGGCCTGAGGTCTTGTTGCGCGTCGATAATCCGTCACCGTTCACCCTTGGGACCGACGACATGAGCAAGAACAGGGCGATCCCATGACCGCCGGACTGCAACTGGGCTTCTCGATCAACGAGATCCTCGCGCTGGCCACGCTCGTGACCGGCGCCTGCTGGGTCGCGTGGAAAGTGCGCAAGCGTCGCCTTGGTGGCGAGCCCGAGAAGAAGCCGCTGTGGGTCAGCTTCGGCGCCGAGCTGTTCGTCGTCGTCGCGCTGATGTTCACCTGCCGCATCGCGGTGGCCGACTGGCCGAAGGTGCCGTCGGGTTCGATGGAGCCGACCCTGCGCGTCGGCGATTACCTGCTCGTCAATCACTTGGCGTATGGCCCGCGATTGCCGTTCACCAACACCGCGATCGAGTTCGGTCAGCCGAAGCGTGGCGACGTGGTCGTGTTCCGCTTTCCGGACGACGTGTCGGAGTTCTACGTCAAGCGCCTGATCGGCCTGCCTGGCGACCTGGTGCGCTTCGACCGCGGTGCGGTCAGCGTCAACGGTGCGCCGTTCGATGTGCAGGTGATCAGCGAAGGCATTGGCGCGAACGTCGCGCCCGAAGACCGCGGCCAGTGGCTGCTCGACGAGACCACCGCCGGCCGCAGCCGCACGATCAAGGTCAACCCGTTCGTGATGGGGCGCCTGGCGCCGAGCGGCATGGGGGCGAGCTGCACCACCGAAGGTCCGACCGCCTGGCAGTGCAGCGTGCCGAACGGGCAGTATTTGATGATGGGCGACAACCGCGACAACTCGTCGGATTCGCGCGTCTGGGGCTTCCTGCCGCACGCGCAGGTCTATGGCAAGGCGGTGCGGGTGCTGTTCAACCTGCACGACATGTCGCGCGTCTGGACACCACTTTGATCGCGCAACCGATGACCAAACCACTGGATCTGGCCGGCAAGCACATCGTGCTCGGTCTCTCGGGCGGCATCGCCTGCTACAAGGCCGCCGATTTCACGCGCGAGCTGGTCAAGGTCGGCGCGACCGTACAGGTCGTGATGACCGAAGCGGCCGAGCAGTTCATCACACCGGTCACGCTGCAGGCGCTGTCGAACCGCAGTGTCTACACCAGCCAATGGGATGCGCGCGAGCCGAACGCGATGGCGCACATCAACCTGACGCGCGAGGCCGATGCGGTCGTGATCGCGCCGGCCAGCGCCGACCTGATCGCCAAGCTCGTGCAAGGCCGCGCCGACGATCTGCTCAGCCTGATGTGCCTCGCGCGCCCGCTTCTGCGCTGCCCGCTGCTGGTGGCGCCGGCGATGAACCGCGAGATGTGGGCGCATCCGGCGACGCAGCGCAACGTCGCGCAGCTGCGCGCCGACGGCACGACCCTCCTCGGCCCCGGCAACGGCGACCAGGCCTGCGGCGAGATCGGCGACGGCCGCATGCTGGAGCCGGTCGAACTGCTCGCCGAACTGGTCGCGTTCTTTCAGCCGAAGCTGCTGCGGGGAAAAAGCGTGCTGATCAGCGCCGGCCCGACCTTTGAGCCGATCGACCCGGTGCGCGGCATCACCAACCATTCGAGCGGCAAGATGGGCTTCGCGATTGCGCGCGCCGCCGCCGAGGCGGGCGCCAGCGTCACGCTGGTCGCCGGGCCGGTGCATCTGCCGGCGCCGCGCAACGTGCGCCGCATCGATGTGATGACGGCGCAGCAGATGTTCGACGCCGTCACCGGCGCGGCGGGCGCGCACGACGTGTTCGTCGCGACCGCCGCAGTCGCCGACTGGCGGCCGGCGAGCTTCAACGGCCACAAGATCAAGAAGCAGCCCGGGGAGAAAAACCCGCCGAGCTTCGAGCTGACCGAGAACCCGGACATCCTCGCCGCGGTGGCGCGCTTGCCGAATCCGCCGTACTGCGTCGGCTTCGCGGCCGAGAGCCACGATTTGCTGAAGCACGCGCGCGAGAAGCTCGTGCGCAAGGGCGTGCCGCTGATTGTCGGCAACCTCGGCCCGGCGACCTTCGGACAGGATGACAACGCGTTGACGCTGGTCGACGCGAACGGCGAACGCGAACTGCCGCGGGCCGACAAGCTGACGCTGGCGCGCCAACTCGTCGCCGAGATCGCGTCGCGGCTGGGTGCCACGTCATGAGCGTGATCGACGTGAAAGTGCTCGATGCGCGCATGGCCGATCAACTGCCTGCGTACGCCACGCCCGGCAGCGCCGGCCTCGACCTGCGCGCCTGCGTCGACGCGGCGCTGGTGATCGAGCCCGGCCAGACCGTGCTGATCCCGACCGGTCTGGCGATCCACATCGGCGACCCGGGCCTGGCCGCGATGATCCTGCCGCGCTCGGGCCTCGGCCACAAGCACGGCATCGTGCTCGGCAACCTGGTCGGGCTGATCGACTCCGACTACCAGGGCCCGTTGATGGTGAGCTGCTGGAACCGCGGCCACGCCGCGTTCACGGTGCAGCCGCTCGACCGCATTGCGCAGCTCGTGATCGTGCCGGTGGTGCAGGCGAGTTTCCGGGTGGTGGCCGAATTCGGTGCGTCGGACCGGGGTGCGGGCGGTTTCGGTTCGACCGGCCGCGGCTGAATCAGGCGGAACTCCCGTGCTCGGGCGCGCACAAAGCCGCAGCTTCGGGCACGCGCGCGTTGAACCCGGCCCACCGATTGGCGAGAATCACAAGCTGTAACGAATTGGCGCGGCTCACGGCGAACCGCGCCCACTTGGGATCTGCATGAACAAGAGTTTGATGGGTTGGGCCGCGGTGCTCGTGGTCGCGGTCGGCGCGGCGGGCTGCAGCAAGGAGCCAGCGCCGGTCGCCGCGGGGCCGGCAGCCACCGGCGCGGCACCCGCGCCCGGGGCGGCTTCGGGCGCGGCCGGCGCGGTCAGTGTCAGCAGCGTGCGCGCGCTGGCGAAGGACGTCGAGGTGATGCTCGAGGCCACCGGCACGATCAGCGCGCTCAACAGCGTCGACATCCGGCCGCAGGTCAGCAGCGTGATCACGCAGGTCAACATCCGCGAGGGCCAGTTCGTGAAGGCCGGGCAGTTGCTGTTCACGCTCGACGCGCGCAACGACGAGGTCAAGCTCGCGACCGCCAAGGCCCAGCTCGCGCGCGATCAGGCCTCGCTCGCCGACGCGCAGCGCCAGCTCGCCCGCGCGCGCGAATTGCTCGCGCAGGGCTTCATCTCGCAGGGCGCGGTCGACACCAACCAGACCCTGGTCGACACGCAGCAAGCCGTCGTCAGCGCCGACCGCGCCGCGATCCAGGCCGCGCTCGTCGGCCTGTCGTACAACCGCATCGCCGCGCCCGCCGCGGGCCGCGCCGGCGCGATCAACGTGTTCGCCGGCAGCACCGTGCAGCCCGGCGGCAGCGCGCTCGTGACGATCACGCAGCTCGACCCGATCGCGGTCTCGTTCAGCCTGCCGCAGCGCAACCTGAACGACGCGCTGCAGACGATGCGCGCCGGCGGCGGCAAGGTGATCGCGGTGCTGCCCGAGGCGCGCGGCGAGCTTGCCGGCAAGCTCCAGTTCGTCGACAACGTCGTCGACCCGAACTCCGGCACCGTCAAGGTCAAGGCCCAGTTCGACAACACGAAAGAAGCGCTGTGGCCGGGCGCTTTCGTCACGGTGCGGCTGGCTGTGCGCACGCTGAAAGACGCGGTCGTCGTGCCGCAGGCCGCGGTGATCCAGGGGCCGCGCGGCGCGATCGTCTACACCGTCGACGCCGAGAACAAGGCGGTGTCGCGCCAGGTCGAGGTGCTGTACGCGAACGGGCCGGATGCGGTGGCCAGCGGTGTGCGCGCCGGCGAGCGTGTGGTCGTCGAGGGCCGGCAGAATCTGCGGCCCGGCGCGACGGTGGTCGAGCGCGTCGCGACCGGCGCGGCCGGCGCGCGTGCGGCTCCGGCACCCGGCAGCGGCGCCAGTTCAGCGGGCTCAGGCCCGGCGGCGACACCATGAACCTGTCCGAGCTCTTCATCCGCCGTCCGGTGCTGACGGTGCTGCTGAACGCCGCCATCGTCGTCGCCGGCGTGATCGCGTACAGCCGCATTCCGGTCGCGGCGCTGCCGAGCTACAACACGCCGGTCATCAACGTGTTCGCGCAACTGCCGGGGGCGAGTCCCGAGACGATGGCGACCTCGGTCGCGCTGCCGCTCGAAAAGCAGTTCTCGACCATCCCCGGCCTGGCCATCATCAGCTCCAGCAACACGCTCGGCAGCACCGACATGACGCTCGAGTTTGACCAGGGCCGCGACATCGACGCCGCCTCGGTCGACGTGCAGGCCGCGCTGCTGCGCGCGCAGCGCGCGCTGCCGCAGGACATGACCTCGCCGCCGTCGTACCGCAAGGTCAACCCGGCCGATGCGCCGGTGCTGTTCATGGCGCTGACTTCGCCCTCGCTCGACCTGTCGGACCTGAACGACTTCGCCGAGCACCTGATCTCGCCGACCCTGTCGACCCTCGAGGGCGTGGCCCAGGTGACGATCTTCGGGGCGAAGCGCTACGCGGTGCGCGTGCGGGTTCAGCCGCAGGCGCTTTCTTCGCGAAACATCGGCCTGGAAGAGCTCAGCGCGGCACTGAGTGCGGCCAACGTCAACACACCGGTCGGCACACTCGAAGGGCCGCAGCAGACGCTGACACTTCAGGCGAATCGCCAATTGCGCAACGCGGCCGAGTTCGGGAACCTGATCGTCAGCAACCGCGGCGGCAACCCGGTGCGGCTGCGCGACGTCGCCTCGGTCGAAGACAGCTACGAATCCGTCAAGACCTTCGCCAGCTTCAACGGCGAGCGCTCGATTTCGCTGGCAGTCTTTCGCCAGCCCGACGCCAACACCGTCAAGGTCGTCGACGCGGTCAAGGCGGCGCTCCCGAAGTTTCAGTCGCAGCTGCCGCAGTCGGTACGGGTCTCGCTCGTCAACGATCGCTCGGTGTCGGTGCGTGAGGCGCTGCACGATGTGTCGTTGACGATGCTCGGCACGATCGTGCTGGTGGTGTTGGTGATCTTCCTGTTCTTGCGGCGCTTCATGGCGACGGTGATCCCGACGCTGTCGCTGCCGGTCTCGCTGCTCGGCGGCGTCGCGCTGCTGTGGGCGCTGGGTTACACGCTCGACAATATTTCGCTGCTCGGCCTGACGCTGGCCGTCGGCTTGGTCGTCGACGATGCGATCGTGATGCTCGAAAACATCATGCGCCACGTCGAAGAAGGCGTACCGCCGTTCCAGGCCGCGCTGCGCGGCTCGCGCGAAGTGGGGTTCACGATCATCTCGATCTCGACCTCGCTGATCGCGGTGTTCATCCCGATCTTCTTCATGCCGGGCGTGATCGGGCTGTTGTTCCACGAGTTCGCGGTAGTGGTCACGCTCGCGATCATCGCTTCGGCCTTTGTCTCGCTGACCCTGGTGCCGATGATGGCGAGCCGGTTTCTCAGCGACGAGGCGCACAAGAAGCCGCCCGGTTGGCTGGTGCGCCAGTTCGAGCGCGGCTTCGACGCGACGCTCGGCGCCTACAGCCGCTCGCTCGACACCGCGCTGCGTCATCGCTGGATCGTTGGTGCCGTCGCGCTAATGACCTTTGCGGCGACCGCGTGGCTGTTCGTGACGATTCCGAAGGGCTTCTTCCCGGAAGAGGACATCGGCCAACTGCGCGTCAGCACCGAAGCCGCCGAAGACACCTCGTTCTCGGCGATGGTGCTGCTGCAGGAGCGGGTCGTCACGATCTTCCGCAACGACCCGAACGTCGCGACCGTCAACTCGTTCAACGGCGGCGGCGGTTCGCAGAACACCGGCCGCCTGTTCCTGAACCTGAAGCCGCGCGGCGAGCGTGCGCCGATGAAGGAGGTGGTCGAGGGCCTGCGCCGCAAACTGCGCGAGGTGCCGGGCATCACGGTGTTCATGCGGCCGATCCAGAACCTGCAGCTCGGCGGGCGGCAAAGCAAGGCGCAGTACCAGTACATCCTGCAAAGTGTGAAGGCCGACGAGCTCAACAGCTGGGCGACAAAGCTGCAGGAGCCGATGCGCGCCGACCCGATGTTCCGCGACGTGACCAGCGATTCGCAGCTCAAGGGCTTGCAGGCTTCGCTGAAGATCGACCGCGACCGCGCCAACACGCTCGGCGTGTCGATCAACACGGTGCGCGATGCGCTCTACAGCGCGTTCGGCGAGCGTCAGGTCTCGACCATCTACACCAGCGCCGACAGCTACCAGGTCATCATGGAAGTGGCGCCCGAGGCCAAGCAGGACGAGAGCGCGTTCAACAACATCTACGTGCGTTCCGGCAGCGGGACCCTGGTGCCGATTTCCAGCTTCACGACGGTCGAGCGCACGGTCGGGCCGACCGCGATCAACCACGTCGGCCAGTTGCAGGCGGTGACCGTGTCGTTCAACCTCGCACCCGGCATCGCGCTCGGCGACGCGACCGCGAAAATCGAGAAATACCGCGACCAGATTCAGCTGCCGTCGTCGGTCATCACGACCTACGGCGGCGACGCGGCCGTGTTCAAGAGTTCGCAGGGCAGTCAACTGATCCTGATCATCGGCGCGCTGCTGGTGATCTACGTGCTGCTCGGCGTGCTGTACGAGAGCTACATCCATCCGCTGACGATTCTGGCCGGGCTGCCGTCGGCGGCGGTCGGCGCGCTGCTGATGCTGAAGTTCTTCGGCCAGGACCTGACGCTGATCGCGACCATCGGCATCCTGCTGCTGATCGGCATCGTCAAGAAGAACGCGATCATGATGATCGACTTCGCGCTCGACGCGCAGCGCACGCGCGGCGCGGCGCCGGCCGCGGCGATCCGCGAGGCCTGCGTGCTGCGCTTTCGCCCGATCATGATGACGACGCTGGCCGCGCTGATGGGCGCGCTGCCGATCGCGCTCGGCCTGGGCGCCGGCGCCGAACTGCGCCAGCCGCTCGGGCTGGCGGTGGTCGGCGGTCTGGTGTTCTCGCAGGCGATCACGCTGTACATCACGCCGGTGATCTACCTCGCGCTCGACCGCTTCAGCGGCAAGGGGCCGGTGACGACGCCGGAACGGATTCCGAGGGTCGCCGACACGTCGGCGTAGGAGATCGACCGGCGCCGGGCCGCGCCAAGGCGGGCGACCATCTGCCCGGCGGGTGGTGGCGTATTCGCCACCGGGCGCCCCATTGCTTCAGTGCAGCGGCGGGCCGCTCGGCGCGGTGTTCATCACCGTGAACACCGGCTGGCCGACGCTGCCGGCCTCGATCTCTGCTTCGGTCGCAGCGCGCACATCGCGCACGGTCAGGTTCAGCCGCAACGCGATGCCGGCGAGCGGGTGGTTGCCATCGAGCACGACGTGGCCGGGATAGACCTCGGTCACGGTGTAGACCGCTTCGGCCGGCATGCCTTGCGTGGTGGCGCCGGGCGGCGGGCCGTCGAATTGCATGCCGACCTCGATCGTGTCCGGAAACACCGAACGCTCTTCGAAAAACACGAGTGCGGAGTCGTAGTCGCCGAACGCGTGTTCGGGTTCGAGGTGCAGCGTGGTGGCGAAGCCGGCTTCCTGGTCGAGCAGCGCCTCTTCGACCTTCGCGAGCAGGTCGTCGCCGCCGTAAAAGAACTCGACCGGATCGGCCAGTTCGTCGATCAAGGCGCCCAAGGTGTCTTGCAGCTTCCAAGTCAGGCTGACGACACACGGTGTGGTGATAAGCATCGTTCAATGATCGCACAATCGACCATGGACATTTCTCTTGCAAGCCCGTTGCTGGGCGGCCTGTCGCCCGCCACTTTCATGCGCCGCCACTGGCAGAAGAAGCCACTGCTGGTGCGCCAAGCGGTGCCCGGCGGCGTGACGCTGATCGAGCGCGCACGGCTGTTCGATCTGGCCTCGCACGACGAAGTCGAGTCGCGCCTGATCGTGCGTGATGGCGCGCGCTGGACGCTGCGGCAAGGCCCGCTGAAACGCAGCGTGCTGCCGCCGCTGAAGCAGCGTGAATGGACACTGCTGGTGCAGGGCCTCGACCTGCACATCCCGGCCGCGCGCGCGCTGCTCGACCGCTTCCGGTTCGTGCCTGACGCACGGCTCGACGACCTGATGCTGTCGTACGCGAGCGATGGCGGCGGCGTCGGCCCGCACGTCGACTCGTACGACGTGTTCCTGCTGCAGGCGCAGGGCCGGCGGCGCTGGCGCATCGGCCGCGTGAGAACGCCCGAACTGGTGCCCGACGTGCCGCTGAAGATCCTTGCCACATTCGAGCCGGAGGATTCGTTCCTGCTCGAACCCGGCGACATGCTCTACCTGCCGCCCGGCTGGGCCCACGACGGCGTCGCCGAAGGCGAGTGCACGACCTGCTCGATCGGCTTTCGCGCGAGCGGTCGCGACGAACTCGCGCGCGAAGTGCTGCAGCGCGCGCTCGATGCCGCCGATGCGGACGCGCTTGCCAATCCCGCCGGCCCGCTCTACCGCGATCCGAAGCAGCCCGCGACCGATGCGCCGGGCCGCATCCCGCTGGCGCTGCAGGCCTTTGCCGCCGACGCGGTGCAGCGCCTGCTGCGCGACCCGGCCGGGCTCGCCTGCGCGCTCGGCGAGGTGCTGAGCGAACCCAAGCGCGGCGTGTGGTTTGATGGCGAAGGCGACGCCGACCCGGCAGAATGCACCGGCATGGCACTCGATCAGCGCACCCGGATGCTGTACGACGATCGGCACGTGTTCATCAACGGCGAATCGTTCCGCGCCGGCGGGCGCGACGCGGCGCTGATGCGGCGCTTGGCCGACCGGCGCCGACTCGATGCGCGCGAACTGGCGGCACTGAGCGCCGACGCGCGTGAGCTGCTGGCCGAGTGGCTGGCGTCCGGTTGGCTGCGCACGACCTGATCACTCACCAAGGAGACCGACGATGGGCACCGAACCCGCTTCGCTGATCACGAGCCGCGCCGAATTTCATGCGGCGCTGCGCTACGCGTTTGAGACGCTCGCGAGCGCCGGCGCGCGCGAGGTCTGGCTCTGCGACGAAGACTTCGCCGACTGGCCGCTCGGCGAGCGCGCCACCGTTGAGTTGCTGCAACAGTGGGCGGCATCGAGTCGCAAGCTGACGTTGGTCGCGCGCCACTTCGACGCGGTCGCGCGGCGCCATCCGCGCTGGGTCGAGTGGCGGCGCAACTGGGCACACATCGTCAGCTGCCGCACCAACACGGAGCTGGCGACCGGCGAGTTTCCGACCATCCTGCTCGGCCTCGGTGCGATCAGTGTGCGGCTGTCCGACAACGTGCACCATCGTGGGCGGCTGTCGCACGACAAGGCCGACGAGATCCGTTGCCGGGAACAGGTTGATGCAGTTTTGCAACGCTCGGAAGAGGCGTTCCCGGCAACCACGACCGGCCTCTAGGGAATCACCCTGGAGCTGTCTATAATCATTGGCTAGGCACTGGAAGGGCGCGAGCTGTCCATGCCTGAGAACGTTGGGACTCTGCGTAGGTATGGGCTCCCACAATGACCGGTAATTGTTCGACCCTAATCAGATCCAGAGGACACACACACATGAACAAGTCGCTTTTGCTCGCCTCCATCGTTGCCGCCGTTGCTCTGACCGCCTGCGGCAAGAAGGAAGAAATGCCGGCTGCTGCCGCTTCCGCCGCTGCCGCTCCGGCGGTTGCTGAGGCCGCCTCGGCGGCTGCGAGCGCTGTCTCGACGGCTGCTTCGGCTGCCGCCACCGAAGTGATGGCTGGTGCCAGCGCTGTCGCCGGTGCCGCTTCGGCCGGTACCGCCGCCGCTGCCGACGCGATGAAGGACGCCGCCGGCAAGGCTGCCGATGCCGCCAAGGACGCTGCCGGCAAGGCCGCCGACGCTGCCAAGGACGCTGCTGGCAAGGCTGCCGACGCTGTCAAGAAGTAAATCGACACGGCGACGACCGGCTTCGGCCGGTTTCGAGAAGAGGCCGCCTCCGGGCGGCTTTTTTGCGCCCGCCGTCGTTGCAACCGGCTATCGGTCGAGATCGAGCCAGTCGAAGCCGAGTCGCGGGTCGGCGACGACGATCTCGTCGTGCGCGGCGCCGCAGGCCTCCGCGAGCGCAGCGCGTGCGAGGGCCGGCGTGTTGTTGCGCTCGCTCAGGTGTGCCGCGACGAGGTGCTTCAAACCGTCGTGCAGGCAGGCCGCGAGAATCTGCGCCGAAACGTCGTTCGCGAGGTGCCCGAGCCGCCCGCCGATGCGCGCCTTCAGCGACGCCGGGTAGCTCGAGTTCGCGAGCATCCGGCGGTCGTGGTTGCATTCGAGCAGCAGCGCGTCGCAGCGCTGCAGGCTGGCCAGCAGGTGGGGCGTGACCGAGCCGACATCGGTGAGCACGCCCAAGTCGTGCGCACCGTCGGACAGGCGCAATTGCAGCGGCTCCTGCGCATCGTGGGTCACGGTGTAGGGCAGCAACTGCAGATCGCCGACGGCGATGGTCCGGGCATCACGCGCAAACTGCAGCAGCCCGGGCGGCAACTCGGGCTGGCCGATCGCGTGCCAAGTGCCGCGACTCATCCACAGCGGCACTTGGTGCCGGCGTGCCAGGGTCACCGCGCAGCCGATGTGATCGCCGTGTTCGTGGGTGATGAAGACGGCATCGAGATCGTCGCAGCTCAGGCCGACACGCCCAAGCCGCAGCTGCAACTCGCGCAACGAGAAACCGCAATCGATCAGCACCCGGCTGGTGGTCGAGCCGCTCGCCGCTTCGACCAGCGTCGCGTTGCCGGCGCTGCCGCTGCCCAGGCTGCAGAAGCGCATCGCGCGCCGGCTCTCGGCGGTACCGGCGCCGGACTTACTTCAAGTCTTCGAGCAGCAGCGCGGTGATGCGCTTGCCCGCGTCGCCGTTTTCAGGTGCGCCAGCGCCCGTGAGCACGCTCACGGTACTGCGTTCGCCGTCGCCCTTGACCGTCACGCGGTAGCGCGCCGGGCCGCCCGTCGGGTCATCGGTGCTCTTGCTGCCCATGAAGCCGAGCAGTTTCGAGAACAAGCCCGGCTCTTCTTTCCCGGCGAACTTCGGGTCGATGTAGCGCACGAAGTACACGCCCTGCGTGCGGTCGCGGTCTTCGACCGTGAAGCCGCTGCGGTCGAGCGCGACGCCGACACGGCGCCACGCGCGGTCGAAGCCGTCGTCGATCTGCAGCGTCGCGCTCGGCTGACCGGTGATCAGGCGGGCGCGCGCCGGTGCGCCGGGCGTGCCCGGCACCGGCACCGCCGCTTTGGCGACGGTTTCGGTCGCGCCGAGCTTGAGCATCAGGCGCGACAGCAGTTCGCCCTCGAGTTGCGGGTCGGGCTGGCGCGGCTGCCAAGTGGTGCTTTCCTTGCGGTCGCCGACATAGACCTCGATCATCCCGCGGTGCGTGATGTAGACCTCGGTGCCGTTTGCCGTGCGCTCGACACGGGTGCGGAACTTGTCGAGCTCGCCGGTCGAGAACGCGCCGTCGAACACCTTGCCGATCGACGACCGCACGAAGTCGAGCGGCAACTTGCCGCGGTTCTCGGCCCAGTCGGTTTCCATCACGCCGGTGGCGGGCGTGTCTTGAACGATCACGAAGCCGCGTTCTTTCCAGAACGCCTGCAGCTGGGGCCAGAGTTGCTCGGGCGTCAGGCTGGTGCGCAGCCAGCGCTCGTTGCCCAGACGCTCGATGCGCATGTCGGCAACCGCCTGGGCCGCGATCGGCGTGGCCGGCGCGATGGTGGCCACGGTGGCGGGCGTGTTGGCCTGGAAGGCGGCCGCGCTGACCGCGCCGCCCTGGGTCTGCTGGTAGCGCGAATCGCGCGTCAGCTGGGTCAGGTCGGGTGGCACTTCGAGGCCGGTCGTTTTGCCGCCGCTGCTGGCGGTGCGGTAGTCGAGCTTGTCCCCCGACATCAGGCCTTCGATGGTCGAGCAACCGGCCAGCGAGGCTGTCACGATGGCGCTCGTCACGGCCAGCGCGGAAAGAGAGAAGGAACGGGTCACGGGGTGCATCTCCAAGGGGCGGGCAGCGCGAGGCAGCGCCTGGCCCTGCGGTGTGCGAAGTCGTTGAGTGGAACGCCGGACCGGCGGGTGCAGCAGGCTCACAGCAGGCCGGACTCGCGCAGCGCCTGGCCGACGAGTTGTTGGCCGGTTTCGGTGAGCGGCGTGATCGGCAGGCGCAGGGCCGCGCCACACAGGCCGAGCTGGCTCATCGCCCACTTGGTCGGTGCGGGGCTCGATTCGCAGAACAGCTGTTTGTGCAGCGGCAGCAGCTTCAGGTGGATCGCGGTGGCTTCGCGAGCCCGGCCTTCGAGTGCCGCCATGCACAGCGCGTGCATCGCGCGCGGCGCGACGTTGGCGGTGACGCTGACATTGCCGTGACCGCCGAGCAGCATCAGCGCGATCGCGGTGCCGTCGTCGCCCGAGTAGATCGAGAACCCCTTCGGCGCCTGCTTGATCAGCCACGCCGCGCGGTCGATCTCGCCGCTCGCCTCCTTGATGCCGACGATGCCCGGAATCTGCGCGAGGCGGATCGTGGTCTCGACCTGCATGTCGGCAACCGTGCGGCCGGGCACGTTGTACAGCACCATCGGGATGTCGACCGCTTCGGCGATGGCCTTGAAGTGGCGGTAGATGCCTTCCTGCGACGGCTTGTTGTAGTAGGGCACGACCGA